>NZ_MDCR01000343.1 GCF_001723055.1 Streptomyces niveus
ATCACAAAAGACCGCACCCGCCCCATCGCGGCCGCCTCTCTCGGCGGCCTGGGGAGCGGGTGCGGTCTTTTGTGATGTGGGTGCCGTGGCTCGGATGCGTTTGCCCCGGTCGCTCGGGCGGCGCAGGCTTGGAGCATGACGTTTGGCGCGTCCGCTCGGACAACGAATGGCTGGGCCGTTGAGAGGCCGGGGCCCGTTCGGAGTGGGCCGCTCGTCCGGGTTCGGCGGCGGGCTGGGCCGCCGGGGGCCGGGGAGTTGTTGGTGCGGGTTGAGGCGTGTGGGGTGTGCCGGACCGATTTGCATCTGGCCGAGGGTGATCTGCCGCCCCGTCGGCCGTCGACCGTTCCCGGCCATGAGATCGTCGGGCGCGTGGTCGCCGTCGGGGAGGCGGTGGAGTCGTTCCGGGTCGGGGACCGTGCCGGTGGGGCCTGGTTGCGTGGGACCTGTGGGGTGTGCCGTTACTGCCGGGCCGGGCAGGAGAATCTCTGTCCCCGGTCCACCTACACGGGGTGGGACGCGGACGGCGGTTTCGCCGATCTGGCGGTGGTGCCGGCGGCCTTCGCCTATCCGCTTCCGGACGGTCGCGACGCCGCCTCGCTCGCGCCGCTCCTGTGCGCCGGGATCATCGGTTACCGCGCGCTGCGCCGCAGCGCCCTGCCCGAGGGCGGGCGGCTCGGTATCTACGGCTTCGGTGCGTCGGCGCATCTGGCGGCCCAGGTCGCCCTCGCCGAAGGGGCCACCGTCCACGCGCTGACCAGGTCGGCGCGGGCCCGTGAACTGGCGCTCGCCCTGGGCGCCGCCTCGGCCGGTGACGCGTACGACCGGCCGCCCGAGCCGCTGGACTCGGCGATCCTGTTCGCCCCGGTCGGCGACCTGGTGCCGGTCGCGCTGGAAGCACTCGACCGCTCCGGCACGCTCGCCGTCGCGGGCATCCACCTCTCCGACATCCCGTCGCTGAACTACCAGCGCCATCTCTTCCAGGAGCGCGACCTGCGCAGCGTCACCTCCAACACCCGGCAGGACGGACGCGAGTTCCTGGCTCTCGCCGATCGGATCGGCATCCAGGTCACCGTCAGTCCGTACCCCATGAGCCGGGCGGACCGGGCGCTCGCCGACCTCGCGGCGGACCGTGTCGACGGCGCCGCCGTCCTCGTACCCGACTGACCCTCCGGCCCGCGTCTCAGCGGTTCGCGCCGCCGACCCCGTGCAGCAGGGTGTCGACCACCAGCGTGGCCAGCGCGTCGACGTCGCCGTCGGACAGGTCGTCCGCGCGGTTCCGCGCCGCCTCGTGGATCAGCGCGTAGTACACCTGACGGACCCAGAGCAGGTCGGCGTCCGGACGCAGGACGCCGGAGGCGCGGGCGCGCAGGAAGAGGGCGTGGCACCGTTCGAGTACGTCGGCGTGGACCCGGGCCACCTCCGGGTCCTGCGGAGTCGTCCCGCTCATCGCGAAGCCCCAATTGATCTTCACCCGCAGGACGTTGGCGGTCACCTGGTAGAGGGTGACCAGCGGCGGCGCGGTGACCGAGGCGTTCACCACCGCTTCGTGGAACTGCCGGGTCGCCCACGCGATCAGGGCTTCGACCAGCGCCTCACGTGTCGCGAACCGCCGGTGGACCGTCGTACGCGCGACCCCCGCCGCCTCGGCGATCTGCTCCATCGTCGCCGCCGGATTGGCGCTCAGTACGCGCTCGGCGGCGGTCAGGATCGTCTGTACGGTCCGCTCCGCGTCCGCCCTCAAGGGCTTCGGCTTCTTCTCTTCAGCCATGGCCGAAGAGTACGGGGCAGTACGGGGTGGTTGCCGTTTCCCCGATAGTTGCAACATCGATGTTGCATGTTCTATCGTTTTCGCATCGGGAATGACTTGGTTTTCCAGCATGGGAGAACGCGATGGATCTGCAACTGGCCGGCAGGACCGCCCTCGTCACCGGCGCGAGCCGTGGCATCGGACTCGCCGTCGTCACCGCGCTCGTCGGCGAGGGCATGCGCGTCGTGGCCGCCGCCCGGAACCTCACCCCCGCGCTCAAGGCCACCGGCGCGATCGCGATATCGGCCGACCTGTCCACGGCCGACGGCCCCGCCCGGCTCGTCGAACGGGCCAGGGCCGAACTCACCGACATCGACGTCCTCGTCAACAACGTCGGCGGCGGCGACAGCGTGGACGGGGCGACCGGCGGCTTCCTCTCCTTCGACGACGAGCAGTGGCAGCAGATGTTCGACCTGAACTTCCTGGCCGCCGTACGCACCACCCGCGCCGCGCTGCCCTCGCTCGTCGAGCGCCGGGGCGCCCTCGTCACCATCTCGTCCAACGGCGCCCGTACGCCGCACGCGGGCCCCGTGCCGTACACGACGGCCAAGGCGGCGCTGACCGCGTTCGGCAAGGCGCTGGCCGAGGAGTTCGGACCGGCCGGAGTGCGGGTCAACACCGTCTCGCCGGGCGCCGTACGGACCGACATGTGGGAGAGCCCCGAGGGTTACGGTGCCGCTCTGGCCCGGTCGATGGGCGTGGAACACGAACAGCTCCTGGCCCAACTCCCCGCCGCCATGGGGATGGTGACGGGCCGGCTGGTACGGCCCGAGGAGGTCGCCGCCCTCGTCGCGTACCTCGCCTCACCCCTCGCGGGCAGCACCACCGGGGCGGACCATCTCATCGACGGGGGCGCGGTCAAGACCGCCTGACGTCACGGCCTGAGGGTCACTGGTCGCGGCGCGGCGCCGCGAACACCGCCACCGCCGCCGCCCCGAGCGCCCACAGCGCGAACACCGTCCACGCCCCGCCCACCGTCCAGGGGAACGGGATGCCCACGCCCGGGTCGTACCGGACGTCGACCAGACGCATCCACGCGGAGCTGGGCAGGGCGTGGTCCACGACGGCCGCCCAGTGCCGGTCGTCGGCGAAGACCAGCGGCACGACCAGCAGCACCACGACGACCGTGACGATCGCCGCCCCGCCGTGCCTCAGCAGCACCCCGATGGCCATGCCCGCGAGCCCGCACACCGGTGCCAGCAGCGCCGAGGCCGCGACCAGCCGCAGGGAGCCCGGGTCGCCGATGGACACGCCCGCGTCGCGGCGGGCCAGGATCGCCTGGGACAGCCAGAACGAGAGGGCGGCGACGACCGCCCCGTACCCAGTCATGACCAGCGCGAGCACACCCACCTTGGCCGCCATCACCGAGCGGCGGGCGGGGACGGCGGCGAACGTCGTACGGATCAGCCCGGTGCCGTACTCGCCGGTGATCGCGACGGCCCCGATGGCACCGGCGGCGAGCATCATGATCGTGCCCGCGTTGGTGGTGTACGCGTACTGGTGCGCGATCCCGTCGGCGATGAAGTCGGCCCGGTCCGCCGCGTTGCGCGCGGTCCAGTAGCGGTAACGGTCGTACGTGGCCCCCACGTTGAACCCGACGACGACGAGGGTGCCGATCACGTACGCCCACACCGTCGAGCGCAGCGACCACAGCTTGAGCCATTCGGCGGCGAGGAGGTCACGGAAGCGGGCGGCCGGTTCGGAGACGTCTACGGTCGCGGTTGCGGTCGCGGTCATCGGGGGGCTCCCTGTTCTGTCGCGCCGTACTCGACGCTGTCCGCCGTGAGTTCCATGAACGCCTCCTCCAGCGAGGACCGGCCGGCGGTCAACTCGTCCAGCAGCAGGCGGTGTTCGAAGGCGAGTTCGGCAACGCGCGCACTGCTCAGGCCGGTTACGGCGAAGCGTTCACCGGGCCCGTCGGCCGCCAGCGGTCGTACGTCCCCGCCTTGCGCCGTCAGCAGCTCCGTCAGCGCCGCGCCCGCCCGGGTCCGTACGGTCACGCTCGCCCGCGTCCCGCGCGCCGCGAAGTCCGCCAGGCTCTCCGCCGCGATCAGCTCGCCACGGCCGATGACGACCAACTCGTCCGCCGTGCTCTCCATCTCGGTCATCAGATGGCTGGAGACGAACACCGTGCGGCCCTCGGCGGCCAGCCGCCGGAACAGGCCCCGTACCCACTTCACCCCCTCCGGATCAAGGCCGTTGAGCGGCTCGTCGAACAGCAGCACCGGCGGATCGCCGAGCAGCGTGCCCGCGATACCGAGCCGCTGCTTCATACCGAGCGAGAACCCGCCGATACGGCGCCGGGCTGCGGCCGTCAGCCCGACCTCCCGCAGCACCTCGTCCACCCGCGCACGCGGGATGCGGTTGCCGCGGGCCAGCGCCGCGAGGTGCGCGGCGGCGGTACGCCCGCCGTGCACGTCGCTCGCGTCGAGCAGCGCGCCCACGTGCCGCAGCCCGCGCGGCCGGTCCCGGAACGGGCGGCCGTCGACGGTGACCGAGCCGCCGGTGGGCTCGTTCAGGCCGAGGATCATCCGCAGGGTGGTGCTCTTGCCTGCCCCGTTGGGTCCGAGGAACCCGGTGACGAGTCCGGGCCGGACGGTGAAGCTGAGGTTCTTGACGGCGGTGGTCGTGCCGTAGCGTTTGGTCAGTTCGTTGACTTCGATCACCCGGCCAACGGTGGCGGCGCGCTCCCCCGTACGTCGTCGGACCGGCGCCGACAATCCCGCCGCCCGGTGTCGACCACGGGTGTACGACCACGGCCGGACGACCGGCGCGGCCCGCGTCGTTACGATCGGCGCATGCACGCCATGCCGCCAATGCCGCTGCTCAAGCGGGTACAGCCGAGCGTCTGGGTCGCCCTCGCGTGGGCGGCGGGCGCGGTGTTCACCTTCCTCGTGCGGCTCAGGCTGCCCGGCGAGGAGGAGCCCGCGGTGCTCGCGGGCGTCCTGATCTACCGCTGGGACGGCCTGGCCATGCTGGCCGTCGCCACCTGCCTGGCGGTGGCGGGCGGCCGACGACTGGCGGGGCGCCCGCTGTTCGGGACGGCCCTGCTCCTCGGCGCCGCCGTCCTCGCGACGACGCCGCTGAGCGTGGGGGAGATCCCGCTCGCGCAGTTCCTGGCGGTCGACGTCGCGCTGTTCTTCGTCGCGTCGACCCGGCCACGCCGGACCGGACTCGTCGCCGCCGCGATGGCGCTCGGCACCCTCGTCGGCTATCTGGGCGTCCGGATGCTGCACGGCTGGAACGTCGGCATGTCGGCGGAGACGGCCGTCGCCATGACGGTGGTCATCGCCTGGCTCATCGGCAACTCGACGCACCAGGCCCGGGAGTACGCCGAGCAGTCCCGCGTCCAGGCGGCGGCGCGGGCGGTGACCGCCGAGCGGCTGCGGATCGCGCGCGAGATGCACGACACGGTCGCGCACAGCATCGGCATCATCGCCCTCCAGGCGGGCGCCGCGGCGCGCGTCATCGAGACCCAGCCGGTCGCCGCGCGTGAGGCGCTGAGCAGTATCGAGAACGCCGGGCGCGAGACGCTGGCGGGGCTGCGCCGCATGCTCGGCGCCCTGCGCCAGGCGGAGCCCGAAGGCCCCGGGTACGCGGCGGAGTTGGCGCACGCCGCGCCGCTGGATCCCGCGCTCGGACTCGCGGACGTCGACCGGCTGGCCGCGACGACGACGGCCGCCGGGGTCCGTGTCGATGTGCGGTGGCACGGTGAACCGCGCCCGCTGCCACCGGAGATCGACATCTCGGCGTACCGCATCATCCAGGAGGCGGTCACCAACGTCGTACGGCACGCGGGCACCCCGTCCTGCCGCGTCACCGTCGACAGCAGCCGGACCGAGGAGCTGTCGATCGAGATCACCGACGACGGGCGGGGCGTCCGGCAGCGCGGCAGGGGCACCGGCTGGGGCCTGGTGGGTATGCGGGAGCGCGCGACGTTGCTGCACGGCGACTTCGCGGCCGGGCCGCGCCCCGCCGGCGGTTTCCGGGTGACGGCCCGACTGCCGGTGCCCGTACCCGTACCCGTGGCGGGGGCCCGCGCGTGACCGCCCCCGTACGCGTCGTACTCGCCGACGACCAGCCCCTCGTCCGCGCCGCCCTGCGTATGGTCATCACCGACGCCCCCGACCTCGACGTCGTCGGCGAGGCGGGCACCGGCGCCGAGGCCGTCCGGCTGGTCGCCGAACTCGCCCCCGACGTCGTGGTGATGGACATCCGCATGCCCGGCACGGACGGCATCGGTGCGACCCGGCAGATCACCACCGGTCCCGGCACCACGCATGTCATCGTGCTGACGACGTTCGACGAGGACGATTACGTGTACGGCGCGCTGCGCGCGGGCGCGGCGGGCTTTCTCGTCAAGGACATGGCGCTGGACGACATCCTCGCCGCGATCCGGGTGGTCGCGAGCGGCGACGGTCTGATCGCGCCGAGCGTCACCCGCCGTCTGATCAAGGAGTTCGCGGGCCGCCCCGCGTCGGCCCCGCCCCGGCCGCCGGTCACCGGCATCACCGACCGGGAGCGCGAGGTGCTGGTGCTCGTCGGCAGCGGGCTGTCCAACACCGAGATCGCGACCGAGCTGTCCATCAGCGTGGCCACCGCCAAGACGTATCTGACCCGGCTGCTGGCCAAACTCGACGCCCGCGACCGGGTGCAGCTCGTGATCCTGGCGTACGAGACGGGACTGGTGGCCCCGCCCGGCTGAGCGGCACACTCCGCGAGGGTCCCGCGCGCCCCTCCGTACGCTGGCCAGGTGCCACAACGACCGGAGACATCAAAAACAGAGGAAGAGACGGGAACGGGGACGGGAACGGGGACGGATGCCGACGCCGTGCCCGGTGTCACCGTGTGGCGCGCCATGAGGCAGCCCCCGCAGCGCTTCATCCTGTCGAGCTGGCCCTGGCGGGTCTGGGCGCATCTGCTGGGCGGGGCGCTCACCGGCCTCGCCTCCCTGCTCCTCCTCGCGGCCCTGGCCGTGTCCGGTCTGCTGCTGTCCGTCATCGGCGTGGATCTCGTGCTGATGCTGGCCGCCACCTTCGGTGTCCCGGCCGCCGCCGTCGAACGGCGCCGGATGCGGCTGGTCGAGCCGGTGCCGGTGCCGAATCCGCACCGTTCGCTGGTCGGAGCGGGCCGCCGGGGCCGGCTGCGTACCCGGCTGCGGGAGCGGGCGACGTGGCGCGAACTCGGCTACGTCGTCGTCTTCGCACCCGTCCAGGTGTGTGTGGGACTCGCCCTCGCGATCGGGCTGACGTTCGCCGTCGTCCTGCTGGCGGCGCCGCTCATCGTCTCGAACGCGGGCCCCGAGGACGTGATGATCATTCCGGGGCGGCCGGTCGAGAGCCCGCTGCACGCCCTGCCCGCCACCGCGGCCGGGCTGCTCGCCCTCGTCCTGTGCGCGTACGCCGCGGGCCTGCTGGCCGGGGCGCAGGTCAAGACGGCGGTGTTCGTGCTGTCGCCGCGCGACGAGGAGCGTCAGGTCGTCGAGCTGACCCGGTCGCGCGCCCGGCTGGCCGACGCGTTCGAGGCGGAGCGGCGCCGTATCGAGCGCGATCTGCACGACGGGGCGCAAGCACAACTGGTCGCCCTGACCATGACGTTGGGACTTGCCGAGCTGGAACTGCGGGAGAGCGGTTCGCCGGCCACGGAACTGGTCTCGCGCGCCCGGGGTGAGGCGCGGCTCGCGCTGACGCAACTGCGTGACCTGGTACGCGGCATCTACCCGCAGGTCCTGACCGACCACGGGCTGGACGCCGCCGTCGCGGAGATCGCGCTGCGCAGTCCGATCCCGGTCGACGTCGACATCGATCTCCCGCGCCGGCTGCCGGACGCGGTGGAGACGGTCGCGTACTTCACGGTCACCGAGGCGCTGACGAACGCGGCCAAGCACAGCGGCGCCACTCAGCTGACGGTCGTCGGCAGACTCAAGCGCGGCACACTCACCCTCGCGATCACCGACAATGGCCGCGGCGGGGCGGTCCCCTCCGCCGGCGCGGGGCTGCAAGGTCTCGCGGACCGTGTGGCGATCCTGAAAGGCAGACTCGTGGTGTCCAGTCCGGTGGGCGGCCCGACGCGGGTCGGCGTGGAGGTGCCGTGCTCCGCGTAGTGCTGGCGGAAGACTCCGTACTGCTGCGGGCGGGGCTCACCGAGCTGCTGACCCGTGGCGGACACGAGGTGATCGCCGCCGTCGGCGACGCGCAGGCGCTGGCGCGCGCCGTGGACGACGCCCGGCCCACCCTCCCCGACCTGGTGATCACCGATGTGCGGATGCCGCCGGGCCAGCACGACGAGGGGCTGCGGGCCGCGCTGGAGCTACGGGCCAGGCACCCCGGGCTGCCGGTGCTCGTACTGTCGCAGTACGTCGCGACGGCGTACGCGACCCAGCTCTTCGGCGGCAGCGGCGGGGCGGAGGCCGCCGGACTCGGCTATCTGCTCAAGGACCGGGTCGGTGAGGTCTCCGAGTTCCTGGACGCGATTCGGCGGGTCGCCGTCGGGCAGACGGTCATCGACCCCGAGGTCGTACGGGTGCTGCTCGTCCAGCACGCCCAGAGCCGCCCGCTGCGCCGGCTCACGCCGCGCGAGCGGGAAGTCCTGGGGCTGATGGCGGAGGGTCTCAACAACCAGACGATCGCGCAGCGGCTGACGGTGACAGAGGCGTCGGTGGTCAAGCACGCCGGGAACATCTTCATGAAGCTGGACCTCGACCCGACGGAGGGCAACCGGCGCGTGCTCGCGGTGCTGGCGCATCTGCGCGGCGAGACGGCCTGAGTATCCCTAGGCAGTTTCGTTTGGATCATCCGGTCGTTGGCCCGGGTGTGCCGTTGACTGAAGCGCAGTGGCCGCGGATCGAGCCGTTGCTCCCGGACAGGACGCCGAAACGGGGTGGCCGGTGGAGGGATCACCGCGAGGTGATCGACGCCATCGCCTTCAAGTTCCAGACCGGAACGCAGTGGGTTTACCTGCCGGAGAAGTACGGCAATTGGCGAGGCGTCTACAACCGGCCGCGGATGTGGGCCATCGACGGCACCTGAGAGCGGGTGTTCACGACGCTGATGGCCCAGGCCGACGCCGAAGACGACCTGAACTGGGCCGTCTCGGTGGACTCCACCATCGTGCGGGCCCACCAGCATGCCGCCGGGGCTCGCAAAAAAGGGCCCCAGCTGACGAGCCCGACGACCACGCCATCGGACGGTCCCGTGGCGGACTGACCACGAAGATCCACCTCGCCGCCGACACCCGCTGCCGCCCCCTGGCCTTCGTTCTCACTGCCGGACAAGCCGGCGACGCACCCGCCTTCATCGATGTCATGGCCCGCCTGCGCGTTCCCAGGCGCCGCGGACGCCCCCGGACCAGGCCGGACGCGGTCCTGGCCGACAAGGCATACTCCTCCCGCGCGATCCGCGAGCACCTGCGCAAGCGCGGCATCCGAGCGGTGATCCCCGTCCCGGCCGACCAGCAAGGTCACCGACTCCGTCGCGGCAGCCGAGGTGGCAGACCACCGGCCTTCGATCGTGACGCCTACAAGCAGCGCAATACCGTCGAGTGGTGCATCAACCGCTTGAAGCAGTGGCGAGGCATCGCCACTCGATATGAGAAGACCGCCACCATCTACCTGGCCGGACTCCACATCGCAGGCATCTTCCTCTGGTCCGCCCGGTGATCCAATGGGGACTACGATCTGGCGATCTCTTGCCGGAGCTGATGGGTGAAGCGGCGCAGGAGGTCCAACGTCTCTCGGAACTCGGCCCGGCGGTCGTTCCTGCCGTCGGTGGGCCGGGTGCTCCAGACCCGATGCGCTAGAGCATCGGCGAGATCGACGGTGTCGCTGGCACAGAGCAGGTAGAGAGCCGAGCGTGCTTCCTGCATCTGATTCGCCAACTCATTGGCTCCGGGACCGTCGCCGCTCAGCTGTGTTTCCTTCAGGTAGTCCAGTAGCTGAACTACGGCCGTGTTGAAGCCGATCCCGGCTTTGAGCTTCTGTTCGCGGAGCCACATGCGGTCTTGTCGGCGCGCGGTGAACCACGAACCGAACACCGCCCCTATGAGTCCGATAGCGGCCCCGATGGCCACGGCCAGGATGTTCTCCACGGTCAGCTCCCCCTCGGCCTACAGTGCCGCCAGGCTACAGATGTCGGCGGAGGCGCCGCACTCGACGATCGCCCTCACATGCCAAGGGTTCGGTGATCCGAACGAAACGGCCTAGGGCGCGTCGCAGAACTCGGCCACCAGCACCGCCCCCACCCCACTGGCGTCCCAGTCCCCGTTGAGGTTGAGGGCGAACGAGTGGCGCCCGTCCTCCGTCGTCGCGGCGTACGAGAGCGAGCCGACCCAGCCGCCGCCGTGGCCCCAGAGCTCCTTCCCGCAGCTCGCCGTGAGCTTCTCGATGCCCAGTCCGTAGCCGGAGTCGAAGACGGTCGTCTTCATCGCCTTCAACTGCTGCGGCTTCAGCAGCTCGCCGCGCATCAGCGCGCCGAAGAACCGGTTCAGGTCGCCGGCGCTGGAGATCATGTCGCCCTCGGCCCAGGTCTGGGAGGCGTTCTGGTGGGTGACGTCGTAGATCCTGGCCCCGTCGCCGCTCTCGCCGATCTTCGAGTACGCCCGCCCGCTCGGCTTCGGCATCAGTGCGCTGTCGCCGGGCAGGACGGTGGCCCGCAGCCGGAGCGGTTGGATGATCCGGGTGCGTACCTCGTACTCGTACGTGTGCCCCGTGACCCGCTCCATGATCAGCGCGGCCAGCACGTAGTTGGTGTTGGAGTACGCGTGGTCGGTGCCGGGCGCGAAGGTCGGCGCATGGGCCAGGGCGGCGTCCAGCGCCTCTTGCGGGGTCCGCGTCAGAAGGCGGTTCTTGACGAAGTCGGTGAGGTATTTCTTCTCGTACACCGGGTCGTCGAGGAAGTCGAAGACACCGCTGGTGTGGTTGAGCAGCTGCCGTACGGTGATCTTCCGGCCGTCGTGACCATGGCCCCGTACGACTCCGGGGAGCCAGGTCTCGACCGAGTCGTCGAGGTCGAGCCGTCCCTCCGACTCCAGTTGGAGCATGACGGTCGCCACGAACGTCTTGGTGATGCTGGCGATCCGGAACCGGTCGTCGGCGCCGCGCGGCGC
>NZ_MDCR01000344.1 GCF_001723055.1 Streptomyces niveus
CCCCGACCCCAACTCCCGCCCCACCGGCCCCGAAGTCCGGCCGCACCTCTCAGGACCACGCGAAAGGCCCGTTCATGAATGCCATCCCCGCCGCAGCCGCCGGCACCGCACCGACCACCGCCGGGAACACCGGCGCGCTGCCGGTCATCGCCGTCACCATGGGCGACGGCGCCGGCATCGGCCCGGAAGTGATCGTCCCCGCCCTGCTGGACGCCGGCACCCTGAGCCGTATCCGCCCCGTGGTCGTCGGCGACGCCGAGCGGCTGCGCCGGGCCGCCGCACTGCTGGGCCTCACCGACCAGGTGGAGATCGTCACCGTCGAAGGGCTCGCCGACGCCGAGTTCACCCCCGGCCGGATCAACGTCATCGACCTGGGGCTGCTCCCGGCCGACCTGCCGTGGGGCAAGCTCTCCGCCGTCGCGGGCGACGCCGCGTACCAGTACGTACGGGTCGCGTCCGAACTCGCGCTCTCCGGGGCCGTCCAGGGCATCTGCACCGCCCCCCTCAACAAGGAGGCCCTGCACGCCGGCGGCCACCTCTACCCCGGCCACACCGAACTGCTCGCGCACCTCACCGGTGTCGAGGAGGTGTCCATGATGCTCTCCACCGACACCGTGAAGGTCATCCACGTCACGACGCACATCGGCCTGATCGACGCGGTCGCGCGGATCGAACCCGGCCTGGTGGAGCGCACCGTACGGCGCGGCCACGACGCCCTCGTGCGGGCCGGGGTCGAGCACCCGGTGATCGGAGTCTGCGGAATCAACCCGCACGCCGGGGAGAACGGGCTGTTCGGCTACGGCGAGGAGGAGGAGAAGATCGTCCCCGCACTCGAAGTCCTGCGCGCGGACGGCATCGACGCCCGTGGGCCGCTGCCCGCCGACACCGCGTTCTTCCTCGCCGGACGCGGCGACTACGACCTCATCGTCGCCATGTACCACGACCAGGGCCACGGGCCGGTCAAGATCCTCGGTCTGGAGGCGGGCGTCAACCTCACCGTCGGCCTGCCGGTGATCCGTACCTCCGTGGACCACGGCACCGCCTTCGACATCGCCGGAACCGGCACCGCCGACCCCGGTAGCATGATCGAGGCACTTCGGCAGGCCGCCGCGCTGGCCCCCAGCCCCACCGGCTGACCCGCCCGGCCCGCCGCCGACGCGGGCGCCGTACCGCCGACTCCAGACCACCACAGGACGGGGGCACATCCACCGTGAGTGTCACGGGTTCACGCCGCCGGGATCAGATCGTCCACCTCGCCACCACGACCGGACTGGCCAGTGTGGAGGAGCTTTCCCGCACCTTCGAGGTGACCGCGTCCACCATCCGCCGTGACCTGGCCCGGCTGAACGCGGAGGGGCGGCTGGCCCGTACGTACGGCGGCGCGATGGCCCTGACCGCGCACCCCGAGGCGAATCTGCGCCAGCGCACGGGGGAGGCGTTCGAAGCCAAACGGGCCATCGCGCGCTGGGCGGCCACCCGGATAGTCCCCGGCGAGAGCGTCTTCCTGGACGCCGGTACGACCGTGGGCGCCCTCGCCCACGAACTGCGGGGCCACAAACCGCTCACGGTCACCACCAGCAGCCTGACCGCCCTTCAGGAGCTCGGCGACGTCGACACCCTCGACGTCCAGTGCCTCGGCGGCACCCTGCGCCCGCTCAGCCAGAGCTTCATCGGCCCGCTCGCCGAGGCCGCCCTGGAGCAGATGACGTTCGACCGGGCGTTCCTCGGGACGGACGGCGTGACCGCCGAACACGGTCTCTGCGAGGCCGACCACCGCCAGACCCGGCTCAAGCAGCTCGTCGCCCGCCGCTCCCAGCGGGTGTACGTCCTCGCGCACGCCGCGAAGCTCGGCCGCCGCCCCTTCCACGCCTGGACCCGGCTCGCCCCGCCGTGGACCCTGGTCACCGACACCGACGCGGACCCCGAGACCGTCAAGGCGCTGCGTGGCCAGGGGATCACGGTCACTCTGGTCGGGCCGGGTCAGGCGGACGGGGACGCCGGGTAGGCGGCGCGCCGAGCTCCACCGGGCCGGGTGTGAGCGTCCCGTACGCGCGACGCGGACGGCCCGCGGTCGATTTCTGAAGCTCACGGCGCTCCGCGCTGCCGAACGACTTCGACTCTTCACGAACCTTGACCGGGACATGACTCGCGACCAGTATGGGAGCGCTCCCACTCGTCAAGGCTTGACGCGCCACAGGCGGTCCGCCGCCTCGCACCTCACTTCACCGCACGGCACCCCCACCCGTATTGCCCTCGACGGAGAGTGACTTCAGCCATGAGATCTCGTACGGCCTTACTGGCCGCCGCCGCCCTGACAGCAGCCGCCACCGGAACAGCCACCGCCGTGACCGCGCCCGGCGCCGCCGCCGCCGCGGGCTGCACCGTCGCCTACACGGTGCAGACCCAGTGGGACTCCGGTTTCACCTCCGGCGTCACCGTCACCAACACCGGTGACCCGGTGAGCGGTTGGAATCTGACCTGGACCTTCGCGGGCAACCAGCGCGTCACCCAGGGCTGGAACGCCGACCTCGCCCAGAGCGGCGCCGGTGTCACCGCCAGGAACGTGGCCCACAACGGCACACTCGCCACCGGCGCGTCCGCCTCCTTCGGGTTCAACGCCTCGTACAGCGGCAGCAACGCGATACCGGCCACGTTCAAGCTGAACGGGGTCACCTGCAACGCCGGCCCGGGCGACCCCACAGATCCGACCGATCCGCCCGGCCCCGGCACCCGCGTGGACAACCCCTACGCCGGTGCCAAGGTCTACGTGAACCCCGAGTGGTCCGCCAGGGCCGCCGCCGAACCCGGCGGCACCCGGATCTCCGACCGGCCCACCGGAGTCTGGCTCGACCGGACCGCCGCGATCGAGGGCGTCGGGAGCGCCATGGGCCTGCGCGACCACCTCGACGCGGCGCTGACGCAGAAGGGCGCCGGCGAACTCGTCGTCCAACTCGTCATCTACAACCTGCCGGGCCGCGACTGCTCGGCCCTCGCCTCCAACGGAGAACTCGGCGCGACCGAGATCGACCGCTACAAGACCCAGTACATCGACCCGATCGCCGCCATCCTGGCCGACCAGAAGTACGCCGGTCTGCGCATCGTGACGACCGTCGAGATCGACTCCCTGCCCAACCTCGTCACCAACGTCACCCCGCGCCCGACCGCCACCCCCAACTGCGACACGATGAAGGCGAACGGCAACTACCAGAAGGGCGTCGGCTACGCCCTGAACAAGCTGGGCGACGCGCCCAACGTCTACAACTACGTGGACGCCGGACACCACGGCTGGCTCGGCTGGGACGACAACTTCGGCCCGTCGGCGGAGATCTTCAAGACCGCCGCCACGACCGAGGGCGCGACCCTCGGCGACGTCCACGGCTTCATCGTCAACACCGCCAACTACAGCGCTCTGAAGGAGAACCACTTCACCGTCGACGACAGCGTCAACGGCGTCTCGGTCCGCCAGACCAAGTGGGTCGACTGGAACCGCTACGTCGACGAACTCTCGTACGCCCAGGCCATGCGCGCCAAACTGGTCACGCTCGGCTTCGACACCAATCTCGGCATGCTGATCGACACGTCCCGCAACGGCTGGGGCGGCGCCGCCCGACCCGCCGCTCCGGGGCCGAGGACCAGCGCGGACGCCTACGTCGACGGCGGTCGCTACGACCGGCGCATCCACCTCGGCAACTGGTGCAACCAGTCCGGGGCCGGCCTCGGCGAACGGCCCCAGGCCGCGCCCGCTGCGGGCATCGACGCCTACGTGTGGATGAAGCCGCCGGGGGAGTCCGACGGATCGAGCAAGGCGATTCCGAACGACGAGGGCAAGGGCTTCGACCGTATGTGTGACCCGACGTACGAGGGCAATCCGCGAAACAACAACAACAAGTCGGGCGCGCTGGCCGACGCACCACTGTCCGGGCAGTGGTTCTCCGGCCAGTTCCAGGAACTCATGAGGAACGCGTACCCGGCGCTGTAGTTCGACGCCGGGTCAAGTGCCTCTGCCCGGAGGTGAGCCGGAGAGAACCGTGGCTCACCTCCGGGCGGCTCCCGGCGCCCACGGCTCGCGGTTACGGTACGCGGGCCGTCCATTCCGCCGTACCGAACTTCGTCCCGGCCAGCTCGCGCGCCCGCGCCATCTCCTCGTCCGTGACCTTGCCCTCCGTCAGGCCGTACCGCCCCCGGAACGAGCCGATCATCCGCTCGATGACCGCCTCACGCGCCAGCCCCGTCTGGCGGCGCAGCGGATCCACCCGCTTCTTCGCGCTGCGCGTGCCCTTGTCGGAGAGCTTCTCCTTGCCGATGCGCAGGACTTCGAGCATCTTGTCGGCGTCGATGTCGTACGCCATCGTCACGTGGTGCAGTACGGCGCCGCCGCCCACCACGCGCTTCTGCGCGGCGCCCGCGATCTTGCCCGCCTCGGTGGCGATGTCGTTGAGCGGCTGATACCAGGCCTTGATCCCCATGTCGCCCAGCGCGCCGAGCACCCAGTCGTCGAGATAGGCGTAGCTGTCGGCGAACGTCAGACCCTGCACGAGCGCGTCGGGGACGGACAGCGAGTACGTGATGGTGTTGCCGGGCTCGATGAACATCGCGCCGCCGCCGGAGATCCGCCGTACCACCGTGACACCGTGCCGCTCGGCGGCCACCGGGTCCACCTCGTTGCGCAGCGACTGGAAGCTGCCGATCACCACGGCGGGGGAGGCCCACTCCCAGACCCGCAGCGTCGGCGCGCGGCGGCCCGCCGCGACCTCGGTCGTCAGGACCTCGTCCAGCGCCATGTGGAGCGCGGGCGGCTGCGGCTCCATATGGACGAGCTGCCAGTCGTAGTCCGTCCAGTCGGTGGCGTGCGCCAGCGCGCGTCGTACGGCGATGGCGATGCCCTCGCTGGTCAGCCCGTACATCTGGGTGCCGGGCGGCAGCGCCGTCTGGATACGGGCGGCGAGACCCACCGCGTCGAGGTCGGCGGGAGCGCCTTCGAGCGCCCGGTCGATGATGTGGATCGCCTCGTCCGGCTCCAGGAAGAAGTCCCCGGCGACCCGGACGTCACGCAGCACACCGTCCCGCGCGTCCAGATCCACGACGACGAGCTTGCCGCCAGGCACCTTGTACTCACCGTGCACCGCTGTCCTCCACCTTCTGCCGCCCCGCGCCACCCGTGAACGCGAGTCCGCTCGGTGCAACGCGCGCACCGGAGGGGATCATCCCCGCCCGGCGCCGTGGGCGACCGGCAGGCGCGCGCAGCGGCGGCACGCTCGGGCGGACGAGGCCACCACGCCGTGGGAGAGCGCGGTGACCATGGCCGCGAGAGTGACCAGGGGCCAGTTCGTGGCCAGCGGTGACAGCACGGCGAGCGCGAGTGTGGCGACCACCATCGCCACCCCGGCCGTCGTGCCCGCCCAGGCCACCGCCAGCGGCAACCGCTCCGGCGTCGGCAGCCTGCGGGCCAGCGCGCCGGTGGCGGCGAGCGCCGCCGCCATGAGCAGGGTGGCGACGGCCGCGACGGCCGCCAGTTGGACCGCGACCAACTGCGCCGTCTGCTGGAGCTGCCAGCCCTGGCCCGCCGTCCAGATCAGATGCCAGCAGGCGATCAGGAACGGGACGGTGAGGGTCACGGACAGGGCGGTCCGCCGGGCCTGCGCGATGGTCAACTCCCGCTGGCAGCTGGGCACGAGCTGCTCCGGGGTGCCGAACTCCCGTACCGCCAGGCGCGCGGCCTCGTCGGGCGGCACCCCGTCGCGGGTGTGCGCCTCCACCGTGTCGGTGAGACCGTCCCGTATCTCCTGGATCATCCGGGACTTGGCCCGCACCGGGCCGTGCAACGCGGCGGACAGGGCGGCGACGTGGTCCGCGACAGGGTCCATGGCGTGGTCCGCGGCGTGGTCCGCGGCATGGGCGTTCATGACGCGGGCCTCGGCGCCGGCGCGCCGGCGGCCGGGTTCAGGACCGAGCCGATCGCCGTCGTGAACTCGTGCCACGCCGTCCGCTCGCTCTCCAGACTGCCGCGCCCGGCGTCGGTCAGCCGGTAGCAGCGCCGCCGCCGCTCGCCGACGGACTCCCAGCTGCTGCCGAGCAGTCCCAGCCGCTCAAGCCTGTTCAGGGCCGGATAGATCGTGCCCGTACGGAGCTGGAGTGCGCCGTCGCTCCGCTGCTGGACCGCCGCGATGATCGCGTAGCCGTGCAGCGGGCCGGGTTCGAGCACGGCCAGCAACAGTCCGTCCAGGTGCCCACGCACCGCGTCTGTCTTCATGGGTAGGCAGCCTACCCATGGAAAGTGTTGGCGTGGTACCTATTGGCAGCCAACTTATTCATGCACCTCCCTGAAGGGGCCCGCGGTGACCAAGCTGCTGCTCTCCATCCATGTCCTCGCCTCGATCCTGGTGGTCGGCCCGATCGCTGTGGCGGCGTCGATGTTCCCCCGCTACGCGCGCCAGACGGCCGGGGAGGACGGGCACTCCGTGGGCGCCACGGTGCTGCTGCACCGGATCTGCAGCGGCTACGCCATCGTCGGGGTCGCCGTCCCGGTCTTCGGGATCGCCACCGGCGCGCAGCTCGGCGTACTCACCGACGCCTGGCTGCTCACGTCGATCGTGCTGACGACGCTCGCCGCCGCGATACTGGCGCTGGCCATCCTGCCCGGCCAGGAGCGCATGATCGAGTCGGCGGAGGCAGCGGCGGCGGACGGGACCGGGACCGGCGACGGTGCCGACACGAAGCGCGCCGCCGCCCGGCTGGCCGGACTGACCGGCGTCTTCAACCTGCTGTGGGCGGTCGTCGTGGTCCTGATGATCGTGCGCCCCGGCTCCACGACCGGCGCGTGATCCGGCCGGACGGCACGTCAACGGACGTCGGCGAGCTCCAGGAGTTCATGCAGATCGTGCGAGGCGTCCAGCGCGCACAGGGTGCTCATCGCGACCAGCAGGCCCGCGATCAGGAGGAGGTGGACCGGGCTGCGCGGGGCGGGCCGGAGCAGGGCGGCGACCCGCCGGGGAACGGCGCCCGGGGCCGGGCGCCGGCCCAGGGCTCCCAGCGCGGTGTCGGGCAGCCGCCCCGCGGAGGTGCGCTTGGTGGCGACGGCGGCTCTGGCCACGGTTTCGGCGACGGCGCGCCGGTCGCCGGTGCCGCGGGCGGCGTCCTCGTCGGCCCAGCGTTCGACGCTGAAGGCGACCGCTGCCGCCAGCGGCCGTAGGAACGGGTTGGCCGCTGCCGACATCTGCGCGAACGCCACGAACGCGTAGTGGTGGTGGTCCAGGTGCGCCTTCTCGTGGGCCAGGATGATGTCCCGCCCCACCGGGTCGAGGGCGTCGAGCATGCCGTGGGAGATGACGATGCGACCGGGCAGACCGGGCGCGGTGTACGCGTCGGCGCGCCGGTCCTCGGTGACGACGACGGCGCCGCGCCCCGGCAGACAGGCGGCGTCCAGCGCGGCGGACCACAGCGCACGGGCCCGGCGGACGGTGAAGCGAAGGGTGGCCGAGGCGGCGAGTACGAGCAGGACCGCTCCGGCCGCGGCCGCCTGCCAGGCCGCCGGGTCCTCGCGGGCGATCACCTCCGGCGAGTAGCCGTCCAGCCCTGCGAGCATCGGGAGGCGTACCAGCCCCGCCAGCGCGAGCAGCCCCAGCGCGACGGTGCCGGCCAGGGCGAGTACGAGTCCGGACACGGTCAACAGCCAGGTCGCCAGCCTCGGTTCCAGCCGCCGGGCGAGTGGTCCCGCGCTCAGCCCGGCCAGCGCGGGAAGCAGCAACGGCGGGTAGACGGCCAGGTGCATCGACGCGCCCCGCTACTCGTCGCTGCCCAGCAGGCGGCGCAGCAGGTCCTCGTCCGCGTCGGACAGTTCGTCGACGAAGCGCGTCAGGACCGAGGCGCGGTCGTTGCCGCCCTCCATCACCTGATGCATGTGCCTGGCGGTCAGCCCCGACTCGTCGGTGGCGGGCGTGTACGCGTAGCCGCGGCCCTGCGGCGTGCGGTGCAGGACGCCGCGGCTGTGCAGGCGGGAGAGCGTGGTGGAGACGGTGGTGTGCGCGAGCGGTGTGGCGAGGTGTTCGGCCACGTCGCCGGGCGTCAGGGCGCTCTCCGCGGAGTGCAGCAGGGCAAGGATCTCGGCCTCCAGCGCCCCGTTGGCCCGGCGCCCGCCGACCGGTTCGCGGGCCGGTCCGCGAACCGGCCGGCCGGCCGCTCCCGGTGCCTCTTCCTGAGCGTCCAACGCCCGTCTCCCGCCGCCGTGGTCTACAGTCACCAGTAGCTTCTATTCGCGAATAGAAGCTACCGTGTCCGTGACGGGCCTGCCGCCACCCTGCCTCCAGGATGCCCGATGTTCTCTTCACCCGGCCACAGCCGTCGTCGCCGTCCGTGTGTCCCCGTGTCCCCGTGTCCCCGAAGGAAAGGCGGTACCCATGAGCGCCATCGGCGTCGGACAGGCGGTGGTCCTCGGCGTGGTGGAGGGGGTGACGGAGTTCCTGCCCGTCTCCTCCACCGGCCATCTGAAGATCACCGAGGGATTGATGAACATCCCCGTGGACGACCCGTCCGTCGTCGCGTTCACCGCGGTGATCCAGGTCGGCGCCATCGCCGCCGTCCTCCTCTACTTCGCCAAGGACATCGGCCGGATCGCGCGCGCCTGGGGACGTGGGCCGCGCCACCGCGACGAGCGCCATCACCACGACTACCGCTTCGCCTGGTGGGTCGTCTACGCGACGATTCCCGTGGTGGTCGTCGGGCTGGCCGCCAAGCCCCTGATCGACGGCCCGCTCGGCTCGCTCTGGGTGGTGGCCGGTTCGCTGGTCGTCGGCAGCGGCCTCATGTGGGCCGCCGACCGGCTGGGCCGGCACCGGCGCGGTGAGAGAGACACCACTCTCAAGGACGCCATGTTCGTGGGCTCCTCGCAGATCCTGGCCCTTCTCTTCCCCGGCTTCTCGCGGTCCGGCGCCACCATGTCCACCGGGCTCATCCTCGGCCTGGACCGTGTCGCGGCCACCCGGCTCTCCTTCTTCCTCGGCATCCCCGCGCTGACCGGCGCCGGTGTGTACGAGCTGAAGGACGCCGTCGGAGCCGGAACCGCCGTCGCTCCGCTGGTCGTGGGCACCGCGGTGTCGTTCGCCGTCGCGTACGCCTCCATCGCCTGGCTGCTGAAGTACATCGCCCGGCACAGCTTCGACGTATTCGTCTTCTACCGAATCGCCGTCGGCGCTCTCCTGTTCGCCCTCCTCGCGACCGGAACCCTCCATGCCTGATCCCGTCCCGGCACCAGGAGCGTGACCATGACCCTGGCCCTCGGCCCGCAGTGGCTCGACCCCGGCCACCTGATCTCCACCTTCGGCCTGATCGGCGTTCTCCTTGTCGTCTTCGCCGAGTCCGGCCTCCTGATCGGCTTCTTCCTGCCCGGGGACTCCCTGCTGTTCACCACCGGACTCCTGGTGGCCGGGCACACGTACCTCGCCCATCCCCTGTGGCTGATCTGCCTGCTCATCGTTCTCGCCGCCGTCCTGGGCGACCAGACCGGCTACCTCATCGGCCGCAAAGCGGGCCCCGCCCTCTTCCGGCGCCCCGACTCGCGCCTGTTCAAACAGGAGAACGTGGAGAAGGCCAACGCGTTCTTCGAGAGATACGGTCCCCGCTCGATCGTCCTGGCCCGCTTCGTACCGATCGTGCGCACCTTCACACCGGTCATCGCCGGAGTCGGCGCCATGCGCTACCGCACCTTCGTCGTCTTCAACGTCATCGGCGGGACCCTCTGGGGAGTCGGCGTCACGGTGCTGGGCTACTTCCTCGGCCAGATCGACTTCGTGAAGACGAACATCGAACTCATCCTGATCGCCATCGTCGTCGTGTCGCTGCTCCCGATCGGCGTCGAGTACGCCCGCGCCCGACGCGGGACCCGTCGGGCGTAGGGGGCCGGACCCGGCCCTGGCGGTACGATCCCCGGGTGACGGAGCAGACCGATCGGACGGAGCGGCGGCCGGCGAACGACGGGCCCAAGGCCGCTGCCCGCAACCGGGCCGCTCTGGTCAGCGCCGCCCGGGAGGTCTTCGCGGAGCACGGGCTGGAGGCGCCGCTTTCCGCCATCGCGCGAAAGGCCGGGGTCGGGCAGGGCGTTCTCTACCGGCACTTCCCCGACCGGACCGCCGCGGTGGCGGCGGTACTTGAGGAGAACGTGCGACAGATCGAGCAGGCGGCCGAGGCCGAGGACGCGACCTTCGCCGGGCTCCTTGGCGTGCTGACCTGGCATCTCTCGCGGTCGGCGGCGTTCATCGGTCTTTTACACACCGAACGGGCCGGCAGTCGCTCCGACATCCGCACCCACGCGCTGGACCTGTCCGAGCGGGTCCAGCGCGCTCTGCGGGCGCACCTGCCGGGCGGCCATCGGCTGAGCGCCGCCAGCGATCTGGAGCTGGCGGTCGCCATGGTCGCCGCCAGCGTCATCGGCGCCACCCGCCAGGAGCGGGAGGACCGGGCGCTGGCCGCCTGGCGGCTGCTGGCCGTCGAGGTGGGCGCGGTGCGGTCCTACGACGGTTGAGCCGACGCCCCCGCCCGCGTACAACTGCCGTGCGATCAGCCGCCGTTGGACTGCCGGAGTCCCTCCGCCAGGGCGTCGAAGGCGTACAGGTACCCGCCGCCGGGACCGCTCACCGTCATGTACGCCTTGGTCCCGCCCGGAGTGATGGCCACGTTCGTCGCCGACTCCAAACCCTTGGCCCGTGCGGGGAGTTCGACCGTCGCCAGCCGCTCACCGTGCCGGTCGTACACGGCCATGGCCGCCCGCCCGTGCAGCCCCTGGTACAGGTTGCCGTCGGCGTCCACGGTGATCGAGTCGGTCTGGGCGATCCCCGCGTCGACCCGGATGGCGGTGTGCCGGGAGGTCACCCCGCCCTGCTCGTCGAGGCGCAGATAGGAGATCCGGTTCTCCGTCAGCTCGCTGAACCACAGCCCCTGGTAGTCCACGTCGAACGAGACCCCGTTCGGCGCGGCCAGCTCCCCGGCCAGGGTGGTGGCCCGCGTACCGTCGCGGCTGATCCGCACCACCCGTCCCAGCGACTCGCCCTCGGACAGGCCGCGTGAGTCGCTGACGTACAGATTGCCGTCCTGGTCGAAGGCGATGTCGTCGGGGTTCATCGGCGCTCCGTCGACCTCGCCGGAGAAGAAGGTCCGCCTGTCGCCGCCGCCCGGGGCCAGGCTCACGATCTCGCCGTGCGCGAAGTCGCTCAGATAGAGCCGCCCGTCGTACGGGCTGAACTGGGCCGAGGTGTACGCCCCCCGCCCGTCGGTGTGCACCGCCCGGGACGTCCTGCTCCCGACATCGACGCGGATGACCTTCGGCTTGCCCTCGGGCGCCGTGACGTCCACGACGTACAGCCCGCCGTCCTCGCCGAACACGGGCCCCTCCAGCAGGGTCATCCGGGTCTCCTCGTGCACCTCGGTCACCTGCATGACCTTCTGCGCGCGGATGGTCCTGCCCGCGCCGGCCGCCGCCTCCTCCTCGGGAACGCCGCTCTGCGTACCGCATCCGGTCAGCACCAGCGTGCCGACCGTGGCGAGCACGGCGAAAGTTCGGCCTGAACGTGTCTGCATGAGGGTCACTCTTCCTGTCCGCTGCGGGAGTTCTGTCGGTCGAGGGACGCGGAACGGCCAAGGGCGGAACGCGTCCCTGGCCGAATGTCGCCGCATCATCGAAAGCCAACCGGACACTGTTGTCCGGTAGTTGTTACCGTAGCGGACGACCGCCCTCCAGGGCGGTCCCACCGTCCAGGATTGAGGCCCCCACATGACGACCCCTCAAGCACCCGCCCCCCACGAGTTGGCCGCCCTGAGGCAGCGCTACCGCCTCGAACGTGAGCGACGCGTCCGCCCCGACGGAGCCGCCCAGTACCGGGACGCCGACGCCGAGTTCGGCTACTACGCCGCCGACCCGTACACCGAGGGGCCGGCCGAGCGCGATCCCCTCCGCGACACCGTCGACGTCGCCGTGATCGGCGGCGGATTCGGCGGCATCCTCGCCGGGGCGCGGCTGCGGCAGCGGGGCGTGGGACGCGTGCGGATCGTGGAGAAGGGCGGTGACTTCGGGGGCACCTGGTACTGGAACCGGTACCCGGGCGTCCACTGCGACATCGAGTCGCACGTGTATCTGCCGATGCTGGACGAGACCGGGTACGTGCCGGAGTGGAAGTACGCCCCCGGGGACGAGATCCGCCGTCACGCGGTGCGGATCGCGCGCCGGTACGACCTCTACGCCGACGCCCTGTTCTCCACCGGCGTCACCCGACTGACCTGGGACGAGACGTCCGAGACCTGGATCGTGGCCACGGACCGCGGCGACGCGTTCCGCGCCACGTACGTCATCAACGCCACCGGCACACTCACCGACCCGAAGCTCCCCGGGATACCCGGCATCGAGGACTTCGAAGGGCACACGTTCCACACCTCGCGGTGGGACTACGCCTACACCGGCGGCACCCCCGAGGGCGGCATGAGCGGCCTCGCCGACAAGCGCGTGGGCATCGTCGGCACCGGGGCCACCGGCATCCAGGTCATCCCGATGCTGGCCGAGGACGCCGCCCACCTGTACGTCTTCCAGCGCACCCCCTCCACCGTGGACGTACGGGCCAACCGCCGCACCACCCCCGAGGAGGTCGGGGCCGACCGCGAGGGCTGGGCGCGCGAGCGGCGCGAGAACTATCTCCGGATCGTCTCCGGCGAGGACGCCGAGCGAGATCTCGTCGCGGACGCCTGGACGGCGTCGGCGGGACTGCTGGAGAAGCTGCTCCCGAGCTTCCGGCGCCGGGGCGACCGGGAGACCTTCGAAGCGGCGTACGAGATGGCCGACGCCACCAAGATGAACGAGCTGCGCGCCCGGGTCGAGCAGGTGCTCGACGACCCGGAGACGGCGGAGAAGCTCAAGCCCTGGTACCGGTACGCCTGCAAGCGCCCGACCTTCTCCGACCTGTACTACCCGGCGTTCAACCGCCCCGACGTCACCCTGGTCGACACGGCGGACACCCACGGCATCGAGCGCGTCACCGAGCACGGCGTCGTGGTCGGCGGCACCACGTACGAACTCGACTGCCTGATCTTCGCCACCGGGTTCAACGTCGGAACCTCCGGCATCCACTCCGGCAAGCTCCCCGTCCACGGCCGGGGCGGCGTCCAACTGCTCGACACCTGGGCGCGGCAGGGCCCGCGCACACTCCACGGCTTCACCGGCAACGGCTTCCCCAACCTGATCCAGCTGGGCCCGCTCCAGAACGCGAGCAGCGTCAACTTCACCCACATCCTCGACGAGCAGGCCCATCACGCCGCAGCCCTCGTCGAGGCCGCGGAGGCCAAGGGCGCCCTCCTCGAACCGTCCCGCGAGGCCGTGGACGCCTGGATGGCCGTCCTCGCCGACGGGGCTCCGGACCACGAGTGGTTCCACGCCGAGTGCACTCCCGGCTACTACAACCGTGAAGGACGGGGCCGGCCCAACGGCCCGACCGCCTATCCCCACGGAGCCGTCGCCTTCCACCGGCTCCTGGAGCGGTGGCGCGGGGAGTCCATGGGCGACGTCCTTCAGGCCAGGACCGTCCCCCGTCCCTGACGCGCTCTTCGTCGAACACTCATCAACCACACCTGGAGGGCCATCCCATGACCGCACCACTGCCCGAGCCCGGCACTGACTCCCGCGCTCCCCGGAGCGTGATCGTCACCGGGGCCGCGTCCGGTATCGGCCGGGCCGCCGCGCTGGCCTTCGCCGCCCAGGGCGACCGTGTGCTGATCGCCGACCTGGACGTGGACGGCGCCGAGGAGACCGCGCGGAAGATCACGGACACCGGGGGCGTCGCACTGGCGGCCGTGGGGGACCTGGGGGAGCAGCGGGTGGTGGACGAGGTGGTGGCCCGCGCGGTGGCGGAGTTCGGCGGGATCGACGTCCTGGTCAACAACGCGGGGATCATGGACCGTATGTCGGCGGCGCACGAGACCGGCGACGACGAGTGGGAACGGGTGCTGCGGGTCGACCTCACAGCCCCCTTCCTGCTCACCCGCGCCGTACTGCCGCACATGCTGACGGCCGGCAGCGGATGCCTCGTCTTCACCGGCTCGGAGGCGGGCCTGCGCGGCGGAGCCGCCGGAGCCGCGTACACCGCCGCCAAGCACGGGATCACCGGGCTGGTGAAGAACCTGGCCGTGATGTACCGGAAGCAGGGCATCCGGACCAACATGATCGCGCCCGGCCCCACCGCGACCGGAATCGGAGTCGCCAGCCGCCCCGACGCGCACGGCCCGACCGTCGTCAAGAGCCTCATCGGCGCGAACATCGGCCGCCTCGGCTCCGCCGGGGAACAGGCCGCCGCCATCGTCTGGCTCGCCTCCACCGAGGCCGCCTTCGTCAACGGCGCCGTCCTCCCCGTGGACGACGGCTGGTCCGCCGTCTGACCCGCTGTCAGGCAGCTGCGGTGCCAGAATCCATATCTGGGTCGGCAGGGGCGGGCACGATGCCTCTCTCAGCCTTGTGTGACGAGGTACGTGGGGCCCTGGCCCCGCCTGGCTCGTTCGATGACGTCGAGGCGGGCGAAGTCGCGCGGCGCCATCAACTCCCGCCAGTCGACGAGGTCGTGGACGGCCCACATGTCGTGTTCGGCGGGATCGACGCGGATGCGCCGGAGCTGGTCCGCGGTCAGCCGGCCGCCGTCGAAGATGAGACCCACTTTGTTCAGTGGCATGCGGGGCCCGGTGTGCATGAAGTGCGTCAGGAGCAGCTTCGGAGTGTCCAGGTCGAGTTGGAGGCCGGTCTCCTCGATCGTTTCCCTGTGGGCTGTCTGGAGGGGGTCCTCCCCCGCGTCGAGGTTTCCGCCAGGGAACTGCCAGAGCCGCGACCCGTAGACCGAGCGCAGCTGCACCGGCCGGTCGTGTTCGTCGCGGACGTACAGGCAGCCGTACACCGTGTGGTGGGGAACGGTGCGCGCGTACTGCGAGGGCGTCATCGGCATGGGGCGGCCCGGCCGGGCGGGGCGGTGGTCGAATTCGAAGGCGAGAGCGCCGAGAGCTTCCTTGTCCTGCGGGTAGATCCGCCGGAGGCTGGAGAGCAGTTCCCCGCGCCGGCCGTCCGGGTCGATGCGCGCGGGATCCTCCGAGCCGAGCAGATCCTCGAAGGAGGCGTAGCGGGTGATCCGCCGCACGATGATGTCGAGTTCCCGGTCGCTGTCCCGGTCGTGGAAGACGACCGTGTCGCCAGCCACGATTGCGCGCTTCTGCGGGGTGGCCACCCTTACCTCGATCGTCTTGCGGCCTGACTCCACTTGGCGGTAGCAGCCAGGTAGCAGGCGCATGTGATGCTCACGCCGATCACCTTCTGTCGCCGGGGCGGGGATGGGTGTGAATGCTGGCTGGGTGCGGTCGGGCATGAGCGCCTCCGAGCGATGCTTCTGATGGATCGGTGGTCATCGATGGGTGGCCGGTCATGAGGCGATCTCGCCGCTCATGCGTCGCTGCAAGTCCCACAAGGACCGGAAGAGCCCCGGCTCCTGCGTGAGTTGGGCGTAGGTGCCCTCCTGGACGATCCGGCCCTCGTTCAGGACGACGATCCGGTCGGCGACGGCCACGTTGGTGAGGCGGTGTGTGATCAGCAGGACCGCGCGGTCCTTGGCCAGTTCGCGCAGGCCCGAGAAGATCCGGTGCTCCGCCCGTGCGTCGAGGGCCGCCGTGGGTTCGTCCATCACCAGCAGTGAAGCCTGCCGGTGGAAAGCGCGGGTGAGTACCAGTCGCTGCCACTGACCGCCCGAGAGCTGCTGACCGCCGAACCACTCACTGGTCAGGAGGGTGTTCAGGCCGGAGCGGAGGCTGGGCAGCATCTCCGCGGCGCCGGACGCCTCGCATGCGGCGAGCAGCGCCGCGTCGCTGGTGTCGCCCTGCCCGAACGTGATGTTGTCGCGCATCGTGAGCGGCAGGTAGGTGAACTTCTGCGGGACCAGCGCGACGTGCCTCCACGCCTCCCAGGGATCCATCTCCGCCGTAGAGGCGTGGTCCCAGGCCACCTCGCCGTCGGTGGGCAGCAGCAGGCCGCACAGCAGGCGGGACAGGGTGGATTTCCCGGAGCCGTTCTCCCCTACCAGCGCCACGATCTCGCCGCGCCGCACGTGGAGGGACACACCGCTGAGGCTGTCCTCCGGCGCACCGTCGTACCGGTAGGTGACGTCGCGGACCTCGAAGCGCTCCGGGGCCGCGGGAAGGGCCGCGATGCCACGGGTGTCGGCCATGGCCTGACCGTGCGCGTTGTCGAGGAAGTTCTGCCAGTCCTGCACGTACCAGCCGGTGCGCACCAGGCGGGCGCCGCCGTTGATGATGCCGCGCACGGAGCCGGTGGCTGTCTGGAGAGCGAAGACGGCGCCGCCTCCGGCCGCCAGGCTCATGCGCCCCGACGCGAGGAGCCACAGCAGCGCCGCCCACACCGCGATCGAGGCGACCCCGCCGGCGACGGCACCGGCTATGCCCATCCAGGCACCGGTGTTCGCGGCCTTGCGCTCAGCCGCGTTGACCGAGGCGGCCAGCGTTCGGTACCGGCCGATCAGGAACGGGCCCGCCAGACAGGCGCGCATCTCCTCGCTGGACTCCGTGTACGCCATGTGCCAGCGCAGTTTGCCCAGCATCCGCCGCCGTCCGGAGGTCTCCAGGCCCGCCAGGTAGATCACGCGCGCGGACCGGACGTAGGCGGCCGCCTGCGGGAGGCACGCCAGGAAGAGCAGAGGCAGGAGGAGCGGGTGGAGAACGGTCAGGACGGTGGCGCCGGCCGCCAGCGTGGCGGTCGCCGCGAGCACGTCCTGCGCCTCTTCCACCAGGTCGGGCGTGACTTGGGCGCCGCGGTCGGCGATGTCGTACGCGTCGTTGTAGCCGGGCTTGTTGTTGGCGGCGAGTTCCGCGCCGAGCGCCGCCTCGACCATCGTCAGCTCCGCCGCGCGGGCGAGTACGGGGCGCAGACGCCCGGTCAGCCAGACCACGACGATGCCCAGCAGCGCACGCAGTCCGGTCGCCGCGGCGATGACGGTCAGCTGCGGAGCGGCGTCCCACAGCCGCTCGGTGATGGCGCCCGAGGAGATCAGCGCGGTGATCGTGCCCGTGACGGCCAGGAGGCCGAGGGCGGCGAGTACGCCGGTCCCGACCTGGCACATCAGCAGCCCGACCGTCGCGCCGCGGTCCACCCGCCACGCCATCTTCAAGGAACGCAGTACGAGCGCGGGCAGCCGTCGCGCCATCGTGCGGGTCGTCAGCAGCGACCCGGCCCGGAGCCGGGACTCGTCTCGGTAGAGGTACTCCTCCTCTCGAACACTGGCTTCTTCCGATCCGTCCTTGTCCGATTCGTTGTTCGGTGGCTGAGGTGGCTGTTCCTGTGTGATGGCCGAGGTCATCGTTCCCCCTGGGACGGTCGCTGCGGCAGAGTCGTGAGTACCAACGAGCCGGCGGCAATTTCGAACACACGTCATTCGGTCGTGCTCGGGAACCCGCAATCGCGGGGGCGGGGGAGCGCTGCGAGCCGTGAGCCCTGGTCGGGCAGGGGGCGGCTGGAGGCTCGGAATGGCCAAAACGCACTTCGGCGACGATGCCCGGCAGAGCGGGGGCGGCCTCGTTGTCTTACTGTCGCGCCATGTCCCAGAGCGAGATAGACGCGGTGACCGCGGAGTTCTTCGGTGCGTTCGACAACCGGGGTGGCAAGGCCGCTGACGTGGCCCGGATCCGCCGGCTGGTTCTTCCGGAGGGTGTGATCGTCAAGACCGGCCCTGAGTTCACGGTCTACACCGTGGACGAGTTCATCGAGCCGCGCGAGCGGCTGCTGACGGACGGTCGACTTGTCGAGTTCTCCGAGTGGGAGACGTCCGCGCGGACGGAGATCGCGGGCGGCATCGCGTCGCGGTTCGGTGCCTACCGCAAGTCCGGGATCCTGGACGGCGAGCCGTTCGAGGGCGGCGGGACCAAGACCATCCAGTTCGTCCGCACCCCGGAGGGCTGGCGGATCGCGGCGTTCGCCTGGTACGACCAGCCCTGAACGGGCCGCTGGAGGGGGCGCTTGGCGGGGAGCGGGAGGCGGTGGCCCCTGGCGTAGACTCCCCGGGTTCTTCCCAGGATCCGTCGGAAACAGCGAGGTGAGAGACCGTATGTTCACCACCCGGCCCACCCTCCAGGGCACCTTCGGCATGGTGTCGTCCACCCACTGGCTCGCCTCGCAGTCGGCGATGGCCGTCCTGGAGGACGGTGGGAACGCCTACGACGCCGCCGTCGCCGCCGGGTTCGTTCTGCATGTCGTGGAGCCGCATCTCAACGGGCCGGCCGGGGATCTGCCGGTGATCCTCGCCCCCGCCGGCGGGGACGTGCGGGTCCTGTGCGGGCAGGGGCCCGCGCCCGGCGGGGCCACCATCGAGCACTACCGTTCCCTCGGGCTCGAACTCGTCCCCGGCACCGGGCCGCTGGCCGCCGCCGTGCCCGGCGCCTTCGACGCCTGGATGCTGCTGCTGCGCGACCACGGCACCAAGTCCCTCGCCCAGGTGCTGCGTTACGCCATCGGCTACGCCGAGGACGGCCACGCGCCCGTCGAGCGGGTCGGCCAGACCGTGGAGAGCGTACGCGCGCTGTTCGAGACCGAGTGGACCTCGTCCGCCGACGTCTACCTCCCCGGCGGCCGGGCGCCCGCGCCCGGTGAGCTGTTCCGCAACCCCGCGCTGGCCGCCACCTGGCGCCGCCTCACCGCCGAGGCCGAGGCCACCGGCGGCGACGACCGCGTCGCGCAGATCGAGGCCGCGCGTGACATCTGGCGCACGGGGTTCATCGCCGAGGCGCTGATACGCCAGTCCGACCGCCCCACCCTCGACACCAGCGGCTCCCGCCACACCGGCACCCTGACGGCCGCCGACCTGGCCGGCTGGTCCGCGACGTACGAGACGCCCGCGACGTACGAGTGGAACGGCTGGACCCTCTGCAAGGCCGCCGGCTGGAGCCAGGGCCCCGTCCTGCTCCAGCAGCTCGCCCTGCTGCCGCCCGTGCCGGAGCTTCCGGCGTACGGCTCCGAGGAGTACGTCCACCTCCTTACGGAGGGCTGCAAGCTCGCCATGGCCGACCGGGAGGCCTGGTACGGCGACGCCGCCGACGTACCGCTCGCCGCGCTTCTCTCGGAGCCGTACAACACCGCGCGCCGCGCGCTGGTCGGGGAGAAGGCCTCCTACGAACTGCGGCCCGGCAGCCCCGACGGACGCGCGCCCGTCCTCGGCGGGCACGCGACCGCCGTCGCCGCCGGTGAGCAGGGCTTCGACGCGCTCGCCGTCCCGGCGCCGGGGGCGGGCGAGCCGACCGTCGCCCGCGACGGGGCGACCCGCGGCGACACCTGTCACCTCGACGTCGTGGACCGGTGGGGCAACATGGTCGCCGCCACGCCGAGCGGCGGCTGGCTCCAGTCCAACCCCGTCGTGCCCGAACTCGGCTTCCCGCTCGGCACCCGTCTCCAGATGGCCTGGCTGGAGCCCGGACTGCCCAACTCCCTCACGCCGGGCCGCAGGCCCCGTACCACCCTCACCCCGTCCATCGCCCTGCGCGACGGCGTGCCCGTCCTGGCCTTCGGCACCCCCGGCGGCGACCAGCAGGACCAGTGGCAGCTCCACTTCTTCCTCGCCGTCGCGCTCCGGGCGCAGGTACGCGGCGGGCTCGACCTCCAGGGCGCGATCGACGCGCCCAACTGGCACAACGACAGCTTCCCCAGCTCCTTCTACCCGCGCGGGATGCGGCCGGGCAGCGTCACCGTGGAGCCGTCCATGGACGCGGCCGTAGTAGAAGGGCTGCGCCGCAGGGGCCACGACGTCACCGTAGGCGAGCCGTGGTCGGAGGGGCGGCTGTGCGCGGTCGCCCGGGACCCGCGCACGGGCGTGCTGTCGGCGGCGGCCAATCCGCGCGGCATGCAGGGGTACGCGGTGGGCCGCTGAGCCGTGCCGGACGCCGGCCCGCCACCGAGCCGTCATCTCCGCTCCCACCTGCGTTGTCACACCTCTGTGGTTCTCTTGAGGCATGATCGATGACTTTTTGAACGGTGACCTTTCCGTGGTCGAGGCGGCGCTGCGTGACGCGGCCGCCGCCGAGATCATGCCGCGCTACCGGCAGCTCGCCGCCCACGAGATCGTCGAGAAGTCCGGCCCGCACGACCTGGTGACCAGCGCCGACCGGGGTGCCGAGGAGCACCTGACCGCCTCGCTCACAAAGCTGCTGCCCGGCTCGGTCGTGGTGGGCGAGGAGGCGGTCCACGCCGACCCGGCCGTGATCGGGGCGCTGCGCGGCGACGCGCCCGTGTGGATAGTCGACCCGGTCGACGGCACCCGCCAGTTCGTCCGGGGCGAGCCCGGATTCTGCACACTCGTCGCCCTCGCCCAGGGCGGTGAACTGCTGGCCTCCTGGACGTACGCGCCCGCGACGGACGAGATGGCCACCGCCGTACGAGGACGCGGCGCCTTCCTGGACGGCGTCCCGCTGCACTGCGGGACACCGGCGCCCGGCGCGGTGCTCGAAGTCGCCATGTCGCACCCGGACTTCACGACGCCCGAGGAGAAGCGCGCGCTGCTGGGAGTCCAGAACGCCGACGACCTGGCCGCCCGGCCGTGCGGCTCGGCGGGCCTGGAGTACCTGGACATCGCACGCGGCGCGCTCGACGCCGTCGCCTTCAGCTGGGAGCTGCCCTGGGACCACGCGGCCGGCCTGCTGCTGGTCGAGGAGGCGGGCGGCGCACAGCTGACCCTCACCGGCGTCCCCTTCCACATCGCGGGCGGCAACGCCCTCCCCTTCACGGCGGCCCGCGACGAGCGGACCGCGCACCGGGTCCGCGACCGCCTCCTGTCGGGCACACCGGCATCGGCGTAGGCCGGGGCGGCCCCGGAGGCCTGACGGCCCCGGGCGCCTGACGGACCTGGGGCGTGGCCGCGAAGTGGCGTCGTCCGCCCGCGTATCCGTCGCCCCGCCGACACAGTGTCAGAGGCCAGGAATATCCTGGTTCCTCTGGCCATCGGCTGACGAAGGAGTCCGAAGGTGCCGTCGATGCTCGATGCCGTCGTCGTGGGGGCGGGGCCCAACGGGCTGACCGCCGCGGTCGAGCTGGCCCGGCGGGGGTTCTCCGTCGCCGTGTTCGAGGCCCGGGACACCGTGGGCGGGGGCGCGCGGACCGAGGAGCTGACCCTGCCCGGCTTCCGGCACGACCCCTGTTCCGCCGTGCACCCGCTGGGCGTGGGATCGCCCGCGTTCAACGACATGCCCCTCGCGCGGTTCGGGCTGGAGTGGCTGCATCCCGAGCTGCCGATGGCCCACCCCTGGGACGACGGCACGGCCGCCGTCCTGTCCCGGTCCGTCGCCGAGACCGCCGCCTCCTTCGGACCGCGCGACGCGGGGGCGTACCGCCGGCTCGTCGCCCCCTTCCTCGGTAAGTGGGACAACTTCGCGCGGGACTTCATGACGCTGCCCCCCAGGGGCCTGCCGCACGACACCCTCACCCTCGCCCGTTTCGGGCTCGCCGGGCTCCCCTCGGCGAACCTGCTGATGAGGCGCTTCCACGACGAGAAGGCCAAGGGGCTGTTCGCCGGGCTCGTCGCCCATGTCATCGCCCCCCTGAGCGGGATCGCGACCGGCGGGGTGGGGCTGATGTTCGCGCTCGCCGCGCACGAGAACGGCTGGCCGCTCCCGCGCGGCGGCTCGCAGTCCATCTCGGACGCCCTCGCCGCCTATCTGCGCGATCTCGGCGGCACGGTGCACACCGGATTCGAGGTCAAGCGGCTCGACGACCTCCCGCCCGCCCGCGCGTACGTCTTCGACACCTCGCCGACCGCGCTCGCGCGCATCGCGGGCCTCGGCCGGGCGTACGACGCGTACCGGTACGGCCCCAGCGTCTTCAAGATCGACTACGCGCTGGACGGCCCCGTGCCCTGGACTGCGGAGGCCGCGCGGCGGGCCGGCACCGTCCAAGTGGGGCCCACCAGAGGGGAGATCAGCACGGCGCTGGACCTGGCGTACGGCGGCAGCGCGCCCGCCACGCCGTTCCTGATCACCGCCCAGCCGAGTCTGGTCGACCCGTCGCGCGCGCCCGACGGCAAGCATGTCTTCTGGGCGTACGGCCATGTCCCGCACGCCTGGGACGGTGATCTGACCGACGCGATCGAGCGGCAGATCGAGCGCTTCGCACCCGGTTTCCGGGACCGCGTCCTGGCCCGTGCGACGGCGGGCCCGCCGGAGCTGGCGGCCCGGAACGCCAACTACGTGGGCGGCGACATCGCCTCCGGCTCCGTGGCCGGGCTGCGGCTGCTGGTGCGGCCGAGGCTCTCCCTGTCCCCGTACAGCACCAAGCACCCGGCGGTCTTCATCTGCTCGTCGGCGACCCCGCCGGGGCCGGGCGTGCACGGCATGTCCGGGCAGAACGCGGCGAAGGCGGTCTGGCGCAAGCTGCGCGCGTCCGGCTGACGGTCATCAAGGTCGGGCCGCCGCCCGGTGGGCGGGGGCCGCCGATCTTTGAGACGCTGGTTGGCGTCCGGTGTACGCGGTCGGGCCCACCCCTCGGGCGTGTCCGCGAAGTCCCGTCCGGCTCACGACGCCTGGCGCGCACGCTTGCCGTGTTGTCGGAGTCGACCGAGTACGGCCGGGCCATCCACAACGTCGATCCTTCGTCTTGCGTCGCACGCACCAAGCGCGACATCAGCCGCTCCGCGGCGGGCGTGAGCCCCGCCCTTCGGGCGGACGACGCTACTTCGCGGACACGCCCTCGGCGAGGCCGATCCGACGCTGTGCCTGATCACCGCCGCAGAAGGGATGGATCGCCATGAGCACGTTCACCACCGCAGATGGCACCGAGATCTTCTACAAGGACTGGGGCACGGGCCGCCCCGTCGTGTTCAGCCACGGCTGGCCGCTGAACGCCGACGCCTGGGACGGCCAGCTCCGTCTCGTCGCGGAGAACGGCTTCCGCGGCATCGCGCACGACCGCAGGGGCCACGGCCGCTCCGGCCAGCCCTGGCAGGGCAACGACATGGACACCTACGCCGACGACCTCGCCCAGCTCCTCGACGAGCTGGACATCCGCGACGCCGTCCTCGTCGGCCACTCCACGGGCGGCGGCGAGGTCGCCCGCTACATCGGCCGGCACGGTACGTCCCGGCTCGCCAAGGCGGTGCTGCTGGGCGCGGTGCCCCCGCTGATGCTGCGCACCGACGCCAACCCCGACGGCCTGCCGATCAAGGCGTTCGACGACATCCGCGCGGGCCTGCTCGCCGACCGCTCGCAGTTCTACCAGGACCTCACCGACCCGTTCTACGGCTTCAACCGCCCCGGCGCCGCCGTGTCGAAGGGCATGCGCGACGCGTTCTGGCTGTGGAGCATGCAGGTCGGTCTCAAGGGCGCGTACGACTGCGTGAAGCAGTTCTCCGAGACGGACTTCACGCAGGACCTGGGGCGCTTCGACATCCCCACCCTCGTCCTGCACGGCGACGCCGACCAGATCGTGCCCATCGTGGCCGCGGGCCCCAAGTCCGCCGAGCTGATCAAGGACGCGACGCTGAAGGTCTATCCGGGCCGGCCGCACGGGCTGTACGGCGACTACGAGCAGGAGTTCAACGCCGATCTGCTCGCCTTCATCAGCAGCTGAGGAGAAGGGGCCGGGAGCGGCGCAGGCAGCGTGAGGTTGATGTCGGATTCTCGCCAGCCCCGCCACGCCAGGTGACGGATGCTTGACCCATGCACACCGACACCGAGCGCTGCCTCCGCGCCGTCCGGTCCAAGGACGCGCGATTCGACGGATGGTTCTTCACGGCTGTCCTGACCACCGGCATCTACTGCCGTCCCAGCTGCCCGGTCGTGCCCCCCAAGGCCGAGAACATGGTCTTCCACCCGAGCGCCGCCGCCTGCCAGCAGGCCGGTTTCCGCGCCTGCAAGCGCTGCCGGCCCGACACCAGCCCCGGCTCGCCCGAGTGGAACGCCCGCGCCGACTCCGTCGCCCGCGCCATGCGGCTCATCCAGGACGGGATCGTCGACCGCGAGGGCGTCACGGGACTCGCCGGCCGGCTCGGCTACTCGGAGCGGCAGATCGAACGCCAGCTCCTCGCCGAACTCGGCGCGGGCCCCCTCGCACTCGCGCGCGCCCAGCGGGCCCAGACCGCCCGGCTGCTCATCGAGACGACCGGAGTACCGATGGCGGAGGTCGCCTTCGCGGCGGGCTTCTCCTCCATCCGTACCTTCAACGACACCGTCCGCGAGGTGTTCGCACTCGCCCCGACCGAGCTGCGGGCCCGCGCCGCCCGCCGTCCGGACACCGCCCGGGGGCCGCGCACGCCCGGCGTGATCTGCCTGCGGCTGCCCTTCCGTACCCCGCTCAACCCCGACAACCTCTTCGGCCACCTGGCGGCGACGGCGGTCCCCGGTGTCGAGGAGTGGCGGGACGGCGCGTACCGGCGCACGCTCCGTCTTCCGTACGGACACGGCATCGTCGCCCTCACACCGAAGCCCGACCACATCGCCTGCCGCCTCGCGCTGACCGACCCGCGCGACCTCACCGTCGCGATCAGCCGATGCCGCCGCATGCTCGACCTGGACGCCGATCCGGTCGCCGTGGACGACCAGTTGCGCACCGACCCGCTGCTCGCCCCGCTGGTCGGCAAGGCGCCGGGCCGCCGGGTGCCCGGCACCGTCGACGCCGCCGAGTTCGCCGTACGCGCGGTGCTCGGCCAGCAGGTCTCGACCGCCGCCGCCCGTACGCACGCCGCCCGTCTCGTCACCGCGTACGGCACACCCGTGGACGACCCCGAGGGCGGCCTCACCCATCTCTTCCCCACGCCCGGCGCGCTGGCCGCCCTGGACCCCGAAGCCCTCGCGCTGCCGCGCAGCCGCCGCACCACGCTCACGACCCTGGTCGCCGCGCTGGCCGACGGCACGCTGCCGCTCGGCACGGACAGCGACTGGGACGAGGCCAGGGCCCGGCTGCGCGAGCTGCCCGGATTCGGCCCGTGGACCGTCGAGGCGATCGCGATGCGCGCGCTCGGCGACCCGGACGCGTTCCTGCCCACCGACCTCGGGGTCCGCCGCGCCGCGCAGGGGCTCGGCCTGCCGTCGACTCCCGCCGCGCTCACCGCCCGTGCCGCCGCCTGGCGGCCGTGGCGCGCGTACGCCGTGCAGTACCTCTGGGCCACCGACGACCACGCCATCAACATCCTTCCCGAGTAAAGGAGTTCACCGCATGTCCAGCAGAAGCCACACCGTGGTCGACAGCCCGTACGGGCCGCTGACCCTCGTGGCCACGGACGGGGTGCTGAGCGCCCTGTACATGACCGAGCAGCGCCACCGCCCGCCCCAGGAGACGTTCGGCGAGGTGGCCGATCACGAAGACCCGCCGTTCGACGCCGTGATCGCCCAGCTCGACGAGTACTTCGCGGGCGAGCGCACCGAGTTCGACGTCCCGCTGCGGCTGCACGGGACACCGTTCCAGCGAAGCGTCTGGGAGCAGCTGCTGAGGATCCCGTACGGCGAGACCCGTTCGTACGGTCAACTGGCCGACGCGCTCGGCAGGTCGGGGGCGTCGCGCGCGGTCGGACTGGCCAACGGCAAGAACCCCGTGGGCATCATCGTGCCGTGCCACCGGGTGATCGGATCGACGGGCAGCCTCACCGGATACGGCGGCGGGCTCGACCGCAAGCAGCGCCTGCTGGTCTTCGAGGGCGCGGCGGGACCGGCGCCCGCCGGTAAGAACACGGCGGGGGCCACCGAGTCCGACACGCTGTTCTGATCTCAGCGGCCGGTCGCGCGTCCGCGCACCAGGGGCAGGAACACCTCGTCCACGATCTCCGTCAGCACCTCGTCGGGGACCTCGGGCAGCCCCCGCAGGGCGTACTCCCCGCGCAGCAGCGTCATCGGAACGGACGCCACGCGCGGATGCGCCGCACCGGCCGCCGCCTCCCCCCGCGCCACCGCGCGCTCCAGCAGCGTCAGCCACGCCCCGTCCGTACCGCTGCCGCCGGCCTGCTCCCGCAGCAGCGTCAGCAGGCCGGGGTCGTCGCCCGCCGCCGAGAGCAGGTCGCGCAGCACGGCGCCGCGCGGTGAGGACCACAGCGTGTTCGCCGCGCGCAGCAACGCCAGCGCGTCGCCGCGCAGCGTCCCCGTGTCCGGGACGGTCAACTCCGCGTCGGCCGACCGCCGGTAGGCGGCGACGCCGAGCGCCGCGCGCGTCGGCCAACGCCGGTAGATCGCGTTCTTGTTGGTGCCCGCGCGCCGTGCGACGCGGTCCATCGTCATGCCCGCGTAGCCGGTGGTCCGCAGCTCATCGGCCGCCGCTCCCAGGATCGCGTCCTCCAGCGCCGCGCCCCGGCGCCGGGTGGCGTGGTCGCGCTGTTCGTCGGCCGCCATAAGGCCCCCTTTCCGCATTAGGGTACGAGACGTACCCTAAGCAATCATGATCGCGGGAACGGAGACAGCGATGCGCGCCCTCGGCATCAACTACGACACCGGTTTCACCTCCGCCGGCACCACCACGCACGAACCGTTCCGCCCGGACATTGTCCGGCGTGAGATGCGGGTGATCCACGACGTGCTCCACTGCGACGCCGTACGCGTCACCGGCGGCCACGCCGACCGCCTGGAGGCCGCGGCCCGTGCCGCCGCCGACGCGGGCCTTGAGGTCTGGTACTCGCCGTTCACGAACGGTCTGACCCAGGACGAACTCCTCGCGCTCCTCGTCGACGCCGCCGACCGCGCCGAACGCCTGCGCCGGGACGGCGCCCGCGTCGTGCTCCTGACCGGATCCGAGATCAGCCTCTTCACCGACGGCTTCCTGCCCGGCGCCACATTCCAGGAGCGGGCGGCGACCCTGGCCGACCCCGCCGCGTTCCGCGCGCTGCTTCCCCGACTGCACGCCACGCTCAACGCGTTCCTCGCACGGGTCGTCACCGAGGTCCGCGCCCGCTTCGGTGGCCGGATCGGGTACGCGTCCCTCGCCTTCGAGGGCGTGGACTGGACCCCGTACGACGTCATCGCCACGGACGCCGGCTACCGCGACGCCACCAACGCCGACACGTTCCCCGACGCGCTGCGCGCGCAGGTGGCGCGGGGCAAGCCGTTCGGTGTCACCGAGTTCGGCTGCGGGACCTTCCGCGGCGCCGCCGGCCTCGGCGGCCGCGGGGACTCGATCGTCGAGTGGGACGACAACGCGCGACCGGTGCGGATCGCCGCAGGGACGGTGCGGGACGAGGCGGAACAGGCCGTCTACGTGGGGGAGATGCTCGACATCTACGAAGCGGCCGGTGTCGACGCCGCGTTCGTCTACACCTTCGCCCGCCGCGACCTGGAACACGACTTCGACGCCGCCAGTTTCGGGGTGGTCAGGGTTCTGCCGCCGGGCGGCGCCGAAGGGCCGTACGCGGAGCTGGGCTGGCAGCCGAAGGCCGCGTTCCATGTCCTGGCCGGGTTCGGCCGGACCCGGCGCGAGCGGGCGGCCACGGCCTGAGCCGCCTGACGCCCGACCGACGTGATCAGCTCTCGTGGAAGCGCTTCAGCAGCGAGGGCAGCGCTGTCCCGATCCGCTCCCGGATGATCTCGTCGGCCCGGTCGTCGTACGGCGTCGGCTCGGCGTTCACGATGACGAGCCGCGCACCGTGCTCGGCCGCGATCGCCGCCAGTGAGGCGGCGGGCTGCACCTGGAGGGTCGTACCGACGGCGATGAACACCTCGCACGCCTTGGCGATCGTCAGGGCCTGCCCCAGCACCTCGGGGTCGAGCCGTTCGCCGAACATCACCGTCGCCGACTTGAGGATCGCGCCGCACACGGTGCACGGCGGGTCCTCCTCGCCCGCCTCGACCCGCGCCAGCGCCTCCGCCATGGTGGAGCGCGCCCCGCAGCCGGTGCAGACCACCTCCCGCGCCGTGCCGTGCAGTTCGAGCACCTTGCGGGCCGGCATCCCGGCGCGCTGATGGAGTCCGTCTACGTTCTGCGTGATCACCCGCACCGCGCCCCCGCCCGCCCGGTCGAGCTCGGCGACGGCGCGGTGCGCGACGTTGGGCTCGGCGCGGAAGGTGGGGCTGTCGCGGCGCATCCGCCACGAGCGGCGACGGATGTCCGGGTCGCTCATGTACGCGTCGTACGTGACGAGCTTCTCGGCCCCGGGATCGCGCCGCCACAGGCCGCCGGGTCCCCGGTAGTCGGGAATGCCGGAGTCGGTGGAGATCCCGGCGCCGCTGAGGATCGCGACGAGAGTCATGCGGCGAGGTTACGCAGCGGAGCCGGGACGGGCGAGCCGATAAGCCCGCGGGGCAGTGGATCAGCGGGGCAGCGAGTCAGTGCCGGTGGCCGATGTGACCGAGTTGGCCGAGGTGACCGGGATGCGGCGCGTGCCCGGCGTAGTCCGAGGGCTCGGGGTCGGTCGGGCCGTCGGCGGTGACGGTGGTGACCGGCGTGAAGGGGGTCGGCACCTCGCCCGTCCAGCGGTTCAGCACGGCCCTGCCCGTCTGCTTGGTGACGCCGTCCTCCACGACGGTGCCCGCCTCGGCGAGGTAGTAGCGCCCGTCGTCGAGCGACACCAGCCCGTACTGGCCGGTCGACTCCCAGCCGTACGTTCCCGACGCCGGGTGGTGCAGCCCTCGCTTCAGGAGCGGCAGCAGGCGTCCGCGCTCGGGCGTCGGCTGGCCGGCGACGGGGCCGGGGACCGGGTGCTTCGAACCGTCGATGACGAAGAGCGAGTAGTTCGGGAACTGCGTCTTGGTGCCCTTGTACGCGGCCAGCAGCCAGTTGCCGGTGTGCGCGTCGTAGTCGAGGTTCTGCACGCCGTAGGTGGTGTTGCCGGTGTAGCTGAAGTACTTGCCGTCGGGCGAGCCGGGGCCGCTGGTGTGCGGGTCGGCCTCGGTGAGCGGGCGCTCGTACTTCTTCCAGCGCCGGATGTCGTACTGGAGCAGCACCTGGTTGTCGTTGTCCTGCCGGGTGGTGTTGGCGTAGACGCCGTAGGCGACGGTGAGCAGTTGCGTACGGTTCGTGCCGCGCCGGTCGCCGCCGTGCTTGTCGTCGAAGGCCGGGCCGAACGCGACGCCGTCGATGCCGCTGCATCCGTAGCGGTGGTCGGGCGTGTTACCGGTGTTGCCGTCGAAGACGCCGTTGCCGTCCATGTCGGCCGTGTAGTCGTCCACGACCTCTTGGAGGTGGACGGTGGACACGACGCCGGTCGTCTCGGCGTCCATGTCCATCTCGGTGATGCGGTCACCGTCGAAGATCGCGATGTAGAAGGCCTTGGCCGCCTTGTACTCCAGCGAGCCGTAGACCCTGCCGTCCTTGGTGTTGAAGTCCAGATCCCCGAGGTGCCCGGTGAAACCGGTGACCGAGCCGAGGGGCTTGCCGGTGAGGTCGGTCTTCACGAGGAGGTTGGTGAACGAGAAGTACACGAAGCCCTTGCGGCGGTCGACGGCCATGCCCTGGATGTGGCCCGACTTCCAGGCGCCACCGTCCACGGTCGTCGGGAGCTTGGGGAGTTTCGGTGGTTTGGAGGTCTGCGCGGGCACGGTGGTCTCGGCAGGTGCGGCGGTCCCGGCGGGCGTGTCCGCCGACGCGGCTCCCGCGCCCGTGGCCACAACCGCCGTGGTGAGCAGGGCTGTCAGCCAGCCGCGAGTCTGACGTCGCATGTTCCCTCCGGTGTCCTGGGCCTGGGATTCTGGATCATGCAGGGCGCTCGTGCACGGCGGGCGAACGCGAGGTGAATCGGCGTCAGCCGGGGGCGCCGGCGCCTCGTGAGGCGCGTACATGACATATGCGTACCCGGCATATGAGACCAGCTCCGGTCGCACCCGTCACCACCGCGCGCACGCGGATCACCCGACCCGGCGCCCGTTCTCCAACTCCACGGCCCCCGTGCCGGCTTCGAGCGCGTCGAGCCCCGCGAGGATGCGGCCCCCGAGCGACCCGATCACCAGCTCGGGAATCTTGTGACGGTCCACCAGGCGCCAGGAGAGCAACTCGTCGTGCTGGAGCCGGATCTCGCCGAGCCGCTCCTCGTCCAGCACGCCACCGTCGTACAGATACGCGACGATCGGCGGGCGGTCCGGCGCCTGGGACCAGTCCACCGCGAGCAACGGCCCCAACTCGACGTCCAGCCCGATCTCTTCAAGGGTCTCGCGCCGCGCCGCCTGACGGGGCGTCTCACCCTCGTCGGACTCGACGGTCCCGCCGGGCAGCGCCCAGCCGGGCCGGTAGTTGGGCTCGACGAGAAGCACCCGCCCCTCCTCGTCCCGGAAGAGCGCGGCGGCGCCGCAGAGTACGCGGGGGAGCCCGGCGATGTAGGCGAGGTAGTCAGCGTCGCGAGAGGTCACGCGGGCAGCCTAGATCAGGAGACCCTTCGCGGGGCTGAGACCGTCCCCAGGTCTATGGGAGGTTTGTCCAATTTTTACGGCTCCGACGGTGGGCCGGGAGCCGTGGGCAGGAGATGGTCCGGCCGGATAGGGTCGGTGCGGCGCGACTGCCTGTTCGAAAGCAAGGGATGACAAAGGTGACGGACGGAGCAGTAACCGAGGCCGCGCACGTGCTCGTCGCGGCGGACAAGTTCAAGGGGTCGCTCACGGCCGTGGAGGTCGCCGAGCGGGTGACGGCCGGTCTGCGGCTCGTCGCCCCCGACGTGACGGTCGAGGCACTGCCCGTCGCCGACGGCGGCGACGGCACCGTCGCGGCGGCGGTGGCGGCCGGATTCGAACGGCGGGAGGTACGGGTCACCGGACCGCTCGGCGATGAGCTGACCGCGGCGTACGCGCTGCGCGACGGCACCGCGGTCGTGGAGATGGCCGAGGCGTCGGGCCTCCAGCACCTGCCGCACGGCGTCTTCGCACCCCTGACGGCCGGTACGTACGGCTCCGGCGAACTGCTGCGCGCCGCGCTCGACGCGGGCGCGCGCACCATCGTCTTCGGCGTCGGCGGCAGCGCGTCGACCGACGGCGGCGCCGGCATGCTGGCCGCGCTCGGCGGGCGCTTCCTGGACGGGGCCGGGCAGCCGGTGGGCCCCGGGGGCGGCGGACTGCGCGACCTCGCGACGGTGGACCTGTCCGGGCTCGATCCCCGTATCGCGGACACGGACATCGTCCTCGCCAGCGACGTCGACAACCCGCTGACCGGCCCCAAGGGCGCGCCTGCCGTCTACGGCCCGCAGAAGGGCGCGTCCCCCGAGGACGTCGCCGCGCTCGACGCGGCGCTCGCGCACTACGCGCGCGTCCTGGAGAAGACCATCGGCGCCCGCGCGGCCGAGGCCGCGCTCTCCCCGGGCGCCGGAGCGGCCGGCGGCATCGGCTACGGCGCGCTGGTCGGCCTCGCCGCGAGCTTCCGCCCCGGCATCGAGGTCATGCTCGACGTGCTCGGCTTCGACGCCGCGCTGTCCCGCGCCACGCTCGTCATCACCGGCGAGGGCTCCCTGGACGAGCAGACCCTGCACGGCAAGGCCCCGGCGGGCGTCGCGGCGGCGGCCCGCGCCCGCGACATCGAGGTCATCGC
>NZ_MDCR01000345.1 GCF_001723055.1 Streptomyces niveus
GGTCGCTGGTGAACAGGACGACCGAGACGGTCATGGAGCTACTTCCCCTCACGTGAGTCACTCATACCCCCTGTTCCGTCGGTACGGGCCGTACGGATGCGGTACGGGAGATCCGCGGCACCAACGGGAATCCCCGGAGGGGTCTATAGGCTGACCGCGTGACCAGTTCAGATGACGGCGGTACGGCTCCGGGCCCCGCGGACCTGCGGGCCTTCGCGGTGCAGCTGCGACGCATGAACGGCGAGATCAACCGGCTGGTCCACGGGTTCGCCACCGACCAGGGTCTGCACGCGACGGACATCCAGGCCCTGGCCGCCATCCTGGACGCCGAGACACCGCTGACCCCCGGCCGGCTGCGCGACCATCTGGGGCTGACGTCGGGCGCCGTGACCGCGTGCCTGGACCGGCTGGAACGGGCGGGGCACATCCGCAGATCGCGCGAGAGCGCCGACCGCCGGGTGGTCCATCTGCACTATCTGGCGGGCGCCAGATCGGCCGCCCGGAGCCACTTCCGGCCGCTGGCCGAGGCGACGGAGCGGGCGCGGGCGGGCTTCAGCGAACCCGAGCTGGCCGTGGTCCTGCGCTTCCTCGCCTCGGTCAACGACGAACTGACCGAGGTGCGTTCGCCCCGCCGCTGAACACCACCGGCCGCGACGCCCCGAATCCCACCTCCCGCACACCCGGCCACGCGCCGGGAAACCCCTGATCTAAAGTAGTTCAATCATTGAGATTGTTCAGCATTGAGAGACCTGCCCGGTGCGCCGGTCCTCATGTCCCCGGGAGAGGTATGCCCACCACCACCCGCGTCGCCCGATGGCTCGTCCCCGCCGTCCTGCTGCTCACCTGGCTCGGCATCGGCGGCACGCTGGGCCCGTACGCCGGGAAACTCGGCGAGGTCGCCACCAACGACCAGGCCGCCTTCCTGCCGCGGAACGCCGAATCCACCCAAGTGATCGACGCACAGCGGGCCTTCGACCAGGAGGAGACGCTGCCCGCCGTCGTCGTCTGGACGGCGGACGGCGAGGCCGGCACTCCGCTCGGCGACGACCACCGCGCCGCCGCGACCCACGCCCTCGCCTCCCTCACCGGTACTCCGGGAGTCGTCGGCACGGCGTCCCCCGCCCTGCCGTCCAAGGACGGCGAAGCACTCCAGGGAGTCGTCCAGCTCAGGCCCGGCCTCGGCGACGGACTGCCCGACGCCCTCGCGCGGATCCACGACGCGGCGGCGGCCGTACCCGGCACCACCGTCCAACTCGCGGGCCCCGCCGCGAGCCAGGCCGATCTCTCCGACGCGTTCGCCGGAATCGACGGCCTGCTGCTCGGTGTCGCCCTGCTCACCGTCCTGGTCATCCTGCTGCTCGTCTACCGCAGCGTGCTCCTCCCGCTGATCATCATTGTCGGCGCCGTCCTCGCCCTCGGACTCGCCTGCGCCGTCGTGTACGCGCTCGCCGACCGGGACGTCGTACGCGTCGACGGCCAGGTGCAGGGCATCCTCTCGATCCTCGTCATCGGCGCCGCCACGGACTACGCCCTCCTGCTCACGGCCCGCTTCAGGGAAGAACTCGCGCTCCGGCCGGACAGGACCACCGCGATGCGCGCCGCCCTGCGGCAGTCCGCCGGCCCCGTCACCGCCAGCGCCGCCACGGTGGCCCTCGGTCTTCTCGCCCTGCTGCTGAGCGACCTCACCAACAACCGCGCGCTCGGCCCCGTCGGCGCGATCGGCATCGTCTGCGCCGTACTGAGCACCCTGAGCTTCCTGCCCGCCGTCCTGGTGCTCCTCGGCCGCGCCGCGTACTGGCCCGCCAAGCCCCGGCCCACGGCCGGCGACCAGGGTGAGCGGGGCGGCTACGGCGGGCACGGCGTATGGACGCGCGTCGCCGCACTCGTCGACCGCGCGCCGCGCAAGGTATGGGCCGGCACCCTCGCCGCGCTGATCGCCTGCGCCGCCTTCGCCCCCACACTCACCGCGAAGGGCGTGCCCCTGGACGAGATCTTCGTCAACGACGCCCCCTCCGTGGCCGCGCAGCGGACACTCGGCGAGCACTTCCCCGGCGGCTCCGGCAATCCGGCCGTGGTGATCGCCGACGCGGGCGCCCTGCCGCGGGTGACCGCGGCGATCGAACGGACCGACGGTGTGGCGGACGTCAGCCCCGCGACGGCGTCCGGCAGGCCCGGCGGCCCCCCGCTGGTCGTGGACGGACGCGTACGCGTCGACGTGACACTCGAAGGCGCCGCCGACAGCGACGCGGCCAAGGACACCGTGGCCCGGGTGCGCGCCGCGGTACACGCCGTACCGGACTCGGACGCGCTCGTGGGCGGCTACACGGCCCAGCAGTACGACACCCGGGAGACCGCCGGGGACGACCGGCTCCTCATCGTGCCGGTGGTCCTCGCGATCATCCTGGCCATCCTCGTCGTACTGCTCCGCTCACTGCTGATGCCCGTGCTGCTCGTGGCCACGGTCGCGCTCAACTTCGTGGCCACGATCGGCGTTTCGGCGCTCGTCTTCCGACATCTGTTCGGCTTCACCGGCACCGACTCCTCCGTCCCGCTCTACGGTTTCGTCTTCCTCGTGGCCCTCGGCGTCGACTACAACATCTTCCTCATGTCGCGGGTCCGCGAGGAGTCGCTGCTGTACGGCACCCGGCGGGGCGTCCTGCGCGGACTGACCGCGACCGGCGGTGTCATCACCTCGGCCGGCGTCGTACTCGCCGCCACCTTTGCCGCGCTCGGGGTCATCCCGCTGGCGTTCCTCCTCCAGATCGCGTTCATCGTCGCGTTCGGCGTCCTGCTCGACACCCTCGTCGTCCGGTCACTGCTCGTGCCCGCGCTCGTCAGGGACATCGGCCCCACCGCCTGGTGGCCCGGAGCACTGGGGCGTGTCCGCGAAGTCCCGTCCGGCCCATGACGCCTGGACGCCCGCCCTGCGGGCGGACGACGCTACTTCGCGGACACGCCCCAGGCCGGATGCCGGACACCCGGCCGGGGGACTCCCACGGCGCCGAGTCACCCGAAGGGGCGTACCGCTGACGCGGCTGACCGCCGTCCGGCGGACGAGCGTGGTGGACTGAGGCGCGCCACCACACCTCCGCGCGGGGCGGCGCATCCGAACTCCCCGTCCGATCCGAATGAACGGTGAACACAGCCGTCCGACGAGAGGAGAGTGGACACGATGCGCCGTATCGGGGCGGGGAGCGGCCGGTGAAGACACTCGACGGACCCACCGACCATGTCGTGGTGGTCGGCGCCGGACTCGCCGGACTCTCCGCCGCCCTCCATCTCCTCGGCGCCGGACGCGCCGTCACCGTGGTCGAGCGCGGTACCCGGCCCGGCGGCCGGGCCGGGCGCGTCGAACACGGCGGCTACCGTATCGACACCGGCCCCACCGTCCTCACCATGCCCGACCTCGTGGACGAGGCCTTCGCCGCCGTCGGCGACACACTCGCCGACCGGCTCGACCTCGTCCCCCTGCACCCCGCCTACCGGGCCCGGTTCGCCGACGGCAGCGCGCTCGACGTCCACACCGGCGCCGACGCGATGGCCGCCGAGGTCGAACGCTTCGCCGGAGCCCGTGAGGCGTACGGCTACCGGCGGCTGCGCCACTGGCTGGAGAAGCTCTACGCGGTCCAGATGCGCCGCTTCATCGACGCCAACTTCGACTCACCGCTGGGACTTCTCCACCCCGACCTCGTCCGGCTGGCCGCACTCGGCGGCTTCGGCCGGCTCGACGCCCGTATCGGATCCTTCATCTCCGACGAACGCCTGCGGCGGGTCTTCACCTTCCAGGCCCTGTACGCCGGCGTCCCGCCCGCCAAGGCCCTGGCCGCGTACGCCGTCATCGCGTACATGGACACCGTCGCGGGCGTCTACTTCCCGCGCGGCGGCATGCACGCCCTGCCGCAGGCCATGGCCGACGCGGCGGCGGACGCGGGCGCCGACTTCCGCTACGGCCACGACGTCAGCCGGCTGGAGCGCTCGGCCGGCGGGACCGGCGACCGGATCACGGCCGTCGTCACCGGCCGGGGCGAGGACCAGGTACGCATCCCCTGCGACGCCGTCGTCCTCACCCCCGACCTGCCCGTCACCTACCGCCTGCTCGGCAGGCCGCCGCACCGGCCGGTCCCGCTGCGGTTCTCCCCGTCCGCGGTGATCCTGCACGCGGGCACCGACCGCACCTGGCCCGGACTCGGCCACCACACCATCTCGTTCGGACGGGCCTGGAAAGGCACCTTCCGGGAACTGACCCACACCGGGAGCCTCATGAGCGACCCCTCGCTGCTCATCACCCGCCCCACGGCCACCGACCCCTCCCTCGCACCGCCCGGCCGCCACCTCCACTACATCCTGGCGCCCTGCCCCAACACCCTTGTCGGGCCCGGCGTCCAGGAGTGGGCGGACCTCGGTCCCCGCTACCGCGACAGCCTCCTCACCGAACTCGAACACCGCGGACTGGACGGACTCGCCGCCGCCGTCGAGGAGCAGTGCCTCGTCACTCCCGCCGACTGGGCGGCCCAGGGACACGCGGCCGGCACCCCGTTCTCCGCCGCCCACACGTTCGCGCAGACCGGCCCCTTCCGCCCGCGCAACCTGGTGCGCGGCACCACGAACGCCGTGCTCGCCGGCTGCGGCACCACCCCCGGAGTCGGTGTCCCCACCGTCCTGATCTCCGGCAAACTCGCCGCCGCCCGCGTCACCGGCGGCGTACCGCGGGGACGGCGCCGGTGACCGACCGCGAACTCGACGCCGCCGGCATCGCCGACCCCGCCCTGCGCGCCGCCTACACCCGGTGCCGCCGCCTCAACGCGCGGCACGGCAAGACCTACTTCCTCGCCACCCGCCTCCTGCCCGTCGGGCGCCGCCCCGCCGTGCACGCCCTCTACGGCTTCGCCCGCTGGGCGGACGACATCGTCGACGACCTCGGATCGCCCGCCACCACCGCCGAACGCGCCGGCCAACTGGCCGCCCTCCAGGAGCGGCTGGCCGCCGGACTGCGCTCCGGACACAGCCCCGAACCGGTGGTCAGGGCGCTCGCCCACACCGCCGCCGCCTACGGCATCGACCACCGGCTCTTCACCGACTTCATGGCCGCCATGCGCGCCGACCTGACGGTCACCCACTACGCCACCTACGACGACCTGTGCGGCTACATGCACGGCTCGGCCGCCGTGATCGGGCTCCAGATGCTGCCGGTGCTCGGCACCGTCGTCCCCCGCGAGGAGGCCGCCCCGCACGCCGCCGCACTCGGCATCGCCTTCCAACTCACCAACTTCGTCAGGGACGTCGGCGAGGACCTGGACCGCGACCGGGTCTATCTGCCAGCCGATCTGCTCGCCGCCCACGGAGTCGACCGCGAACTGCTGGAGTGGAGCCGTACCACCGGGATCCGGGACCGGCGGATCACCGCGGCGCTGAAGGCCGCCGTCGCCCTGACCCGCGGCGTCTACCGGCGGGCCGCGCCCGGCCTCGGCATGCTCGACCCGGTGTCGCGGCCGTGCATCCGTGCCGCGTTCGTCCTGTACGGGGGGATCCTCGACGCCGTCGCCGACGACGGGTACGCGGTGCTGCACCGCCGCGCCGTCGTGCGCCGCCGCCGGCGGGCCGTCGTGGTCGTCGACGGACTGGTACGGGTGGCGGCGGCCCGGACCCGGGCCGCGACGCGCGTCCCCGGCACCGGGGTCACCACCGGCGTACAACTGACCCGGCGGCGCCCCGGCGCCGCCGTCCACGAGGAGGTGGCATGAGCGCTCGCGGCCGAGACAGGCGAGGGCGGTACCCGCTGCGACTGCGCCGCGGGTCGGTGAGCTGGGAGCGCCAGAAGCCCAGTTGGCGCGAGGCCAGGCCGGCACTCATCGCGGAGGCGCTGACCGAGGCGCGGGCCCGGCCGTCCGGCAACTGGTACGTCATCGGCGCCTCCCGAGACGTACGGCCCGGCCGCCCCCTCGGCCGCACCGTCGCGGGCGTCGAACTGGTCGTGTGGCGCGATGAGTCGGGACAACTCGTGGCCGGCCCCGGCGCCTGCCCGCACCTCGGCGCACCCCTCAAGGACGGTCGGGTCCACTGCGGCACCCTGATCTGCCACTGGCACGGACTCGCCCTGGACGGCGGGCCGTTCGCGGGCTGGGAGCCCGTACCGGCCCACGACGACGGGGTGCTGGCGTGGGTACGGCTCGACCGGGCGGGCGGCGAGAGCCCCTTGGACCGGCCCGTCGTCCCGCCCCGGCCCGAGGCGGCCGGGTCCGTCGACGCCGTCTACACCGGCTTCGGGGTGTGCGAGCCCGAGGACGTGGTGGCGAACCGGCTCGACCCCTGGCACGGAGCCTGGCTCCACCCGTACTCCTTCGTGGATCTCACCGTTCTCTCCACCCCGGCGGAAGGCGGTGAGGGGTTCGCCGTGGACGTCTCCTTCAAGGTGGCCGGGCGGGTGGTCGTCCCCGTACGCGCGGTCTTCACCGCGCCCGAGCCACGCACGGTCGTCATGCGCATCACGGAAGGCGAGGGCCGGGGCTCCGTGGTGGAGACCCACGCGACGCCGCTCGGCCACGACGACCGGGGCCGGCCACGAACTGCCGTGGTGGAGGCGGTGGTCGCCGCTTCCGACCGCCCGGGCTTCACCGCGGCCCGCACCGCCGCCCCCGCGCTGCGCCCCCTGATGCGCGCGGTCGCGGGCCGCCTGTGGCGGGACGACCTCGCGTACGCGGAACGCCGCTGGCAGCTGCGGAGCACGGGTCGCTTTCCCGGCTGAACCGCCCCATGCCGCCCTCAGCCGTCCTCCGGCAGATGGAAGTAGACGGTGCCCGACCGCCAGGGACCGTCCGGTGTCGTCTCCGACTGGATCACCACGTCCTGGATCTCGACGGGGCCGAGCGCCTCGACGCTGTCGGCCAGCCGCCGCAGCAGGGCCGGAACGCTGTCGCAGCCCGGACCGGCGGGGTTGGCCTGTGAGAAGTGGCGTACGGTCCAGTGCTTCTGGGGCTCGGTCATGGGCAGAGGGTAAGACCCGCCGACGCCCGGCCGCGCGTAGGTATCCGTACTCATGCTCCCGGCGCACCCCGCCCGGCAGGGTGCTGGACATGAGCAACCTGCCCGTCGCGCCCCCGGCCTTCGACGCCCCGGTGAAGGCCCGCGTGCAACGCGGCCCCGACGTGGGGGCGTCCTGCGCGCTGGTCTTCCTTGAGCTTCTCGCCCTGGCGGTGATCGTCGTCGTGTGGCCGTTCCTCGACCACTTCGACCTGGACCCGGCCTCCGACACCGAGACGGTGTCCCTCTGGCGCTACCTGCCCGCCCTCGGCGGCGTCGCCGTGGTGGCCTTCGTGGCCACCGTGCTCGCCGGCCGGGCGCGGGCCACGGTGACCGCCGTCAGCCAGGGCGCGATGGCCGTGCTCGTCACCCTCGCCTTCTTCGCCGGAGCCGCCCTCCAGTCCCATCAGGACGCGCGCGACCGCCCCGTGGTGGGGGCGGCCTCGACCGGCCTTCCTCTCACTCAGGTACGGGCAGGCACTCGGTGAGCAGGCCGATGACGTCGTGCCAGGCGCGTTGCGCGTGCTGTGGGTGGTAGCCGACGCCGGGGACCGTGGGGTGGTCGACTGTGGGGTGGTGGAAGGCGTGCAAGGCGCCGCCGTAGACCACGAGGCGCCAGTCGACGCCCGCGGCCTGCATCTCGGCGGTGAACGCGTCCCGTTGCGCGGGCGGCATGATCGGGTCCTCCGACCCGACCCCGGCCCACACCGGACAGCGGATGCGGGCCGTCTCGCCCGGCCGGCCTGTGGTCAGTGCGTTGACTGTGCCGATCGCGCGCAGGTTGACGCCGTCGCGCCCGAGTTCCAGCGCGATGGCCCCGCCGGTGCCGTAGCCGAGGGCGGCGATCCGGTCGGGGTCGCTCCGCGGTTCGGCGCGCAACACGCCGAGCGCCGCGTGGCCGATGCCCCGCATCCGGTCGGGGTCGGCGAGCAGCGGCAGGCAACGGGCCAGCATCTCCTCGGGATCGCCCAGGTAGCGCCCGCCGTGCATGTCGAAGGCCAGTGCTACGTACCCCAGTCCGGCGAGCGCATCGGCCCGGCGGCGCTCGACGTCGCTGAGCCCCATGCCCTCCGGTCCGACCAGCACCGCGGGCCGACGTCCGACACCGGCCGGGAGCGCGAGGTGTCCGATCATCGTCAGGCCGTCGGCCGGGTACTCGACCGTGCGCGTGGTAATCGTCGTCATGAGACTGGACCGTAGCGATCGCCGAGCCCGGTCGGGCCGCTGTTCTGCCGCCGGCAGAACACCGTGGCCACCGGTCTCACCGCTCCGACTGCTCCGCCGGCCAGGAGCCGGAGCAGGCTCAGCGGCCGAACCGTGACTGCAACTGCTCGGGGAGACGTTCGCCCTGGATCCGGATGTTGGCCGCGGCCTCTTCGATCCGACGCAGGTCGCCGGTTGTCAGCTCGATGTCGAGCGCGCCCAGGTTCTCTTCCAGTCGGTGCAGCTTGGTGGTGCCGGGGATCGGCACGAACCACGGCTTCTGCGCCAGCACCCAGGCGAGAGCGATCTGGGCCGGGGTGGCTTCTTTGGCGTCGGCAATCTGCTGGAGCAGGTCGACCAATACCTGGTTGGCCTGCCGTGCTTCAGGGCTGAAGCGCGGTAGCAGGCGGCGGAGGTCGTTGTCGGCCAGCGACGTGCTCGAATCGATCTTGCCGGTCAAGAATCCTTTGCCGAGCGGACTGTAGGGCACCAAACCGATGCCCAATTCCTCCAAGGTCGGAATGATTTCGGTTTCGTGCTCGCGCATCCAGAGCGAGTATTCGCTTTGCAGCGCCGTTACCGGCTGCACGGCGTGGGCGCGACGAATCGTCGCGGCACCGGCCTCGGACAGGCCGAAGTGCTTCACCTTGCCTTCGGCGATCAGCTCCTTGACCGTGCCGGCCACGTCCTCAATGGGCACATCGGGGTCGACGCGGTGTTGGTAGAGCAGGTCGATGCTTTCGGTTTGGAGACGCTTGAGCGAGGCCTCGGTCGCGCGGCGGATCTGCTCGGGTCTGCTGTCGACCCCGGACATCGGGGTCGGCCCGTCCTCGCCGTGCTTGATACCGAACTTGGTGGCGATCACCACCTGGTCGCGGACCGGTGCCAGCGCCTGACCGACCAGCTCCTCATTGGTGAAAGGGCCGTAGACCTCGGCGGTGTCGAAGAAATTCACGCCGTGGTCAACGGCCGCCCGCAGCAGCTTCGTCATCTCGGCTGTGTCTTGTGGCTGACCGTAGAAGAAACTCATGCCCATACAGCCGAGCCCGAGAGCCGAGACCTCGAGGCCCTGCCCTAGTTTGCGTTGTCGCATGAGAAATGCTCCTGGGATATCGATCCGGAACGCCGGCGAGACCTTGGTGATACCGGCGTGCTTTCAACGCTATGACCTTGGAGTGCACTCCAGGCAAGCGGAAACAGCCGCTCCCGGTCATCGGCGCCGGGCCAGCCGGACCAGCGCCCGCAGACCGGCCGACCTTCCCCTGTCCGGTACGGTCCACAGCGTCTGACCCCGCACACCCCACCCCGCCAGCAGTGCGTTGGCGGCCAGGAAGCCCGTCGTCGCCGCGCGTTCCATCAGTGCCACCGGCAGGTCGGTACGGACCAGGTCGCCCGCCACCACGACGGCCGGGTCCGGGGTGCGTACCGTGGGGCGGTCGCCGTAACCGCCCACCGGGAACAGCGGACAGTCCGACCGCCACTCGTGCCGCGCGTCGACCGTCCTCGCGTCCCGCGTCTCCGGATACACCCGGTGCAACTGCTCGACCAGCAGCCTCTGTTGGGCGGCCCGGTCGGCGCCGGGGCCGACCGCGTACGCGTGCAGCTCGACCACCGAGCCGCCAGCCCGGCTCGCCCACCGGGCCGCCTCGTCCTCCCAGCGCTCCAGCACACTCACGTTGTCGAGCCCGCCGAACCCGCTGGTCCCGAGGAAGCCCGGCCGGTCGGCGGCCACCGGACGGTCCAGCCACAGCCGCGACACCAGGAACGGCGGGGCGCTGCGCAGCCGTCCGATCCGTGCCCGCCACCGCGCGTCGCACAACCGGGGTGACGCGGAGACGACGTGCCGCAGCCCGCCGCTGTCCAGCGCCAGCACCACGGCGTCGTACCGCCGTGACCGCCCGCCCGCCGTCACCGTGACACCGCCGCCGGCCACCGGTGTCACCTCCTCCACCGCCGTACCGGTACGCGACTCGACACCGTGCGAGGCGAGATACGCGCCCAGCGGCTCCCACAGGGCGGCGGGGAAGGGCGCGTTCGGTACGTCGAAGAGCAGCCCCTCGCTCGACCCCAGGAAGTAGATGTGGAACATCAACACCAGTTCGGCGGCGGACAGTTCGGCCGGGTCGGAGAAGAAGCTGCGCGAGAACACCTCGAACGCCAGATGCCGCGCCGTCTCCGGAAAGCCGATCCCCGACAGGAAGTCCTCGGCGCTGACCCTGTCCAGCTCCTCGTACACCTCGGGCACCCGTACGTCCAGGAGCGGCAGCGCGGCCCTCGGATCCATCCGGGCCAGATCACGCAGGCCGAACGTGGGGCTGAGCGCGACGAATCCGAGGGCGCTCCACGGCGGTGTACGCGGGACCCGGGCGAAGCTGTCGTACAGGCCCCCGCTGTGCAGCAGCGGATAGTCCGGCAGGCCGCTCAGCATGCCGAGGCCGGGCTCGGCCCGGCGCAGCAGCCCCCGGAGGTTGTAGTACTGCCGGAAGAAGGCGTGGAAGCCCCGGCTCATGGTGGCCGTCGAGCCGTCGGCCAGCGTGACGGGCCACCCGGCCAGCCGCCCGCCGAGGGCCTGTTCACGCTCGTACAGCGTGACGCGCGTCCCGCGCTCCGCGAGCGCGGTCGCGGCGGCGATGCCCGCGACACCGCCCCCGACGACCGCGACGTGCGGGCCGTCACCACCGGTGAACCGGCGCCGCCCCGGCGCCGCGTGAACCACTCGGGCGCGACGGTCCCGGCCCCGGCGCGGCGCGGTCTGGCCGCTCACCGCGAGCGCCCCACGAAGGTGTGCACGATGCCCGTCTGCCAGCCCGGCATCGGCAGCACCCGCACCTCCGCGAACCCCGCACGCCGCAACCGGTCGCCGAAGCCCGACGCCGTGTCGAACTCGACCACGCTGCGCCACAGATGCCGGTAGAGGTCCGCGTCACCGGCGAGCCGCCCGGCGGGCAGCACGACGCCCCTGCACACGGCCGTCCACACCGCGCGGTCCACGGCGCGCCCGCCGAGCGCGTACTCGTGCACACCGAGCCGGCCGCCCGGCCTGAGCAGGGACCGTACGACGGCGAGCGTCCCGTCCGGGTCGGTGACGTTGCGGAAGAGATACGCGGCGAAGACCGCGTCGAACGGACCGGAGACGCCCGTGTCGGCCAGCCGCTCCACCGGCGCGTGGACGAACGAGACACCGGCCGGCCACCGCTTGGTGGCCGCCCGCGCCAGCATCCCGGCCGACGCGTCCACCGCGACGATCTCGGCGTGCGGGGCGGCGGCCAGCAGCGCGGCCGTCGAGGCGCCCGTCCCGCAGCCCAGGTCGAGCAGCCGCAGGCCGGCGCCGCCACGGGGCAGCCGCAGGCGCCGCGCGGAGCGCCTGAGATGCGCGTGGTAACCGGGGTTGGCGGCGACCAGCCGGTCGTAGCTGAGTGCCGCGTGGTCGAACGCGGCGGCGAGTTCCGCGTCATGGAGGAGCGTCATCTGACAGCCGTCTCTCTTCGGTGTGGTCGGACTCATCGGTCGGCCGCCCGCCGTCTCGGCAGCCACGGCAGTTCGGCGACGGTGCGCAGCATCGGACCGACCGGCGTGCGCAGGCCGATCGCGACGTCCTCGTACGGGCGGGTGTCGCCGTCCAGGAAACGGAGCAGGCGCGACATCGGTACCCGACCGAACAGCCCCTCGAAGAACGCGGCCCCGTCGATTCGCCCGCTGTCCAGCCCGCGCAGCAGGACCGCGTCCATCGCCCTGGCCCGCGTACCCGGCCGGCGTGGTACGCGGCGGCGACGGCGCGCGCCTGCCGCTGCGCGGCGGCGAAGGTGTAGCCGGTCGACGGGCGGGTGGCCCCGCCGGCGGTCCCGATACGGAACACGGAACGGCCCGCGCGGCGCGGGAAGCGCCCGTCGGTCATCGGGATGACGCCCCGCTCGGTCGCGGTCACCTCGAACGGGCCCAGCCCGAGGACGTGTTCGGTGTAGTGCCGCAGCGCCCGGTCGTACCCCGCGTCGTCCAGCACCTCGCGGGAGAACTCGGTGTACTCCACCAGGGCCTCGTGGGTGCTCGTCGGCAGAACGTATCCGAAGGACAGTCCGTGCGGCGGCCGCGGAGTCCGGAAGTCCATCAGATCGGCGGTCCGGGGGTCGAACACCGGCCGCTCGGTACGGACGAACCAGCCGCGGAAGTGCTGGAGCAGCGTCGTCCGCGCGGGCGGCAGGACGCGCGGCGGACGCGAGTCGAAGACCCAGCGGCCCCGCAGCGTCAGCGCGCTTCCGTCGGCGGCGACGCCCGTCACCTCGGCGCCGGACGCCGTGTCGTGGACGGCGTCGATCCGGGCCGTCACCCGGCGCGGCGCCCCGGGTCCGGCGAGCCGCCCGGCCAGCAACTCCTCGAAGGCGCCCGACCGCAGCATCTTGTAGCGGAACGGGGCCGGCCGCCCGACACTCGCCGTCCCGTCCCGTCCCCGTACGCGCAGCGACTCCCACGAGGCGGACAGCGCACCGTCGAAGTCACCGGGGGAGGCCTCCCAGAAACACCAGGTCCGCTCCGGCGGCCGCAGGGGGCCGGCGGGGGCGTCGACCAGGGTCACCTCGGGGACCGGGCGGCCCGGGGGAGGGGTACACAGCCGGTACACGAGCGAGAGACCGGCCGCGCCCGCGCCGACGACGATCACATCCGTGTCCCGCACCACCACCGTGCCTCGCCTCCGCCCACCAAGCTGTCGAGCTGTCGAGCTGTCGAGCTGTCGAGCCGTCAGGACGTCAGCATCCCGTATTCACGGCCGACTTGGCCGCAGGCGGCGCGGGAGGCGTGGCCCGCTACGACGAGGCCGACGGAAGCTTGAGGTCGGTGCAGCCGTGCTGCTTCGCCCTGCTCTCGGCGAACGCGACGAGCGCTTCCCTGGCGAAGGTGTCCGCCGCCTTGTCGATGTGGACGTACGCGACGGGCACGATCCGGAAGACGGCCCGGGGGCCGTCGTCCGGGCACCGGGCGGTCGCCCAGTAGTAGCCCTCGCTGCCACCGGCCCCGCGCTTGAACGCGGTGGCGTCGGAGTCGTCCGAGCGCAGCCGCTGGGCGAAGGGTCCGAACGCCGCCTCCAGGTCGAGCAGCGGCTCGCCGCCGTCCTTCAGCTCGCCCAGTACACAGCGTTCGAGAGGGGACGTCCCGCTCGCCGGGGCGTCCTTGATCCACTCCACCCACTCCTGGTCGCGCAGCGCGATTCCCTGGCAGGTGCCCTTCGCGTCGATGCGCGACCCCCACTCGACCGCCGCGGGCAGACGCGGTATTGGGCCGCCGGCCTTCGCGTCGCAGTCCCAGTCCGCCGCCGCCCTGACCGCGGTCGCGGTGACGAGTTCGGCGATGCCGTGGGCCCGTGAGGTACCGGCCTCGTTGTCGTCGTCCGCGGTCACCACGACCGACCCGGGCTTGTTGCCGCAGGTCAGAACGGCAGCTGTGTTGACGAGGTCGGTGTAGCCGCGCCATCCGCCGCCGAGCGGTATGGGCGGGGAGTCCCCCTCGGTCTCGTCCAGCCGGTCGAAGACGTCGGAAGAGTCGCCGTTGAGCGTGGAATCGGGGATCCGGCCGATGGTGAGATCGAGGCCCGCGACCGTGCACATGTCGTAGCCGGCCTCGTACCCGTTCGCCCGGTGGTCCCGCGTCAGCAGCTCCCCGTCCATCCCGGTGAACCCGGCGGACTCCTCGTACGGGATCAGCCCCTCGCAGAACGTCTTGAGGCTCTCCTCGTACCGCCAGCCCTTTCCGGTGTCGCTCATCCGGTACCACCCGTAGCCGGCGGCGAGCGCGAGTGCCAACGACAGTGCCACGTAGGGGGCCCAGCGGCGTACGACGGTCTTCACTGGCTGTCCTTCAACTCTCTTCTCGCTCTGACGGGTTGACCCGGAGGGGGCGTCGCGCGGGCGGGACCGGATCCCGGTGGCCCCGGCGGCGGGCCGCGCCCGGCCGGCAGCGCAGCAGCCTGCCCAGCACCAGGAACCCGCCGCGGAGCGCGCCGTGCCGGTGCAGGGCCTTCACCGCGTACGTGGAACAGCTCGGCGTGTACGGGCAGCACGGCGGCCGGGCCGGGCTGATCTCCGTCCGGTAGTGCCGTACGCCCGCGTACAGCGCACCCGCCGACCGTCCCGCGGGCCGGGGCGCCGCCGGGTCCCGGCCGGACGAGGGGCGGCGCAACAGGGCGAGGAAGACGGCCGGCAGCGCGCTCAGCCACATCTGGGGGCAGCACTGCCGGCACATGACGCACTGGTCGGCGGCCCCTTCGAGGCAGCTTTCCTTGTCCTTGTCGCGAGGCCCGTCGTCCCCGCTCTTGTACCGGCCCTGCCGTTCACCGGCCCGGCCGGGCCTTCTCGACGTCGCCACAACGCCCTCCCCGTTCCCGGCGGATCATACGTGCGGGCCCCGGACCTGCCGGAACCAGGGCCGCACCGTCAGGCCGGGCAGGCGCCCGCCCCCGAGCCCCGGTAGGTGCGATGGACGGGCAGCGGATCGCCGCCGTCCCGTGGCGGCGGGAACTCGACGACGGGCACGGGCTTGCAGACGGCCCACTGGTCGTTCGCGTCCGGGCCCTCGAAGCCGTACGTCCCGGCGGCGCCCACCAGACAGGACGTGCACGTGCTGCCGGAGATGCTGGGGATGACGAGCGTGTGGTAGACGTCGTCCTTCGACGGGAGATACAGGCCCCCGCGCGTCCGGCTGTCGTCCTCGTTCTCGTTGATCTCCGTGAACGTGCGGTCCACGGCGTCGGCGAGCAGCGTGAAACCGTCGTGGTACATGACGGCGTACCCGTCGTCCAGCGGCTTCTCGCCCAGCTCGTGATCGTCGTCCAACTCGTTGAACGCGTCCAGGAACCGGCCGAGTGCCTTCTTCGGCTCGGCCCCCTCGGCCCACCACGCGGGGTCGACGGCGGACGCGTCGACGATCGTGGCCCGCGCCTCCTCCAGCCACCGCCTCGGCGCGTCCGCCGTGAGGGTGGGCTCCAGCCCTATGCCGACCTTGAGGATCCGCAGCTGCGAGGTACGGCCGCAGTCGCCCTCCTGCGCGAGACGCGCGACGAAGGCCGGCAGGTCCTGGTCGCGGCCCGCGAAGAAGACCGTGTCCGACTTCTCGTTGCAGATCTTCTGCACGGCGTCGGTGAACCGCTGCGGAATGCCCTCGGCGGTCCCCGACGAACCGATGAAGTTGGAGCTGTGGTTGGACAGGTCGTACGTGCCGTTGAAGTGCTGCTCGAACACGGCACGCAGATTCTTCGAGTAGACGTCCTCGTCACGGTTGTCCCAGACGAGGAAGCCCTTGCGGTCCTGCGGGTTCCTGTCCAGATAGAGCTTCAGCGCGCGGGCGAACTGGTCGTTGTTCGGCGAGGTCTTGAAGAAGTACGTGGAGTTCATGTCGGCCGAGGTGATGACCGGCCCGACGGTGGGGATCCTGAGCTTGCTCAGCGCCGCGATCGTGTCCCGCGTCTGCGGCGTACTGCTCGGGATGCCCGTCACACCGACCAGCGGCGCGCTCCTGTCCTTGGCCAGTTCGGCGAGCCGGCCGACCACGGGCTCCCACTGGTCGAGATTGCGCCCGTCGGGCGCGAGGAGCAACTGGTAGTGCGGTCCGCCGAAGGCGTTGGCCTGCCGCTGCGCCGCCAGCGCGCCGGCGAGTCCCCGGCGGATCATGTCCGTCGTCATCGCGCTGTGCTCGTCCGCGGTGAAGGGCATCATCAACGCGATCCGTACGTACGGGATCTTGGGGCCGCTCGACGGCGACTCCCAGCCCTCGCGCACCCGTTCGTTCTCGTCCGCCACCGCCTGGACGAGGCTCGCGATCTCCGGGTCCGCCTCGAAGGCGCCCGAGGTGACGCCGATACAGTCACCCGCGATCTCCTCCAGGTCCTCACCGCACGGGCCGGGACCCCGTACGAGGTTGGCCAGGACCGTGATCACGACGGCCGTCAGCGCCCCCAGACCGAGGACGGCGAGCCAGTCGACCGGACCCCATTCACGGGGGTGCCGGCGCAGCAGCCGGACCAGCATCGTTCTCCTCCTCACTCACCGGGGACGGGTAACGGGCGCTTCTTGCGCGCCGCGACGGGCCAGCTGCGGGCGGCCTGGCCCAGCACCGCGTGCCAGGACCGGTGCCGAGGCGAGAGGTACGCCAGCTCCTCGCCGATCGCCCGGCACATGTCGGGGTCCGGCTCGGCGTGCGGCTGCGACACGTGCCACAGGGCGTGCAGCAGCCGGTTGACGCAGCGCTCGATGTCGTCCAGCTCCGCGTACCGGCCGTCGTGCGCGCCGAGCGCGACCTCGGCCCGCTCGTCGGTCCACTCGCCGTCGGGCGGCGTCGGCGGGGTGGGCGCCGTCGCCGCGTACCGCAGGCACACCACCCAGTGCGTGGCGGCCTGTTCGTCCTGCTCCGACTGGAACTCCTCGGCCAGCGTGGCGACGACCCTCTCGGCGTTCCCGGCCGCGAGCGTGTGCCGCAGCGCGTCCGCCTCCCCGCTCTCACCGCGCTGGGTGTGGTGTATCCGCAGGAACTGGTGGATCTCCTGCCAGTTGCGGCCCGGGTCGGCCCTCCGCGAGGTGCGCCGGGCCTCGTGCACGAGCAGCGTCTGCAACAGCGCGTCGGCGACCAGCGGCTCGTCGGGACTGGTGAGCCGCTGCCACTGCTGCGCTTCGAGATAGTCGGTGGCCGAGTTCGCGGGCAGCTGGTCGGGCCCCTGGAACCGCAGATGGGCCGCCAGTGCCTCGGCCGCCGTGCTGTCGCGGGCGAGGGACAGCAGGGTCAGCCGGTCACGCTGGCGCCGGTCCGGCAGCAGCCGCTCCAGCAGCACCTCGGTCACCGCGCGGCCGTCCCGCGTGGTCAGTTCCAGCAGCCCGCGTGGTTCCACGGCGGCGCCCCGCTCGGTGGCGTCGAGGACCGCCGCGCACAGCAGAGTGGTCGCCGCGGGATGCCCGCCGGTCAGCGAGTGCACGGCGGAGGCCAGATACGGGTGGAGCGGCCTGGCCGGCCGGTCCGGCACCAGCAGCGGCAGGATGTCGTCCCGGCTCAGCGGCGGCAGCGGCACGGCCAGCAGACCGGCGGACGGGGCGCGGCCCCGGCGCTCCCAGCCGGACGACTTCACCAGGTCGGGCAGCTCACGCACGGTCGCGGCGCCGTCCTCCTCCGGCAGTCCGCCGAGCCGGGTCGCCACCACGACGACCTCCTCGTGGTCGGGGCGTACGGGCAGCGCGCGGTTCTTCAGGAGCAGATCCAGGAAGACCCGCCCCGCCGTCAGATGCGCGTCGTCGAGCAGCACGAGCGGCCAGGGTTCGCGGTTCCACCGCTGGAGCCTGCCGTACGAGGCGGCGACGTCATGCAGGAAGGCGGCCATCAGGGTCTGCTCGGCGAAATCCCGGTAGTCACCGCCCTGGTGGAACCACTCCCCGAGCAGCGGCAACGGATCCTGCCCCTCCGCGCCCGGCGGGAAGCGGCGCGCGTACCACTGACGGGCGGCGGCCGGACCGTACCGCTCCGTGTACTCGGCCACCACCGCTCCCGTCACCGCCTCCCGGTCCCACCGCGCGTCGTCGGCCCGCGCACCCTCCGCCCGGCCCTCGACGGCGGTGGCCCAGGTGTGCCGCAGCGTGTCCTCGTCCCCGTCGGCGAGCCGGCACGCCAGGAGCAGCCGGGCGTGCAGCAGACAGGTCGCGTCCCGCTGCTCGGAGTTCCCCCGGTCCCAGCCGGACACCGCGAACAGACCCGGCGTCAGCACCGGGAAGCGGCGCCGCAGTTCGGGCGCGAGAGCGCACACCAGCTCCGCCAGAAGGCCCACGAGGGTCGACGCCGTGGCGGCCTCACCCGTGGCCGGGGCGTACGGCGGCGTACCCGACTCGGCCGGCCCGACCCTGACACGGGCCAGCGGGAGCCGGCCCCGGTAGTGCGCCGCCAGATCCGCCAGGACGGCGCTGCGCCCCATGCCGTGCTGACCCGTCACCAGCACGACCGGCAGATCACCCTGCGGCTCCCGGGGCGTACGGGACCTCTCGTCGTACGTCAGACCGGTCAGCCGGGGGACGAGCGAGCGCAGCAGCGGATCCCGGCCGTGGAGCGGTGACGTGTCCGATGAGCGCATGTGGTCGTGTCACGCCCCTTCGTCCGTCGCTGACCGGCAGCCACGAGCCCGGAGCTGGGCGGTACCGCTTCCCCGAGACACCAACCGCTGATTTCCCTGTCAATTCAGCCTGGAATCAAAGAACTTAACCCCCGGGTAGGCTCCTCGCCAGGCCGACACCACACTCTGTCACCTGGTTGTGACAGGTGAGACTCGGTATACGCGGCCGCGAAACGAGGTGCGCCGGTGTCAGGGATGCGGATGGATGTCGAGTTCGACGCTGTCGGGCAGCGTGTCCGCGCCGCGGATCTCACCCGCGTACGAGAGCCGGACCAGGCGCAGCCGGCGCAGCCCGGCCAGTGAGCCCAGATCCAGCTCGGATACCTGGGACAGATGAATCTCCTCAAGTCCCGGCAGCCGTCTGGCGATCCGCCGCAGAGGCACCGGCGCGCCCGGTCTGGCCCGTACCGTCAGATGGGTGACCTGCGGGATCTCCGTACGCGGCGCGAACAGCAGCATGCTCAGCTGCTGCGGCGACAGGGTCAGCCGCCGCAGATCCGGCAACTCGCCGAGCAGCGAGCCCCATTCGTCGGGCGTCACGCGATCACTCGCGTCCTGGAGCCGCAGCTCCTCAAGCCCCCGGCAGTGCACGATCCCCGCGAGCTGCGCCGCCGCGGGCGGCAGGGACAGCAGCCGCAGCTCGGCGGCGCGCGGCAGATCGGACAGCCCGCGCCACGGCACCTCCGCCCCCACCAGCAGCCCTTCCAGCGCCGGGCAGTCCGACAGCTTCAGCAGCGGCTCGAACTGGGGGAGATCCCGCAGCTCCAGGCGCCGCAGCCGCGGCAGCCGGGTCAGTGGCGTCGGATCCTTCACGTTCCGGCAGCCCTGGAGCGCCAGTGTCTCCAGCTCCGGATAGACGGACAGCAGCTCCAGGTCCTCCAGTTGGAGGGTGTTGTGCAACCGCAGCTCACGCAGCCGGCGCGGGTTCAGCGAGGTACGGATCTCCTCGGGGCCGAAGTCACCGCGCAGACTGACGCGTTGATAGCCGGACATGGTGCGCAGGGCGTCCAGCTCGGCGGGCGAACGTACCGTGACGGCCTCGTCCGGGCCGGTCTCCAACAGCGGCCGTACGATCTCCTCGGCGTACACCAGTGTGTCGAACCGGTCCCAGTGGTCGAGGAGTTGAGCCCGTACGGCGGACTGGCTCGTGCCCAGGAACTCGCGCAGCCGGGGGATCGCCGCGTCCCCGCCGATCTGGCATATGGCGTGGACGGTGGCCAGTTCCTCGTCACCCTGAAGATCCTTCGCCCGGGGCAGCAGACCGAGCAGCAACGGCCCCGTCTGGGCCAGCGACCTGGCCTCGCGCAGACTGCGCGGCGGCAGCATCCGCGCGGCCCGGTCCTCGATCGCCTCACGCACCGTCGGCTCCAGCCGGGTGGCCTGTTCGAGGGAGGCGAGGGCGAGCAGCCGCAGCCGGGCCTGCACCGCCGCGTCCTTCTCCCGGTCGCCGCGCTCCCGAAGACGGGTCAGCAGATCGGCGCGTTCCTGATGTCTCGCCTGAGCGACGGCCATCTGCACCACGTCCTCCCACTGGTCCACGTGTGCGTTGTTCACCAGCATGCCCATGTCGCGCTCCTCCAGCACCGCGCGCGCACCGAGGAAGTCCTGAAACGTCCGGTGGATGAAGCTCACCGCACCCGTCGCGGGCTCGCGCAGCAGGCCCGAGCGCTCCAGCAGAAGTTGCAGTGCCTCCTCCGGCGTACCGACCTCGGCGAGACGCGGTACGGACGGCTGCAGTCTGCGCACCACGTCCACCGCGTCCGCCCGCTCCAGCTGGGTGCGCTCGTTGCGCAGCAGCCAGTACGCCAGCCGCTGGAGCGGCTCCGTCGCGGACTTCTGGTCCAACTCGGGCCGGTGACCCCGCCCGTACACCTCCCGCTCCAGGTCACGCCGCTCCAGCAGCATGGAGAGCGCCGCCTCGTACAGCGAGGCGCGGCCCTGGGGCAGGAAGCCACGGCGCTCCCGGTGCAGGGCACACATCAGCGCGCACATCAGCGGGTTGGTCGCCAGCCGGCTCAACTCGGGGCTGCTGCGCAGGGACTGGGTCAGCGACTCGCCCAGCTCCTCCGTGGCCCGCGCGGCCGTGTGCCAGCGCCGGATGAACTGCCGCATGTCGGCGGGGCGCATCGCGGTGAGCGTGAACTCCTGGAAGCCCTCGCGGGCCAGCCACTCCCGGTCGAGGGCCGACGGGCGGGAGGTGAGCAGCCACAGATTGCCGGGGAAGACGGCGATCAACTTCTTGAGCCAGGCCCTGGCGCGGGCCCGCTCGCCCTTGGGGATCTCGTCGGCCCCGTCGACCAGCAGCACGCCGCGCCCGTGCTGGAGCACCCGGGCCGCCCAGCCGTCGGGCTCGGTGCCCACCAGCGGACAGCCGATCCAGCGCAGGAAGTCCTCGGGCATGGGCAGCTCGGTGTCCTTGCGCACCAGCGCGCGCAGCGGCAGCACGAAAGGCACCCGCCCGTACAGTTGCGGCAGCCCGCCGGGCACCCGGTCCTGCTGCGCCGTGGTGAGGGCCAGCCACTGGACGAGGGTCGTCTTGCCGGTGCCGGCGACCCCGCGCAGCAGCACCCGCTCATGACTGGCCAGCAGCCCCTCGGCGGGGCCTCCGGCCCGCTCGGTCTCCGCGTCCCGGTCGGCGCCCGCCTCGCCGCCCAGCACGGGGACCGGGTCCGCGCCGCCCCGGTACGGCACGGCCTCCAGGCTCAGATACGCGGACTCCAACGGCCAGTCCTGGCCGTCCGGTTCGCGCAGGTCGACACCGTAGATCGTGAGCCGGCCGTGGCACTCGACGACATAGCGCGCGTACGTCTCCTCGAAGTCGGTGTCCTGTCGGCTGAGGTCGGGCAGCCGCTCCAGCAGCCGGTCCAACTTGGCGCTCTGCTCGCGCAGTTCGCGGCTCTGCTCGATCTGGGCGCGGGCCGCGAAGCCCGGCTGCCGGCTGAAGAGGCGTACGAGATGCACACACGCCGTTTCCAGGAGCCGGTCGTGGAAGCGGGCGGCGTCGTCGCTGAGGAGGCGCCGGGTGTCGGGGCCCGCGCGCCGGGACAGTTCGGCGGCGAGCCGCTCGGGGCCGAGCCCGAAGGCCTGGACGTCGTCCATGTCGAGATCGCCGAGCGCGTGGAGCGTACGGGTCAGGGCCTGGCCGACGGCGTCGTGCTCGTCGGCGCCGACCGGCGGATCGTGCGGTCCGGCCGCCCGGACGGCGCGGCGCACCAACTCGCGGGCGAGCTTGTGCAGATCGTCCTCGCTGAGAGTGCGGTGCTCCTTGCCGAAGGCCACCATCCGGCGGATCGGGATCGGCCGGTCGGCGAACTCGGCCTCCGGTGCCTTGGCGGCCGGCAGTAACAGCCGTTTGACCACCGGTACGACCACCGCGGACGCGATCCGCAGCCCCACCACGCCGCCGTCCACAGCAGCCCCCTCCGTCACCCGCGCCCAACCGCCCCCTGTACGGGGCCGGTTCGGCCGTGCGGGGTCCGTGGACCCCCGTACCGGACTCAGCGTAGCGGCGGGAACCCCGGCCGGGTCAGGGCTCACACGGGTCGCGCGACGAACGCGCGCCGTCGCACGCCCGGCGCCGACCGCACCGACCGCACCGACCGGGAGGGCCGGTGGTCCGCACTCCCGGCGGCGGGAACCGAAGGTCATGGGTCAGGCGATCGGTTTGGTCTGGGTGCAGTTCTTCCACTCGACCCAGGGGCGGGCGCCGCCGTTCTTGGGGCCGGTGGCGTACGTGGGCGTGCCGGTGATGGTCTGGTTCTTC
>NZ_MDCR01000346.1 GCF_001723055.1 Streptomyces niveus
CCGGCTCGCCGCCGAACGGCGCGACGAGTTCACCCGCGACATCGGCGCCCTGCGCGACGAGTTGATCGCCTCCGTACGGAAGGCCGTGCCGGACGCCGTCCTCGGCGGCGACCCCGTCGACCGCCTCGCCGCCAACGCCCACTTCAGCTTCCCCGGCTGCGAGGGCGACTCCCTGCTCCTGCTGCTGGACGCGCAGGGGATCGAGTGCTCCACCGGGTCGGCCTGTACGGCGGGGGTCGCGCAGCCCAGTCACGTACTGCTGGCGACCGGCACCGACCCCGAACTCGCGCGCGGCACGCTCCGGTTCACCCTCGGCCACACCTCTACGGAGGCCGACGTCAAGGCGCTCGCCGCGGCGATCGGCCCGGCGGTCCAGCGCGCCCGGACCGCCGGTCTCAGCTAGGACCTCACCACGGTCCCGCCGCGGGTCCCGCCCTCAGGCGCCCGTCGGGCTGGGACTCGGCGACCGCGTCTCCAGCTCCTCCCGCGCCGCCCGCACCAGCTTCATGTACCGGTCCCAGTCCCAGTGCGGCCCCGGGTCCGTGTGGTCCGTCCCCGGCACCTCCACGTGCCCGATGATGTGGGTCCGGTCGACGGGTATCGCGTACCGTCGGCAGATCCCCGCCGTCAGCCGCGCCGACGACTCGTACATGTCGTCCGTGAAGTCCTCCGGCCGGTCCACGAACCCCTCGTGCTCGATGCCGACGCCGCGTTCGTTGTACGAGCGGTTCCCCGCCTGGTACGCCACGTCCAGCTCGCGGATCATCTGCGCGACATGCCCGTCCTTGCGCACCACGTAGTGCGTGGCCGCCTGGTGCGCCGGGTCCTTGAAGACCTTCAGCGCCGTCCGGTAACTGCCCTGCACGACATGGATGATCACCCGGTCCACGGCGAAGTCGTCGGGCCGGTCCGCCCGCCGCCAGTTCGCCGACGACGCCGCCACCCACTCGGCGCCCGGGTGATCCAGCTCACCCGGTCTGCGCGGCTTCTCCACCCCGGGCACCTGGTACCAGAGCCGTGTCGCCTGGTCCTGACCTGCCAGGACCGCGAGCGTCCCGCCGCCCACCACCGCGGCGGCGCCGCCGATCAGAAAGGCGCGCCGTCTGATCGTCGACCCCTGGCCCGCCGGGGTCCCGCCTCGCTCCGCACCGCCTTCGTCCGCACCGCTCGAACCGCCCGTACCTGGGATGCCATCACTCGTGCCACCGCTCGCGTCGCCGCCGGCGCCACCGTTCGTGACGTCCAGCCTCCTCTTGCCCATGGACTGTCAACGGATACTCGCGCGATTCTGGTTCCCCGGCACCCTTACGCTGGTGTGGCTATGACTCAGACACCCCAGCGCCCCCTCCGTGTACTCGCCGCGATGTCCGGCGGCGTGGACTCCGCCGTCGCCGCCGCCCGCGCCGCCGAAGCCGGTCACGACGTCACCGGCGTCCACCTCGCGCTCTCCGCGAACCCGCAGTCCTTCCGTACGGGCGCGCGGGGCTGCTGCACCATCGAGGACTCGCGCGACGCCCGGCGGGCCGCCGATGTCATCGGCATCCCCTTCTACGTATGGGACCTCGCCGAGCGCTTCCGTGAGGATGTCGTCGAGGACTTCATCGCCGAGTACGAGGCCGGCCGCACCCCGAACCCGTGTCTGCGCTGCAACGAGAAGATCAAGTTCGCGGCGCTGCTCGACAAGGCGATCGCGCTGGGCTTCGACGCCGTCTGCACCGGCCACTACGCGACGGTCGTCACCGGCCCCGACGGGACCCGCGAGCTGCACCGCGCGAGCGACATGGCCAAGGACCAGTCGTACGTCCTCGGAGTGCTCGACGAGCGCCAGCTCGCGCACGCCATGTTCCCGCTCGGCGACACCCTCACCACGAAGGACGAGATCCGCGCGGAGGCCGAGCGCCGCGACCTGGCCGTCGCGAAGAAGCCCGACAGCCACGACATCTGCTTCATCGCCGACGGCGACACCCAGGGCTTCCTCGCCGCCCGTCTCGGGTCGGCCGAGGGCGACATCGTCGACGAGTCGGGGGCCAAGGTCGGCACCCACGACGGCGCGCACGGCTTCACCATCGGCCAGCGCAAGGGCCTGCGGATCGGCCACCCGGCGCCGGACGGCAAGCCGCGCTACGTGCTGGACATCTCGCCCGTCGACAACACCGTCACGGTCGGCCCCGTCGCCGCCCTCGACGTCACCGCCCTGACGGCCATCAGGCCCCGCTGGTGCGGCGGTACGGCCCCGGTCGGCCCGGGCGCCTACACGGCGCAGCTGCGGGCCCACGGAGACGAGACGGCGGTCACCGCCGAGCTGATCGACGGCACCCTGCACGTGAGCTTCGCGGAGGCCGTACGGGGCGTGGCCCCGGGCCAGGCGATCGTGCTGTACGACGGCACGCGCGTGGTCGGCTCGGCCACGATCGCGACGACGGTACGGCGCGCGGGGGCCCTGGCCGGCTGACCGGATTCACCGGCGGTCCCGTTACGCAAGCGTGACAGAGCGCGGTCTTGTGGCCCGCGCGGGGCTGCTCCAGGGTGCATGTATGCGCATACAGGCAGCGCATACATGCTGCCGCTCGTGCCGTTGAGCCCCCACCTGTTCTGCTCTCCCCCCAGGAGTACGACGCCATGACGCCTGCCGCCCCCGCCCCACGCCGCCGCACCGTCCTCGGCGGCGCCGCCCTCGGTACGCTCGCCACCGCCGGCCTGTCCAACGGGGCCGCCCAGGCCGCCCCGTTCGCCCCGGCGGCCCCCGCCGCGCCCGGCCCGGCCGGCACCGTCTCGTACCGGAACAAGCAGATCCTCGTCGACGGCAAGCCCGTGCTCGTACTCGCCGGAGAGATCCACTACTTCCGGCTGAAGAAGGCCGACTGGCAGTCCCGGCTCGACAAGGCCAAGGCCGCCGGGCTCAACGCCATCGCCACGTACATCCCCTGGATGTGGCACGAACTGCCCGACGGCACCATCGACGTCACCGGCCGCACCCGCCCCGAGCGCGACCTCGGCGCCTTCATCGACCTCTGCCACCGCAACGGCTTCCTCTTCATCGCCCGCCCCGGCCCCTTCACCATGGCCGAGCTGAAGGGCGAGGGCGTCCCCGAGCGGGTGCGCGAGGACCACCCCGAGATCGTCTCCACCGGCTGGCACGACGCTCCCGCCACCACGCCCACCGTCGACTACCTCGCGCCCGCCTTCCTCAAGGAGACGCGCCACTGGTACGCGGCGGTCATGCCGGTCCTCGCGAAGCGGCTGCACGGCAACGGCGGCCCCGTCGTCGCGGTCCAGCTCGACAACGAGATCGGGATGCTGGCCTGGGTCAGCAACTCACCCGACCTCACCGACCACCTGACCGCCGACTTCGACGGCTGGCTCCGTAAGGAGTACGGGGACGGGCTCGGCGCGCGCTACCCCTTCGCGGGCGAGGACCTGGCCGGGCGGCGCAAGGGGATCCGCAACCCGGAGGACGCCTACGGCGCGGCCCTGATGCACGATCTGGGCCGCTTCATGCGGGGCCGCTTCGCGCGGTACGTCACCGAACTGCGCACGGCCGCCGAGGAGTACGGGGTCACCGGCGTCCCGTTCGTGATCAACATCCACGGCACCTCCGACAGCCGTGCCGAGCCGTTCCCCATCGGAATCAGCCAGCTGATGGAGACCTACGGAGGTGTCGGGGGGACGATCTCCGGCGCGGACTTCTACCTCGGCGACCTGACCCTGCGCAATGTCACCGACCTGTATCTCATCAACGCCTTCATGGAGGCGGTCAACGACAAGGACCAGCCTGTCACGGCGCTGGAGTTCGACGCCGGGCACGCCGACTACGGGCAGAACATGGACAGTCAGACGAGTCCGTCCGGCGTCGATCTCAAGACCCGCCTGTGCGTCGCGCAGGGCGCCAAAATGGTCAACTACTACCTGTTCGCGGGCGGGTTCAATCCCAAGCTCGACAAGCCGGCCGGCGACGGTAACGACCGGATCGGCATCACCGGCGAGCGGCACGGCTTCGCCGCACCCGTCGACCCTGAGGGCCGGCCGGGAGTCAGCTACGAGCCGACGCGGCGTACGGTGCGCGCCATGGACTCGCTCGCCGACGTCCTCGCGCCGATGCGCACGACGTACGACGACGTGGCGCTCGGCTTCGTACCCGATCACTATCTGACCGAGTACCACCCGCCGGAGCTGGCATCCGTACAGAAGGTGCTGGACGAAGCGGTGAACACACGCGGCGCAGGACCGCGCGGCTCCCTGGCCCGCGCGATGCTGCTCGGCGGCTTCCGCTACCGGGGCGTGAACCTCCAGGCGGGCGACCTGGACCCGGCGGACGTACCCGTGTTCGCGCTGGCCACGGGCGAGCACCTGGGCGCCGGACTCCAGCGGCGCCTGGTCCGCTACGTCGAGGCGGGCGGCAAGCTGCTGCTGTCCGGGCGGCTGCCGGTCAAGGACATGGCCGACAAGCCCTGCACCGTCCTCGCGGACGCGCTGGGCCTCAAGGCCGGGAAGACGCTCACCGACGCGAACCGCTTCTGGCTGTCGGTGACCGCCCACGACTGGGCGGCGCCGCTGCCCGAAGTACGGCTGTCACGCACCCAGTTGTGCGAGCCCTCCCGCGGCAGGACGGTGCTGCGCGAGCTGTCCACGGGCAAGGGCTGCGGCTTCGACATCCCGCTCGGACGGGGCCGGGCCGTCGTGATCACCACCGACTACCAGTGCGACCTCACCTTCTGGGGACGCGCCTTCCGCGCCCTGGACGCCGCCCCCGCCATCCGGCACAGCGCGACCGATCCGGGGGTCTTCCTGCTGACGACGGCGGACGGTGAGCGCGGACGGCTGCTGCACGCCTTCAACGTCTCCTCCGGCTACGACCAGGACTTCACGGTCACGGAGAACGGCAAGCCCCTGTTCGGCGGCGAGAAGCTGCGTCTGCCCGGTCGTACGGCGGCGATCCTGCCGCTCGGGCTGGACGTCGGCGGCCTGCGCGTCGCGTACGCCACGGCGGAACTCACCGGCGGCGGCGACGGCCTGGCGACGTTCCGCGCGCTCGGCGGGTCCGACGCGGAGTCGGTGGTCGCGGTGGAGGGCGCGGCGCGCTGCGAGGGCGCCCGTGTCTCCACCGAGGGCGGCCGGACCGTGCTGCGCGTACGCCGGGCCGAGTTCACCGTACGCCGCGCCTGACGCCGCGCACGGCTTACGTGCCCGGCCACCGGCCCCGGACCGCGCCGACGCCTGTCGTGGGAGGCTGTGACCGGCCCCCTCACGCAGGCGGCGGCCCGTCCCGGCACCCCCGCCCCGACCGAAGGAAACCCGACCGTGGCCGAGCACTTCCTGGACTCCGTGCCCGGCACGGTCAGCAACGTCTTCTCGCGCGAGCTGCCCCCGGTGCTCGGCCTCGAACCCGGGGACACTCTCACCGTCCACACGCTCGACTGTTCGGGCCACCTCAAGCGGCGCCGTACGGCGGACGAGGACGTACCGCGCATGTTCGGCGAACGGCGTGGCCACTGCCTGGCGGGGCCGATCGCCGTACGCGGCGCCCAGCCCGGGATGGCGCTCGCCGTGACGCTGGAGTCCCTGCGCCCCGACGCGTGGGGCTTCACCGCGGCGGCGACGTCCGACACCCCGCTCACCCGCCGTCTCGGTCTGACCGGCGAGGACTCCGAGTGGCTGTCGTGGGACCTCGACGCGGACCGGGGCACCGGGACCGACCAGTACGGCCACACGGTCTCCCTCGCGCCGTTCCTGGGCGTCATCGGCACACCCCCCGACGAGCCGGGCGAGCACTCCACCACGCCGCCCCGCACCCTCGGCGGCGGCAACATCGACTGCCGCGAACTGGTCGCCGGATCCACCCTGTTCCTGCCCGTCACCGTCCCGGACGCGCTGCTCAGCGTCGGTGACGGCCACGCCGCGCAGGGCGACGGCGAGGTCTCCGGGACGGCGATCGAGTGCGGCATGACGACGCGCCTCACCGTCGGCCTCCAGCCGTCCCCGCCGCTCCCGACGCCGCACGCCGTGACCCCGGCGGGCCGGATCACCTTCGGCTTCGACGCGGACCTCAACGAGGCGTCGGCGCAGGCTCTCGACGCGATGCTGACGTGGCTGACGTCTCTGTACGGAGTGAAGCGGGCGACGGCGCTGGCTCTGGCCAGTACCACGGTCGATCTACGCGTGACCCAGGTGGCGAACCAGGCGTGGGGCGTGCACGCCCTGCTGCCGCACGACGCGATCCGCTGAACCCCACGCGCCCGTGTCTGCACCGGGCGTGGGCGGCGAGCATGCCGCCGGCCGACGGCGGGGCCGGCCCCGGCCCCTGCTCCTGATGTGACGTCACCGGTTTCACCGTCCTCACGCCGCCGCGGCGAAATACTCTTCGAGGACCGGCGCCAGCACATGCGGCGCCACCTCGTGCACCTGCCCCGTCAGCGTGCGGTGCCGCCCGCGCGGCAGCGCCTCGGCCACCGCGCGCGCCGCCCCCCGCACCGGCGGCGGACTCGCTCCCCCGTCCACGACCATGACCCGCGCCGTGATGCGCGCGAGCCGTTCCGTGGGCACCGGTCCCGGGCCCACCACGGCGTTGTCGTACGCCAGGGTGTGCGCCAGCGCCGTCATGCCCCGCCACATCGCCGACCGGCGCATCCCCGCCACCACGTCGGCCGGCACCCCCACGACCGACAGGAACAGCTCCACCGCCTCGTCCCGCCGTCCCTCCGACAGCAGCTCGTCCAGCCGCGCCGTGTAGGCGGCGTTGTCCGTGACCTCGGCCGGACCGGCGTCGTACGGAGGCTCGTAGACGGCGAGTTGGGTGATCGGCAGCCCCGTGGCAGCCGCCTCCAGCGCCAGGGCGGCGCCCGAGGACATACCACAGAGGGAGGCGCTGCCGCCCACCGTCGTAAGGAGGGCGGCGATGTCCTCCACCTCCCGTTCCACCGCGTACGGCGCCGTGTCGCCGCTGCCGCCGCGCCCCCGCCGGTCGTAGGTGATCACGCTGAAGCGCGGTGCGAGGAGCGCCGCCAGCGGTGCCTGCGCCGCCGCCGTGCTGAACGCCCCTCCCACCATGATCACCGGAGGCCCGTCGCCACCTGTCCGCCGGTACGCGATGAGGGTGCCGTCATCCGACTTCGCCCTGCCCACTTGGTCCATACGCCTTTGGACCGGCGCTCTCACCGGAACTCATCGGCGCCGGGCGGAATTCGCCGAAGATTCTTTTCCGTACCCGCGTGAGTGACCTCGCGCGGCCCCTCCGTACGGAGCCGCTCAGCCGGTGACGACCTCTGTCTCGTAGAAGCAGAAGTGGTCCTTGATCTCGGCGACTTCGTCCTTCGGCTCGGGATACGCCCAGACCAGATCGGGTGCGTCGGGCAGCGACCAGTAGGAGGCGTCGCCCTTGAACGGGCAGTGCGTCGTGGTGTCCGACGGACTGAGCAGCTCTGTACGTACGTCCTGCGGCGGCAGGTAGTAACGGACGGGCAGCCCGGTCTCGCGCAGCAGCAACGGCCGGCGGCTCTCCGCGACGACCTGTCCGTCACGGACGACCCGTACGTGCGTGTCGCCCTGCTCGACGGTGATGGTGTGCCCCTTGGCCATGACGATCCGCTCCTTCGGTGAACTCGGTCACGCTCTCCTACCGTCAGCAACGGCGGGCCACGCCCTCTTCCCGAAGAGGTCACCCGGATACCGTGGGGCCATGAATATCTGCGTCTTCCTCTCCGCCGCCGAGCTCGACGAGCGCTACACCCGCCCCGCCCGTGAGTTCGCCGAACTCCTCGGCAAGGGCGGCCACACGCTCGTCTGGGGCGGCTCGGACGTCGGCCTGATGAAGGTCGTGGCCGACGGGGTGGAGGAGGCGGGCGGGCGCCTCGTGGGGATCTCCGTGGGCTTCCTGGGTGCCACGGCGCGGGCACGGGCCGACGAGATGGTCGTCGCCAAGGACCTCGCGGAGCGCAAGGCGCTGCTCCTCGCCAGGTCCGAGGCCGTCGTGATCATGGTCGGTGGTACGGGCACGCTGGACGAGGCGACCGAGATCCTCGAACTGAAGAAGCACGGCATGCACGACAAGCCCGTGGTGCTGCTCAACACCGCGGGCTTCTACGACGGCCTCAAGGAGCAGTTCGGCCGCATGGACAGGGAGGGCTTCCTGCCGCTGCCCCTGACCGACCTGGTCTTCTTCGCGGAGGACCCGGTGGGCGCCCTCGCCTATCTGGAGGAGTCCGCCGGGGTGCGCTGACCTCGCCGCTGCCCGGCGCCGCCCCGGTGCCACCGGGGCACCGGGACCGTACAGCCGTGCCATGGGGTGATGCGAACATGACCCCATGGCTACCCATCTGATCACCGGCGCGGGCTCCGGCATCGGCGCCGCTGTCGCGCGCCGGCTGCACGCGCGCGGCGACGACCTGCTGCTCTTCGCCCGCGACGCCGGCCGTGGCAAGGAACTCGCCGAGACCTACCCTGGCGCCCGTACGCTCGTCGGCGACCTCGCGACCCCCGACCGGCTCTCCTGGGCGCTGTCCCACCAGACGCTCCCCGACCGGCTGGACTCGCTCCTGCACATCGCGGGCATCGTCGACCTCGGCCCCGTCGGCGAGCTGACGCCCAAGGCGTGGACGAGCCAGCTGAACGTGAATCTCGTCGCGCCCGCGGAGCTGACCCGGCTCTTCCTGCCCCAACTGCGCGCCTCGCAGGGCCAGGTGATCTTCGTCAACTCCGGCGCCGGACTCGCCGCCCACGCCGAGTGGGGCGCGTACGCCGCCTCCAAGCACGGCCTGAAGGCGCTCGCCGACTCCCTCCGTCATGAGGAGCGGCCGAACGGTGTGCGCGTCGCCTCGGTCTATCCGGGCCGCACGGCCACGCCGATGCAGGTCAAGGTGCACGGGCAGGAGGGCAAGGAGTACGACGCGTCGCACTGGATGGACCCGGAGTCGGTCGCCACGACGATCCTCACCGCCCTGGACCTGCCGCGCGACGCGGAGATCAACGACCTGACGGTGCGGCCGGGACGATGACGGAGACGATGAGCGGGACCGACGGCGCCGCCGCGATCCGGTGGGGCGCCGCCACCGGCGTCGGCTCCATGCCGGGCGGCGACGCGCGCGAGACGGCCAAGGGCGTCACCGGCACCTTCGAGGACTTCCCGCACCTCCCCGAACTGCCCGCGCGCGGCCCCGGCGCCGACATGATCGGGCGCACCGCCGGGATGCTCGTCGAGGTCTTCGCCCGTGTGGAGCCCAGCGGTTGGCGGATCGGCGACCGCCCCGGCCGTGACACCCGGCGGGCCCGGTCCTGGCTGGGCGAGGACCTGGACGCGCTCGAAGAGTTCACGCAAGGCTACGAGGGGCCGCTCAAGGTCCAGGTCACCGGCCCGTGGACGCTCGCGGCGGCCCTGGAACTGCGCAACGGCGAATCGGCGCTCAGCGACCCCGGTGCCTGCCGGGACCTGGCCGGATCCCTGGTCGAGGGACTGACGGCGCATCTCGCGGACGTACGGCGCAGGGTGCCCGGAGCCACGCCGGTGCTCCAGCTCGACGAGCCGTCCCTCACCGCCGTACTGCGCGGGCAGATCAGGACGGCCAGCGGATACCGCACCCACCGGGCGGTGGACCGGCAGGTCGTGGAGGACGCGCTGCGCCAGGTGATGCGGGCGAACGACGGGCCCGCCCTGGTCCACTCCTGCGCCCCGGACGTGCCGTTCGCGCTCCTGCGCCGCGCGGAGGCGGCGGCGGTGTCGTTCGACTTCTCGCTGCTCACCGAGCGTGACGACGACGCGATCGGTGAGGCGGTGGAGGGCGGGGTGAAACTCTTCGCCGGGGTCGTGCCGGGCACGGACACGGCATTGTCGGACCCGGGAGGTAGCGTCATGGGTATCAGAACGCTGTGGCGCAGGCTGGGGCTGGATCCGGGGACTCTCGCGGAGTCCGTGGTGATCACTCCGGCGTGCGGGCTGGCGGGTGCCTCACCCGCGTACGCCCGTGCCGCGACGGCGCACTGTGTCAGGGCGGCGCGATCCCTCGCGGACAACCCTGAGTGACATCGGCGGGACATGGGCCGCGCCGATCGCGGTGCTCGCGAAGACGCGGTGAAACGGGAGGACGAAACGGTGACTGGCGAACAGCAGACGGCAGTGCCCGCGGAGGCGCGGGAGCGGCACGCGCACCTCGCCGAGCAGGTCGAGGAGCACCGGTTCCGGTATTACGTGAAGGACCAGCCGGTCGTCAGCGACGGCGAGTTCGACAAGCTGCTGCGCGCCCTGGAGGTGCTGGAGGAGCAGTACGGGGAGCTGCGTACGCCCGACTCGCCGACCCAGAAGGTCGCCGGGGCGTACGAGACGGAGTTCACCGCGGTCGAGCACCGCGAGCGCATGCTCTCGCTGGACAACGCGTTCGACGACGAGGAGCTGGCCGCCTGGTCGGAGCGCGTCGCCAGGGACGTGGGCGCCCCGGGCTTCCACTTCCTGTGCGAGCTGAAGGTGGACGGGCTCGCCGTCAATCTCACCTACGAGCAGGGCAGACTGACGCGCGCCGCGACCCGCGGGGACGGCCGCACGGGCGAGGACATCACGCCCAACGTCCGTACGATCGCGGAGATCCCGCACCGGCTGAAGGGCGACCGGGTCCCTGAGCTGGTCGAGATCCGCGGCGAGGTCTTCTTTCCCATGGAGGGCTTCCAGGAGCTCAACGCGCGGCTGGTCGACGCGGGTGACAAGCCGTTCGCCAACCCGCGCAACGCGGCGGCGGGTTCGCTGCGCCAGAAGGACCCCAAGGTCACCGCGTCCCGCCCGCTGCACATGGTGGTGCACGGCATCGGCGCGCGGTCGGGCTTCGACATCGACCGCCTCTCGCACGCGTACGAACTGCTGGAGGAGTGGGGCCTGCCGACGGCCCAGCACAACAAGGTCGTCGAAGACCTGGCCGGAGTAAGGGAGTTCATCACCCACTTCGGTGAGAACCGGCACTCGGTGCGGCACGAGATCGACGGCGTCGTGGTGAAGCTGGACGAGATCGCCCTCCAGGGAAGGCTTGGTTCGACCTCCCGTGCCCCGCGCTGGGCGATCGCCTGGAAGTACGCGCCGGAGGAGGTCAACACCAAGCTGGTCGACATCCGCGTCGGCGTCGGACGCACCGGCCGGGTCACTCCGTACGCGGTGGTCGAGCCGGTCTTCGTCGCCGGCTCCGAGGTCGAGTTCGCCACCCTCCACAACCAGGAAGTGGTCAAGGCCAAGGGTGTCCTGATCGGTGACACGGTCGTGCTGCGCAAGGCGGGCGACGTCATCCCGGAGATCCTCGGCCCGGTCGCCGACCTGCGGGACGGCAGCGAGCGCGAGTTCGCGATGCCGGCCGTCTGCCCCGAGTGCGGCACGGGGCTGCGGGCCATGAAGGAGGGCGACATCGACCTCCGCTGCCCCAACGCCCGTTCCTGCCCTGCCCAGTTGCGCGAGCGGCTGTTCTACCTCGGTGGCCGCAAGTGCCTGGACATCGAGAACTTCGGCTATGTGGCCGCCGCCGCGCTGACGAAGCCGCTGGAGCCCGCTACGCCCCCGCTGCTCGACGAGGGCGACCTCTTCGGCCTCACCGTGGAGCAACTGCTCCCCATCAAGGCGTATGTGCTCGACATGGACAGCGGCCTGCCCAAGCGGGACCCGGAGACCGGCGAGGAGAAGATCGCCACCGTCTTCGCCAACCAGGAGGGCGAGCCGAAGAAGAACGCGCTGGCGATGCTGGAGCACATCGCGGCGGCCAAGGAACGCCCGCTGGCCCGGATCATCGCCGGGCTCTCCATCCGCCACGTCGGGCCGGTCGCCTCGGTCGCGCTGGCCCGCGAGTTCCGGTCCATCGACCGTATCGAGCAGGCCACGGAGGAGGAGTTGGCGGGCACCGAGGGGGTCGGCCCGGTCATCGCGGCCTCGCTCAAGCAGTGGTTCGAGGTGGACTGGCACCGCGAGATCCTGCGCAAGTGGCGGGCGGCCGGGGTCCGGATGGAGGACGAGGGCGCCGACGAGGACCAGGGACCGCGCCCGCTGGCGGGCCTCACCGTCGTCGTCACGGGCACGCTCGAACACCACACCAGGGATGGCGCGAAAGAGGCGCTCCAGACGCTCGGAGCGAAGGTGACCGGGGCTGTGTCGAAGAAGACCGCCTTCGTGGTCGTCGGTGACAACCCCGGCTCCAAGTTCGACAAGGCGATGCAGCTGAAGGTGCCGGTGCTGGACGAGGCGGGGTTCGCCGTCCTGCTCGCGGAAGGCCCCGACGCGGCGCGGGAAGCCGCCGTACAGGCGCCTGAGGCGGCCGAGGCCGCCGATGAGGGGGCGAAAGAACCGGCCAGGAAACCGGCCGGGGATGCCCCGGAATCGCCTGACGAAGCGTCTGCCGGAAGCGGCACCGAGTGACCGAACGGGCACAACAAGCCCTCGTAGGTCACCCGTTCGGCGCATACCAGATGGATAAGGAAGGGCGGGTTGCATTCGGGCAACAGCGGTAGAGCGCTGCCCGCCGACGCCGTTCGCGGCCTACTGTTGAGGGGTACGCCTGTCGTGCACGGCTGCGTGTGGGAAATCAGTCGTGGTGGCATGACAACGTGCCATCGCGTGGTAACGGCACTGCCGGCTGTGAGAGGGACGGGAATGAAACCGACCGAGAGCGCCGCCCCGGTCTCACGCCCGCGCGCATTCGCGGGGCTGGGAGGCCTGTCGGCCCGCGTGCCCCTCGTCGTGGTGGGAGTCGCCGCCTTCGTGCTGGCACTGGGCATCGTCCGGGAAGTACGCGACGGCCTGGCGCTCTTCCCGGACGGCACCACGGGCTGGTCGCTCGCCGTGCTCACCGGCATCATCGTGGGCCATCTCGTCGCGCTCGGCCGCGACCGCTGGTGGGGCGGCACGGGCTCCGGCGCCGCTCTCACCCTCGCGGTGCTGCTGCTGTACGGCTGGGTGGCCGCCGGACTGGTCAGCCTCGCCGTCGTCGTGCTCGTCGGCGTCGCCCGCAGACATCGCTGGCGCCAGGGCGCGCTCCACGGCGCCGTGGACATCCTCGGCATAGGGGCGGCGGCGCTGGTCCTGCTCGCCTTCGGCGACGTACCGACGGTCGCGAAGCCCTGGCAGCCCCTCCACTGGGGGATCGGCACCGTCCCCGAGATCGTGCTGGCGGCCGGGGCCTATCTGCTGGTGACCCGGCTGCTCCTGTGGTACTCGCTGACCCCGCAGGGCGGCGGCCTGCCCACCGTCGCCCGCACGGCCCTGCTGCGGCAGTGCCTGCTGGCCGTCGCGCTGCTCGGCATCACCCCGTTGATCTGTGTGGTCGCCGTGTCCCGGCCGGTGGTGCTGCCGTTGTTCGCCGTCCCGCTGATCGCTCTCGACTCCACCCTGTGGATCGCGCGCGCACGGGCCGAGGAGCAACTGCGCGACCCGCTGACCGGGCTGCCCAACCGTCAGTGGCTCCTTGAGCGGACCTGGACGGCGCTGGAGGAGGCCAAGAACCTCGGCGCCCGCTCCGCGCTCGTCCTGATCGACCTCGACCGGTTCCGCTCCGTCAACGACACACTCGGTCATCTCGCGGGCGACAGACTGCTGTTGCAGATAGCGGAGCGGCTCAAGCTGGCCCTGCCGCGCGGGGCGGAGGCCGCACGGCTCGGCGGCGACGAGTTCGCCGTACTGCTGCCGCTGGTCGACTCCATCACCAGCGCGCAGCGCGTCGCCCGCCATCTCGCGGCCGAACTGTCCTCGCCGCTCGACCTCGACGGACTGACGCTCGTGCTGGAGGCGAGCGCGGGGGTCGCCGTCTACCCCGAGCACGCGGTGGACGCGGAAGGGCTGCTCCAGCGGGCCGACGTCGCGATGTACCAGGCCAAGCGGGACCGTACGGGCGTGGAGGTGTACGAGTCGAAGCGCGACTCCAACACCCCCGACCGGCTCGGCCTGTTGGGCGATCTGCGGCGCGCGCTCGACGCGGGCGACGTGGAGCTGCACTACCAGCCCAAGGTCCGCTTCGACGGCCAGGTCGTCGGCCTGGAGGCGCTCGTACGGTGGGTGCATCCGGACCGGGGGAGAGTGCCCCCGGACGAGTTCATCGCGATCGCCGAGTCCTCCGGCCTGATGCCGTATCTCACCGAGTACGTCCTGGAATCGGCGCTCGGCCAGGTCGCCCGCTGGCGCGCCCAGGGCCTGTTCGTCCCGGTGGCCGTCAACGTCTCGCCGCGCGACGTCCACACCCCCGGCTTCGCCGGCGCGGTCGCCGCCCGGCTCGCCCGGCACGGCGTACCGGCCGGCGCGCTCCAGCTCGAGATAACCGAGCACGTCCTGCTGGAAGACCCGCAGCGGGCCGCCGACACCCTCGCCGGCCTGACCGGGCACGGCGTGAAGATGTCCCTCGACGACTTCGGCACGGGCTACTCGTCGCTGGTCCATCTGCGCCGCCTGCCGGTCAGCGAACTCAAGATCGACCGTTCGTTCGTGGCCCGCCTCGCCATCGACAACGAGGACGCGGAGATCGTCCGCTGCACGATCGACCTGGCGCACTCGCTGGGCCTGGTGGTCGTCGCCGAGGGCGTCGAGGACGACGAGACCTGGGAGCGCCTGCGCGACCTGGGCTGCGACGCCGTCCAGGGCTGGCTCGTGGCCGCCGCGATGCCCCCGCACGAGGCGACGTCCTGGCTGCTCGCCCGCGGTGAGACCGGCTGGCACCGCCCGCCGCCCGCACCGGCCCTGGAGCCGCCGCGCACCGACGCGTCGGGCCCCTCCAGCCGCGTCGTCCAGTAGGCGTTCGGCAGGCGTACGGCGGTCGGTGCCGGAGCCGGTGCCGCAGCCGGTGAGGTGAGCCGCGCCCGTACGCGACAGGGACGGGAAGCGGGCCGCGGGAAACCGTTGCGTGGGCACGGTGCCGCGCCCCATAGGATTGGGTCAAAATCCCGACACTCACCAGAGGATCGCTGCATGCCTGGCATCACGCGCGAGGAGGTCGCCCACCTCGCACGGCTGGCGCGTCTGGAGTTGAAGAGCGAAGAGCTCGATCACTTCGCCGGTCAGCTCGACGACATCATCGGCGCGGTCGCCCGCGTGGCCGAGGTCGCCGACCAAGACGTACCGCCGACCTCCCACCCGCTGCCGCTGACCAACGTCATGCGCGCGGACGAGGTACGCCCGTCGCTCACCCCCGAGCAGGCGCTCTCCGGCGCCCCGGCCCAGGAACAGCAGCGTTTCAAGGTGCCGCAGATCCTGGGGGAGGACTAACAGCCATGACGGACATCAAGACCGACATCATCCGGCTCACCGCCGCCGAGATCGCCGAGAAGGTCGCCTCCGGCGAGCTGACGGCCGTCCAGGTCACCGAGGCCCACCTGGCCCGTATCGACGCCGTGGACGAGAAGGTGCACGCCTTCCTGCACGTCGACCGGGACGGCGCCCTCGCGCAGGCCCGCGCCGTGGACGAGCGGCGGGAGCGCGGCGAGAAGCTCGGCCCGCTCGCCGGCGTCCCCCTCGCGCTGAAGGACATCTTCACCACCGAGGGCATCCCCACCACGGTCGGCTCCAAGATCCTCGAAGGCTGGATCCCGCCGTACGACGCGACGGTCACCCGGCGCCTCAAGGACGCCGGCGTCGTCATCCTCGGCAAGACCAACATGGACGAGTTCGCCATGGGGTCCTCGACCGAGAACAGCGCGTACGGCCCCACGGGCAACCCCTGGGACCTCACCCGTATCCCCGGCGGCTCCGGCGGCGGCTCGTCGGCCTCCCTCGCCGCGTACGAGGCACCGCTCGCCATCGGCACGGACACCGGCGGCTCGATCCGCCAGCCCGCGTCCGTCACCGGCACGGTCGGCGTCAAGCCCACCTACGGCGGCGTCTCCCGCTACGGCATGGTCGCCTTCTCGTCCTCGCTCGACCAGGGCGGCCCGTGCGCCCGTACGGTCCTGGACGCGGCCCTTCTCCACGAGGTCATCGCCGGACACGACCCGCTCGACTCGACGTCCATCGACGCCCCCGTCCCGCCGGTGGTCGAGGCGGCCCGCAACGGCACCGTCGCCGGTATGCGCGTCGGCGTCGTCCGGCAGTTCTCCGGCGAGCACTACCAGGCCGGCGTCATGCAGCGCTTCGCCGAGTCCGTCGACCTCCTCAAGGAGCTCGGCGCGGAAGTGGTCGAGCTGGACTGCCCGTCCTTCGACCTCGGCCTCTCCGCGTACTACCTGATCGCGCCCTCCGAGTGTTCGTCCAACCTCGCCCGCTTCGACGCCATGCGCTACGGCCTGCGGGTCGGCGACGACGGCAGCCGTTCGGCCGAGGACGTCACCGCCCTCACCCGTGAGGCGGGCTTCGGCGACGAGGTCAAGCGGCGCGTCATGCTCGGTACGTACGCGCTCAGCTCCGGCTACTACGACGCGTACTACGGCTCGGCCCAGAAGGTCCGCACCCTCATCGTGCGGGACTTCGAGAAGGCCTTCGAGCAGGTCGACGTGATCGTCTCGCCGACCACGCCCACCACCGCCTTCCCGATCGGTGAACGCGCCGACGACCCGATGGCGATGTACCTTTCCGATCTGTGCACCATCCCGACCAACCTGGCCGGAAACGCCGCCATGTCGCTGCCCTGCGGACTGGCGCCGGAGGACGGACTGCCGGTCGGACTGCAGATCATCGCCCCGGCGATGAAGGACGACCGTCTCTACCGGGTAGGCGCCGCGGTCGAGGCGGCGTTCGTGGAACGCTGGGGACACCCGCTGTTGGAGGAGGCACCGTCGCTATGAGCGCAATGACCAAGAAGGCCAAGAGTTTCAAGAAGTCGAAGTCCGGCATGTACCTGTCGATCGGCACGACCGCTTTCGGGGCGGTCAGCGTCGTCAAGCAGGCCAGGATGGCCCGCCAGGACAACGACACGCTGCGGCTGATCGACGCCGCCGTCTCCGCCGCCGCCATCGTCACCGGCATCGCTCTGCTCTACCGCGAGCTGAAGCGGCTGGGCGACGACGACGTCCTGCTGGGCTGAGCCCGCAGAGAGGGAAAGTTTCACCGTGACCGTCACTGAACACGTGTCGCTCGTCCCGTACGAGGACGCTCTCGCGACGTACGACCCCGTCATGGGCCTGGAGGTCCATGTCGAGCTCGGCACCAGAACGAAGATGTTCTGCGGCTGCTCCACCGAGCTGGGCGCCGACCCCAACTCGCAGACCTGCCCCACCTGTCTCGGCATGCCGGGGGCGCTCCCCGTCGTCAACGCGATCGGCGTCGAGTCCGCCGTCAAGATCGGTCTCGCGCTGAACTGCGAGATCGCCGAGTGGTGCCGGTTCGCCCGGAAGAACTACTTCTACCCGGACATGCCGAAGAACTTCCAGACCTCGCAGTACGACGAGCCGATCGCCTTCAACGGCTATCTGGACGTCCAGCTGGACGACGGCGAGATCTTCCGGGTGGAGATCGAGCGCGCCCACATGGAGGAGGACACCGGCAAGTCGCTGCACGTCGGCGGCGCCACCGGCCGTATCCAGGGCGCGTCCCACTCCCTGCTGGACTACAACCGCGCCGGCATCCCCCTCATCGAGATCGTCACCAAGCCGATCGAGGGCGCCGGGGCGCGTGCGCCGGAGGTCGCGAAGGCGTACGTCGCTGAGCTGCGCGAGCTGATCAAGGCGCTGGACGTCTCCGAGGCCCGCATGGAACAGGGGCAGATGCGCTGCGACGTCAACCTGTCGCTGCGCCCGCACGGCCGGACCAAGTTCGGCACCCGCTCCGAGACGAAGAACGTCAACTCCCTGCGCAGCGTGGAGCGGGCGGCGCGCTACGAGATCCAGCGGCACGCCGCGGTGCTCAACAGCGGCGGCACGATCATCCAGGAGACCCGCCACTTCCACGAGGAGGACGGCTCCACGACGTCCGGCCGCGTGAAGGAGGAGGCGGAGGACTACCGGTACTTCCCCGAGCCGGACCTCGTCCCGATCGCGCCCGCGCGCGCGTGGGTTGAGGAGCTGCGGGGCGGGCTGCCCGAGCTGCCCCGGCTGCGCCGCAAGCGGCTGCGCGAGGAGTGGGGCGTCTCGGAGCACGACATGCAGTCGATGCTCAACGCGGGCGCCGTCGACCTGATCACCGCCACCATCGAGGCGGGCGCCCCGGCGGACCAGGCACGCAAGTGGTGGATGGGCGAGCTGGCGCGCAGCGCGAACGAGACGTCCACCGACCTCGCGGCGCTCCCGATCACCCCGGCGCAGGTCGCCAGGGTGGCGGAACTGGTCACGGCGGGCGACCTGAACGACAAGCTGGCCCGCCAGGTCCTGGAGGGCGTCCTCGCGGGCGAGGGCGACCCGGACACCGTCGTCGAGAAGCGCGGCCTGAAGGTCGTCTCCGACGAGGGCGCGCTGGGTACGGCGGTGGACGAGGCGATCGCCGCGAACCCGGCGATCGCGGACAAGATCCGCGCGGGCAAGGTCGCGGCGGCGGGCGCGCTGGTGGGCGCGGTCATGAAGGCCACCCGCGGCCAGGCGGACGCGGCACGCGTCCGGGACCTGATCCTGGAACGCCTGGGCGCGCAGGGCTGAGGCTGAGCGGCGGGGCTTCGAGCGGCGGGGCTTCGCGGGCGCACCCGCGAAGCCCCGCCCGCCTGACGGCGCCCGGACGCCCGGGTGCCGTACCGGCGTCTCCCCGGCCGGGCTGTTGCGTAGGGCGGCCCGGCCGGGGCGTACCGGGTGGCTGCCCACGGCACGAGCGTGATCAACGAGGGCCGCGGCGGTGCCGGCCGGTTCCTTCGGCGCCCCTCGGCCTGCGCCCACCGGGTCACCGTGTCGGCCCAGCCCTCCGCGGCCCGCGAACCGGTGCGCATTCCGGCCAACTCCCGGCCCCGGCACCGGCGACTCGGGGGGCGTTGCCGGGGAGAGCCGGGCCGGGGTCGTAGGTTGGGCGGGTGCCGCGTGCGGCGCGTGATCGATTCGTCCGCCCACCAGCACTCAGGCGCCGCCCCGTGAACAGCCTCGCCGCCGAGATCGTGTCCGTCGGCCTGCTCCTCGGCGTACTCGCCTTCGCCGTCGCCCGGCCGAGAGGTCTGCCCGAAGCCGTCGCCGCGATTCCGGCCGCCGGTCTCGTCGTCGTACTCGGCGCCGTGTCGCCCGCCGACGCGTGGGAGCAGACGCACACGCTCCTGCCCGTCGTCGGATTCCTCGCCGCGATTCTCGTGCTCGCGCAACTCTGCGACGACGACGGCCTGTTCGACGCGGCGGGCGATCTCGTCGCCCGTTTCTGCGGCGGGCGGCCGGTCCGGCTGCTCGGCGGCGTGTTCGGCGTCGCCGCCGTCACCACCGCCGTGCTCAGCCTCGACGCCACCGTCGTCCTGCTGACCCCCGTCGTCTTCGTGACCGCGAGCCGCGTCGGCGCCCACCCCCGCCCGCACGTCTACGCCTGCACCCACCTCGCGAACTCCGCGTCGCTCCTGCTCCCCGTCTCCAACCTCACCAACCTCCTCGCGTTCACCGCCAGCGGACTGACCTTCACCCGGTTCGCGGTACTCATGGCGCTTCCGTGGCTGGCCGCGATCGCCGTCGAGTACGTCGTCCTGCGCCGCTTCTTCGCGGCCGACCTCGCCGTCGGGGCGCACCCTCCCAAGGAGGCCGAGCAGCGCACCGTACCGACGTTCACGCTCGTCGTCCTCGGCCTGACACTCCTCGCCTTCGCCGTCACCTCCCTCATCGGCATCGAACCTCTGTGGGCCGCCTTCGCCGGTACGGCCGTCCTCGCCGCCCGCGCGCTGCGGCGCCGACGCACCACGCTCCCCGCGCTCTGGCGCGCCGCCTCCCCGCTCTTCTGCCTCTTCGTCCTCGCGCTGGGCATCGTCGTCAAGGCCGTCGTCGACAACGGCCTCGACACCGGGATCAGCCGGATCCTGCCCGGCGGCGAATCCCTCACCACCCTGCTCGCGATCGCCGCCGTCGCCGCCCTCCTGGCCAATCTGATCAACAACCTGCCCGCGATCCTCGCCCTGCTGCCCGTCGTCGCGCCCGCGGGCCCCGGCCCCGTGCTCGCCGCGCTCATCGGGGTGAATCTGGGCCCCAACCTCACGTACGTCGGTTCGCTCGCCACCCTCCTGTGGCGCCGTGTCCTGCACGAACACGACTCCGCGCCCTCGTTGGGGCAGTTCACCCGGCTCGGTCTGCTCACCGTGCCCGCGACGCTGATCGCTTCGACCGTTGCCCTGTGGGGCACGCTCCAGTTGTGAGTGACGTGAAGACAACCGCCCTCGTCTGGATCAGCCCGTCCACCTGGCCCGCCTGCGTCGACGCGGCCCGCGAAAGAGCCCCCGACGACCACGTCGTCCTGCTGCACGTCGGCGACGACCGGATCGCCGCCGAGGCGCACCGCGCCTACGCGGGACTCCTCGGCCGTGGCCACGGACCCGAACGCGACCCCGGCAGCAGGCTGGAGGCGCTGTCCGGCGTCGCGGGCGCCGACCTCCTGGAGAAGGCGGCGCACCGGCTCGGCCGGCCCTGCGAACTGCTCGACCGGCACGGCCGTCCTCAGGAGGAGGTCATCCGCGCGGCTGCCGACGCCGACCTGTTGATCTGCGCGCGCGACGGCGACCCCGAGCGGCCGGGACCGCACAGCCTCGGCCCGGAGTCCCGCTTCGTGGTCGACCACGCGCCGTGCCCCGTCCTGCTGGTGTGGCCGCACCGGACCTGAGCCGGGGACCGAGCGGGCTCGGGCACCCCGCCCGCTGCGACAATGCCCGCATGGACACAGCAAGCAGGGACGAACTTCTCGCCGAGGCCGTCGATCTGCGCACCCGGGGGGAGACGGAGCAGGCCCGGGAGCGGCTGGTGGCTCTCGCGGACCGGCACCCGCAGGACGCCGAGGTGGCCTATCAGACCGCCTGGACACATGACGCGCTCGGCCTGGAGGCGGAGGCCGTCGCCTACTACGAACGCGCGCTCGCCGGAACGGATCTGTCGGCGCGGGACCGTCTCGGCGCACTGGTCGGTCTCGGCAGCACGTTCCGGATCCTCGGCCGGTACGAGGAAGCCGTTGGGACGCTGCGCGGCGGGCTGGTGGAGTTCCCCGACGACGGCGCTCTGCGGACGTTCCTCGCGATGGCGCTGTTCAACACGGAGCAGCACGAGGAAGCGACGCGGATCCTGCTGGAGTTGCTGGCGACGACCAGTGACGACCCGGGTGTGCGGGCGTACCGGCGGGCCATCGGCCACTACGCCAAGGACCTGCGCGAGGTCGTCCAGCAGGCGCCGTGAGCGCCTCTCGTACGCCCTACGGGTACAGGTCCCGGCCGTACGTCGCGGGGTCGTCCAGCGCGCCCAGGACGAGGTCGGCGAGGTCCGCGTAGGTCGTACGGGGCGCGAGACCCCGGTGCGGTGTGAAGGAGCGGGGGCGGTTGCCGCGCGCGGGGCCGTGGTGCAGCACCCCGGACCGTACGACCGTCCACTCCAGGCCGCTGGTGAGGACCACCGCGTCCTGGGCCTCCCGCTCCCGCAGGAGCGGCCGGGCCGTCGCGCGGTAGAGGGCGGCGATGGTACGGCCCGAGAGGCCGCGTACATGGGGGCCGTAGCCGGCCTCCGAGACGACGACCAGCCGGCGTACGGCCAGCTTCCGCATCGCGTCCACGATCAGTTCGGTGCCGCGTGAGTACAGAGGCGTCGTCCGGTTGCCCTTGAGGCCGAAGGCGATCACCGCGGCGTCGGCGCCGGTGAGGGCGTCGGTCACGGCGCTCTCGTCGAAGGGGCTGCCGGTCACCACCCGGTCCACGGGGGCGTCGCCCAGCCGCGCCGGCTCCCGCACCTGCGCGGTGGTGCGGTGCCCGGCGCGCGCGGCGGAGGCGAGGAAGGCTTGTCCGGTACGCCCGGTGGCGCCGAACACGGTGACATTCATGGGCAGGCTGTCCCTGTCGTATGCGCGGGAGTGCGTGAGTGCGGGTGCGCGGGGGCGCCCGTCGGACAGGCCCAGCTTGCGCCACCCGGCGCCCGACCGCCATGGATCCGCCCGGACCGGACGGGGGCGACTCTCGGACGTTCATCACCGGGCCGCCCCCGGGTCTTCCCGCCGCCACCTACGGTGACTAGCTTCCGGGCCGTAGCACTTGACTCGGGAGGATCTCTTGGCCACTGACATCTCACGGCGACGGCTCTTCGCGCTCGGCGGCGGCACCGTCGGCGCCGCCGCGGCGGCCTCCGTGCTGCCGCCGTCCCTGCGCGCCGCCATCGCCGCCGAGGCGCCGGCCGGGGGACTGGACGCCGTCAGGCATGTCGTGGTGCTCATGCAGGAGAACCGGTCCTTCGACCACTACTTCGGCACGCTGCGCGGCGTCCGGGGCTTCGGGGACCGCAACGCCGTGGAACTGCCCACCGGCCGCCCCGTGTTCGAGCAGCCGGGAGCCGTCGGCGGCGGCACCGTCCTGCCCTTCCCCGTACGCGACGCCGCCGAGGCGCAGAAGAAGGACCTTCAGTACATAGGCGACCTCGACCACTCCTGGAACGGTGGCGCCAAGGCGTGGAGCAACGGCTGGATGGACGGCTGGGTCACCGCCAAGACCGCCGCCACCATGGCGTACTACGACCGCGCCGACATCCCGCTGCACCACGAACTGGCCGACACCTTCACCATCTGCGACGCCTACCACTCGTCCGTCCACACCTCCACCAGCCCCAACCGCAACCACCTGTGGAGCGGCTGGACCGGCTACGAGGCGGACGGCCGGCGCGCCGTCGGCAACGACGCGTACGCCGAGGACACCCATCCCGGCTACGCGTGGCCGACGTACGCGGAGCGGCTGGAGAAGGCCGGACGCACCTGGAAGACGTACTCGGAGTGGGAGAACTTCACCGACAACAACATCGAGTTCTTCACCTCCTTCAAGAAGATCGCGCACAAGGCGCTCACCACGGCGCGTGAACTCGACGTCGAAGGCGCCGACGGCTTCACGTTCATGGAGGCCTTCTACGCCGCGGTGCGGGGCACCGACGACACCGCCGTACGGGCCCGGCTGCTCGCCGCGCTGGAGGAAGGCGTCGCGAGCCTCACCGCCCCGGAGCGCTCGCTCTTCGAGCGCGGGCTGCGGCGCGTGGAGTCCGGCACCCTCGCCGCGTCGTTCCGCGCCGACGTGGCGGCGGGCACGCTGCCCGAGGTGTCGTACCTGGTGCCCTCCGCCGTCGACTCCGAGCACCCCGGCGCGTCCTCGCCGGTCGCCAGCGCCGGCCTCGTCTACCAGGTGCTCGACGCGCTCGGCGCCCACCCCGACGTCTGGCGGCACACGGTCCTGCTGATCAACTACGACGAGAACGACGGCTTCTTCGACCACGTCCCGCCGCCCGTGCCGCCCGTGGACGACGCCGCCGAACGCTGGGAGGGCCGCCCCACGGGGCTCGGCATCCGCGTGCCGCTGCTCGTCGTCTCGCCCTGGACCGTCGGCGGCTACGTCTGCTCGCAGGTCTTCGACCACACCTCCGTCATCCGCTTCATGGAGAAGTGGACCGGGGTGAAGGAGCCCAACATCACCCCGTGGCGGCGCGCCGTCACCGGCGATCTGACGTCCGCCTTCGACTTCGGACGGAGCCGGCCGCGTCCGGACGTCGAGCAGCCCGGCCCCGTCCCGCCGTTCACGGGGCGCTGGCGGCCGGCGCCGCCGGCCGTGCAGCGGATGCCGGTGCAGGAGCCCGGTACGCGGCCCGCCCGCCCGCTGCCGTACCAGCCGGACGCCTACGGCAGCCTCGTGGCCGGCCGCGCCGGGGCGCGCGCCCTGCGGCTCGAACTGCGCAACACGGGGCGGTCGAGCGCCCACTTCGCGCTCTATCCGTACGCCGGTGAGTTCGACGTCCCGCAGCACCGGGACGTCAGGGGTACGTCGCAATGGACGGTGCCTCTCACCGGTGACGCGTACCGCTTCACGATCACCGGGCCCAACGGCTTCCGCCGCGAGTTCGCCGGTCCCGTCGCGGGCCGCGGCGCCGAGGTCAGCTCGTCCGTCGACCACCACGACCGCGATCTGCATCTCACCCTCCGTAATGAGGGTGATCTGCCCGTCACGTTCACCGTGCGCTCCCTCGGTTACGCCGACGAGGCCGATCTCCGCGACTGGAAGCGCGAGTTCAAGGTCAAGCCCGGACGCAGCCGCCATGTCGTGCACTCGGCCGCCGACGCGCACGGGTGGTACGACATCGAGGTGACGGCCGGCCGGGGCTTCCGGCGACGGCTGATGGGTCACATCGAGAACGGGAAGCCGAGCGTCTCCGGCTGAACCGGAATTACTGGCTCCCATTGATCGAACACCAGGTCAACACCGTGTGAGGAACCCCACCAAACGGGCAAACGATCACGATTCGATGTCAGAGTTGGCTCTCCGGGACCACGCAGGGGAGCAGACCGTTGGCAGCAGTCGCGCGGTGGTGCGTCAGGCACCGGCTCCTGGTGGTGCTCCTGTGGCTGCTCGCCCTCGGCTCCACCGGCACCGCCGCCGTCGTGGCCGGGACCTCGTACTCCAACGACTACGAGGCTCCCGGCACCGAGTCCGGCCACGCCGTCGACCTCCTGAAGACCGGCTTCCCCGACCGCAGCGGCGACAGCGACACCGTCGTCTGGCACAGCGAACGCGGCTCCGTCCGCGCGGACGACATCGAAGTGCGCATGGGCGTCACGCTCGGTGAGATCGCCAAGCTGCCCGGAGTGGCGGGCGTGATGAGCCCCTACGTCATCACCGGCGGCGCCGGGGCGCCCTCGCAGGCGTCCGGCCCCGACGACGGCGAAGGGGTCCGCCAGATCAGCGAGGACGGCCGCACCGCCTTCGCCGTGGTGACCTTCGACAAACAGGTCGACGACATCCCCGTCGCCCAGGCCCAGGCTGTCGTGGACACGGCGAAGAAGGCGGCCACCGACGATCTCCAGGTGGAGGTCGGCGGCGGCGCCGTCGCCCTCACCGAGGGCACCACGGCGCACACGGCGGAGATCGTCGGTGTCGCCATCGCCGCCGTGGTCCTCTTCCTCGCCTTCGGCTCGCTCGCGGCCAGCCTGCTGCCCATCGCGACCGCCCTGGTCTCCGTCGGGACGGCGTACGCGGGCATCGCGCTCCTCGGCCACGTCATGACCGTGGCCGACTTCGCGCCGATGCTCGGTCTGCTCGTCGGGCTCGGCGTCGGCATCGACTACGCGCTGTTCATCGTCACCAGACACCGGAAGGGCCTCAAACAGGGCCTGACGGTCACCGAGGCCGCCACCGAGGCCGTCGCCACCACGGGGCGCGCCGTGGTCTTCGCCGGAGCCACCGTCTGTATCGCGCTCCTCGGCATGCTGGTGCTGCGCCTCAGCTTCCTCAACGGCGTCGCCATCGCCGCCTCGCTCACCGTCGCGCTGACGGTCGCCGCCGCCGTGACCCTGCTGCCGGCCCTGCTCTCGTACGCCGGGACGCGCGTGCTGAGCCGCCGCGAGCGCGTCCGGCTCGCCGAACACGGGCCCCGGCCCGAACTGCCCACCGGATTCGCCGCCCGCTGGTCCGCCTTCGTGGAACGCCACCCACGGCTGCTCGGCGTCGCCGCCGTGGTCGTGATGGCGGTGCTCGCCCTGCCGACGTTCTCGCTCCATCTGGGAACCTCCGACCAGGGCAACAACGCGGCGTCCACCACCACCCGGCAGGCGTACGACCGGCTCGCCGAGGGCTTCGGCCCCGGCGTCAACGGCCCGCTGACCCTCGTCGCCGAGCTGGACGGCGCCGACGACCGGCTCGCGATGGACCAACTGCCCAACACGCTGCGCGAGTCGAGGGGCGTCGCCTCCGTCGGGCCGATCGTCTTCAGCGGCAGCGGCGACCGGGCCCTGCTCACCGTGGTCCCCACGTCCGAGCCCCAGTCGAAGGCCACCAGCGACCTCGTCGACCGCCTCCGTACGGAGGTACTGCCCCGCGCCCAGGACGGCACCTCCCTGGACGTGTCCGTCGGCGGGGTCACGGCCAGCTACGACGACTTCGCCGACGTCGTCGTCGGCAAACTGCCGCTGTTCGTCGGCGTCGTCGTCGCCCTCGGCTGTCTGCTGCTCCTGGTCGCCTTCCGCTCCGTCGGCATCCCACTGAAGGCGGCGGTGATGAACATCGCCGCGGTCGCCTCGTCGTTCGGGATCGTCGTCGCGATCTTCCAGTGGGGGTGGGGGAGTGAACTCCTCGGCCTCGGCAGCGCGGGTCCCATCGAGCCGTTCCTGCCCGTGATCATGGTCTCGGTCCTCTTCGGCCTGTCCATGGACTACCAGGTCTTCCTGGTGAGCCGTATGTACGAGGAGTGGCTGGCGACCGGCGACAACAAACGGGCCGTACGGGTCGGCCTCGCCGAGACCGGCCGCGTCATCAACTCGGCCGCCGTGATCATGATTTCGGTCTTCCTCGCCTTCGTCCTCAGCGGGGACCGCGTCATCGCGATGTTCGGCATCGGGCTCGCCGCCGCCGTCGCGCTGGACGCCTTCGTCCTCCGTACACTCCTCGTGCCCGCCCTGATGCACCTGCTGGGCGGCGCCAACTGGTGGCTGCCGAGCTGGCTGGAACGCCGGCTGCCGCGCATCAGCATCGAGGCGCCCGCCGGCGACGGCACCGCGTCTGGGAAGATCCCCGCGCGGCGCGAAGTGCACGCGGAGCGGGTGGAGCACGCGCCGCGGTGAGTGGGCCGCCACTGGACCGAACGGATCGAAGGAAGTGCGATGTTCGCGATATCACTGGGTGACGACGGGGCGGAACTGAGACCGCTGGAGCCCTGGCAGGCCGAGGAGTTCCTCGCACACATGGACCGGGCGAGGGAACTGGTCGACGTGCACGTCGGGCTCGCCCAGGCCGTGTCCGACCTCGAATCGGCGCGGACGTTCCTCCTCAGGTACGCCGAGAAGCAGGCCGCCGACGCCGGGCGGATCTACGGGATCTGGCTCGACGGCACCCTCGTCGGCGGAGTGATGTTCCGGCTCTTCGACGCGGCCCAGGGCACCTGCGAGGTCGGCTGCTGGCTCGAACCGGCGGCCACGGGGCGCGGACTGGTGACCCGCGCGGTGCGGGTGCTCATCGACTGGGCGGTGGACCGGCGCGGCATCCACCGCGTGGAGTGGGTGGTGTCGTCGGCGAACGTGGCGAGCATCCGAACCGCGGAGCGCCTCGGACTGCGGCGCGACGGCGTGCTGCGCTCGGCGGGCGTCCATCACGGGCTCCGGCAGGACCACGAGATCTGGTCCGTACTCGCTCCCGAGTGGCGTGAGCTGCGACGGCACACCAATTGACGAAACTCTCATGGATCTCTCATACGGGCCGCCTACCGTGCGGCGCATGAACCCCACGACCAAGCCAGAGAAGTCCGCTGACGACAGCGGCGACAACGAGGCGGAGCGCGCCGTCACGGCTACTGCCGAGAAGAACGACGCGCCGGGCCCGAACCTGGCCAAAGAGCCTGGGGAGACCCCTGAGGCGGGCCGTACCGACGGCGCCGACGGCGTTGACGGTGACGGAGCCTCGGACGCCGACGGGGACGACGGTGACGTGCTGGGCGACGACCTGGACGGCGAGTACACCCCGCCGCCCTCCAGCGGCCTCGCGGCGGCGTCCGCGGCGCTCGTCTCCCTGCTGCTCTCGCTCGTCTCGCTCATCGGCACCTGGTCCGGCAAGGTGATCTCCGAGCGCGAGACGCTCGTGGGCCAGATCGACCTCGGCCAGACCGGCACGGCCGAGCAGCAGATCTCCGAGATCTACGGCGACGCCTGGCACGCCATCGCGCTGACCAACGGCATCTTCGCGGTACTGGCGCTGATCGCCGGCCTGGTCGCGCTCGGCCTGCCGCAGCGCAAGAGCTGGGTGCGGCCGTTCGCCGTGGCCGGTCTCGTGCTCGCCGCGCTCGGCCTGCTGATCTCCGTGGGCATGTACTTCGACGTCTTCGTGTCCCTGCCGGAGCCGCCCCCGGCCCAGGCCCCGCCGGCCGGCTGAGCCGGGCGGAGCACGGCCCAGGACGTCCTGGGCACGGACCCGGAAGGGCCGGGCGGGGCCTTAGGCTCCCGCCCGGCCCTTCGTCCGTCCGCCTAAGGCCCCCGCGCCGCGAAGATGCGGCACTCTCCCGATGCGTACGCACCCCCTGGGAGACGAGTGTTGAGGCATCGCAGGACGCCGAAGCACTTCGTGACAAGGGGAGTCGAGATGTTCGATTACGAGATGCACCAGCTGCGGGCGGCCGAGCTGATCCGTCAGGCCGACGACCGGCGGCTGATCCGCCAGGTCCGCCAGGCCCGTAAGGAGGCCGCGCGCAGCGCCCGCGACAAGGGCGAGGGGCGGGTGGAATCGCTCCGGGGCCGGTTCACGAGGGCGGCGTGACGGGCGGCGTGCGGAGATGGCCGCCCGCCCCGACCTCCTGAAGAAGCCGCACCGGCGGTCGCCGCATGTGCCACCGGCCCATGCGGCGACCGCCGCGATAACGAGTGCCGCACTGTCGTACCCCTGTGCGATGCTCGGGACCGTGGAGACCAAGTCAGTCAGTCCGGTGTTCGTCGGTCGCGACGGCGAGCTGACCGTACTCACCGATGCGCTCGCCCGCGCCGCCGCCGGCGAGCCGCAGGCGCTGCTCGTCGGCGGTGAGGCGGGGGTCGGCAAGACCCGGCTCATCGAGGAGCTGATCTCCCGCGCGTGCCGTGACAACGCGGTCGTCGCGGTCGGCGGCTGTGTGGAGATCGGCGGCGACGGACTGCCCTTCGCGCCCTTCTCCGCCGCCCTGCGCGGCCTGCGGCGGCTGCTTCCCGAGGAGATCGCCTCGGCGGCCGAGGGCCAGGAGGGCGAACTGGCCAGGATCCTCCCCGAATTGGGCCCCTCGGCCGGCGGCGCCCTCGGTGAGCACGGCACGGCCAGCCTCTTCGAACTGACCGTCCGGCTGCTGGAGCGCCTCGCCGCCGACCGCACCGTCGTCCTCGTCCTGGAGGACCTGCACTGGGCGGACGCCTCCACCCGCCATCTGCTCGCCTATCTGTTCCGTACGCTGCGCCGCGGCCGGCTCCTGGTCATCGCCAGCTACCGCGCCGACGACGTCCACCGCAGACACCCGCTGCGCCCGCTCCTGGCGGAGCTGGACCGGCTGCGTACGGTCACCAGGGTCGAGCTCTCCCGCTTCAACCGCGCCGAGGTCCGGGGGCAACTGCGCGGCATCTTCGGGGACGAGCCGGATCCGCAACGCGTCGACGAGATCTTCGGGCGCTCCGACGGCAACGCGTTCTTCGTGGAGGAGCTGGCCGTCGCCGTCGAGTCCGGCTGCCGTTCCGGGCTCACCGACTCACTGCGCGACCTGCTGCTCGTCCGCGTCGAGACCCTGCCGGAGAACGCCCAGCGGGTGGCCCGGATCGTCGCCGAGGGCGGCGCCCGGGTCGAGTTCCCCCTGCTGCTGGCCGTCGCGCAGCTCTCCGAGGACGACCTGATCGAGGCGCTGCGGGCCGCCGTCGGCGCCAACATCCTTCTCACCACGGCGGACGGCGACGGCTACCGCTTCCGGCACTCGCTCGTCCGCGAGGCCATCAGCGACGACCTGCTCCCCGGCGAGCGCTCCCGGCTCAACCGCCGCCTCGCCGAGGCCCTGGAGGCCGACCCCTCCCTCGTACGGGGCGACGAGTGCACCACCCGCCTCGCCGGTTACTGGTACCACGCGCACGACGCGGCGAAAGCCCTGCCCGTCGTCCTGCTCGCCTCCGTCGAGGCCCGCCGGCGCTACGCGCACGCCGAGCAACTGCGGCTGCTGGAGCGCGCCATGGAGCTGTGGGACGCCGCGCCCGAGGACGTACGGGCCTGCCTCAGGCCCCCGGACGACACCGAGGCATACCCGCCCATCGCCGAAGGGGCGAGCGCCCCGCTGCGCTATCTCGACCTGCTCGCCGAGGCGACCGTCGCGGCCCGCTTCGGCGGTGAACGGGAGCGAGCCCTGGCGCTGTCCAAGAAGGCCATGCGGGTCCTGGAGACCGTGGACGACCCGCTGCGCGCCGCCTGGTTCTGGACACAGCGCTCACGGCTCGTACAGCAACTCACACGCGGCGACGGCTGGGACGAACTGGCCACCGCCCAGGACCTGGTACGCGGCCTGCCGCCGTCCGCCGTGCACGCCTCGGTCCTCTCCGACGTCGCGAGCTGGGGCGCCCTCCACCGGCCGGGCCCCAACAGCCTGGCCGCCGCCGACCGCGCCGTGGAGTACGCGCGCCTCGTCGGCGCGGAGCACATCGAACTGAACGCCAGACACACCCGCGGCTGGCTCACCACCGAATCGGGATCCATCGAGGAAGGGCTCGCCGAGATGTACGCGGTACGGGACCGCGTCTTCGAGCTCGGCAACCGCGGCACGCTCGGCATCCTGAGCCGCATCAACATCAACCTGCCGTCCACGCTGGAGAGCGTGGGCCGCTCCGAGGACGCGGTCGCCGCGGCCGAACTCGGCATCGCCCTCTGCCATCAGCGAGGCCTGTCCGACACCGAGGCCTGGGTCCGGGTCAACCTGAGCGAGTCGCTCTTCTCGCTCGGCCGCTGGAACGAGGCCCGCACAGCCGTCGACGAGGCGGCCCAGATCGCCCCCGCCCCCAAGGCGCGTGCCCTGGTCGCCCTGCGGCGCGCGATGCTCGCCCTCGCTCGCGGCGACGCCGCCGAGGCGACGAGCCAAGTGACCCTGGCCCGCGCGGTCTTCGGCCCGCACGACCCACAGCCGCAGCACGTCATCGCGCCGGCCAGGCTGGCGATGATCAGCGCCGCGCAGCAGGGCAGGCTCGCCGAGGCCCGCAGAGAGTTCGAACAGGTCGCCGCGCAGGGCTTCCCGCCGGGCATGCAGCGGTACGCACTGCCGCTGCTCTGCTCGGCCGCCGCGATGGAAGCTGACGCGCGCGGGCTGCCGGAGGCCGACGCCGGGCGGGAGGCGATCCTGGCGATCGTCCGCGACCACGCGAAGCGGCTGCCCGCCGTCGTCCCGATCTGGCGGGCGTACGACCTGATGCTCGAAGCCGAACTCGCCCGTGCCGACGGCATCGTCGCCCCGAAGCTGTGGGCCCGCGCGGTCGCCGCCTTCGAGACGCTGAACCGGCCGTACGAACTCGCCGACACCCGCCACCGCTGGGCGGCCGACCTCCTCGCGGCGTCCGCCGACCGGGAACAGGCCACGGCGCTGCTGGTGCAGGCCCACACCGCGGCGAAGCGGCTCGGCGCCGGACTCCTCGTGGAGCAGACCGAACTCCTCGCCAACCGGGCCCGGATCAGCCTCGCCACCACCCCGAGACTCGCCCCGGCACCCGCCTCCGGGGCCGACGCGCTCGGCACACTGGGCCTGACGCCTCGCGAACAGGACGTCCTGCGCCGGGTCGCCGAGGGCCGCAGCAACCGCCAGATCGCCGAGGAGCTCTACATCTCGCCCAAGACGGCGAGCGTGCACGTCTCCAACATCCTGGCCAAGCTGGGCGTCTCGGGCCGCACGGAGGCGGCGGCGATGACACACCGCCTGCACCTCTTCGACGACCTGGAACTGACCCACCCCCAGGGCGTGTCCGCGAAGTAGCCTCGTCCGCCGGACAAGCCCCCCGTACGGCGGGCGGTTACGTCACCTCCAGCCGGAGGATCTTGTCGTCGCCCGGCTTCGGGGTGCCCCGGCCGTCGGTGTTGCTGGTCAGCAGCCAGAGCCCGCCGTCCCCGGTCGCCAGCACCGTACGCAGCCGCCCGTACTTGCCCTCCAGGAAAGCCTGGGGGGCGGCCGACGGCTTCACGCCGGCCAGCGGGATCCGCCAGAGCCGCTCGCCGCGCAGCGCCGCCATCCAGATGGACCCCTTGGCGAACGCGATACCGCTCGGCGACGCGTCCTTCGTCCGCCACTCCTCGACCGGATCGACGAACCCCTTCTTCCCGGCCGTGCCCTCGGCCTCCGGCCAGCCGTAGTTCTTCCCCGGCTCGATCAGATTCAGCTCGTCCCAGGTGTTCTGGCCGAACTCCGACGCCCACAGATGCTTCTCGGAGTCCCAGGCGAGACCCTGCACATTGCGGTGTCCGTACGTGTACACCACCGAATCGGCCTCCGGATTGCCGTGCACCGGCTGTCCGTCCGGGGTCATCCGCAGGATCTTCCCGCCCAGGGACTTCTTGTCCTGTGCGAGGCCCGTCTCACCCGTCTCGCCCGTGCCCGCGTAGAGCATCTTGTCCGGGCCGAAGGCGATCCGGCCGCCGTTGTGGATGTTGCCCTTGGGGATGCCCCGCAGGATCGTGTCGGGCGCGCCCAACTGCTGGCCCACGGGCCTCTTCGGGTCGTAGAGCATACGCGCGATGCGATTGTCGGAGTCGGTCGTGAAATACGCGTACACATAGGTGTCCGAGGCGAACGACGGGGAGAGCGCGAGGCCCAGCAGACCTCCCTCGCCGCCGGGGGAGACCCCGGGCACCGAGCCCACCTCGGTCTTCTTGCCGTTCTTCACATCGACCCGGGTGATCGTCCCCTTGTCGCGCGAGGAGACGAGCAGATCGCCCTCGGGCAGCGCCGCCAGGCCCCACGGCGAATTGAGGCCCTCGGTCAGCGTGGACACCACCTTCGCCGAGCCCTTCGCGGGCGGCGCCGACGGCTTCGCCTCGCCGTCCGGAGACGCCGACCCGCCGGACACCGACGCGGACGGGGAACCCGCCGGGCCCGCGGACCGCCCCGTGCCGTCGGAGGACGAGCACGCGGTCATCACGAATAGCGCCGCTGCGGCCAACACGGCCGTCACTGGAGCACGTTGCACGGTCTTGATCCCTTCGACGGCTGCGTCTCTACGTTTCATACACCGCTGCCCCCGTTCAGGTTCCCATCGACCCGCTGTCAGTGCCACGACTCCCACACCGGGGGCAGCGCGGCGATCTCCGCCAGATCCGCCGCCGACAACTCCAGCCCGGCCGCCCCCGCGTTCTCCACCGCCCACCGCTCCCGCTTCGCCCCCGGAACGGGCACCACATGGGGGCCGCGCGTCAGCACCCACGCCAGAGCCACCTGCGCCGTCGTCGCCCCGTGCCGCTCGGCGACCCGCCGCAGCCCCGCCACCACCGGCTGGTTCGACGCCATCATCTCCGCCGTGAAGCGCGGATGCCTGGCCCGTACGTCCTCCGGCTCGAACCCCTGCCCGGGCGTGAGCGTGCCCGTCAGATAACCGCTGCCGAGCGGCATCGCCGCCAGGAACCCGACGCCCCGCGCCGCGCACCACGGGAGCAGCCGCTCCGTCGCCTCCCGCGACCACACCGACAGTTCCGCCTCCACCGCGCTCACCGGAAACACCTGCTGCAGCCGCTCCAGCAGCCGGATCGTCGCCCCGAACCTGTCCCCGCCCGCGCGCCGCGACGCGCGGGCGTCCACCGCGCA
>NZ_MDCR01000347.1 GCF_001723055.1 Streptomyces niveus
CGCCGGCTCCGCCCCTCCCGCAGGACCTGCGCGCGTTCGCCGCCCGGCACGGCCTGACCGAGAGCGGCGCCCGGCCCTCGCTCCCCGCGTATCTGCGCGGGCTGCACTCCCGCCGCCACTTCGTGACGGCCTTCGCCACCGCCCGGCTCACCTCGCAGTACAGCCAGGCGAAGCTCGGCCAGCTCTGGCAGATCATGACGCCGCTGCTCAACGCGACCGTCTACTACTTCATCTTCGGCGTCCTGCTGAACACCAAGGACGGGGTGCCGGACTTCGTCCCGTTCCTGGTCACCGGCGTCTTCATCTGGTCGTTCACCGCCGGCACCATCACCGCCGGGACCCGTGCCGTCTCGGGCAACATCGGCCTCGTACGCGCCCTGCACTTCCCACGCGCCTCGCTGCCGCTCGCGCTCGCCCTCCAGCAGGTGCAGCAACTGCTGTTCTCGCTGGGCGCCCTGGCCATGATCCTGCTCGTCTTCGACCAGTACCCGAGCCCCGCCTGGCTGCTGGCCGTACCCGCCCTCGCGCTCCAGACCCTGTTCAACACCGGGCTCGCGATGATCTTCGCGAGACTGACGGCGGCGACGCCCGACATCGCGCAGCTGATGCCGTTCCTGCTCCGCACCTGGATGTACGCGTCCGGTGTGATGTGGAGCCTGGACACGGTGTTCAAGAACGAGAAGGTGCCGGAGCTGGTCCGGCTCGCGCTCGAATGCAATCCGGCGGCCGTCTACATCGACCTGATGCGCTTCGCGCTCATCGACAGCTTCACCGCCGGTCAACTCCCGCCCCATGTCTGGCTGGTCGCCACCGGCTGGGCGGTGCTCGTCGGGGTCGGCGGATTTCTGTTCTTCTGGCAGTCTGAGGAGAAGTACGGCCGTGGCTGAGACCGAGCGAGTTCCGACCGTCGTCGTCGACGGCGTCCACATCACCTACACGGTGCACGGCACCAAGGGCGGCAAAGGCAGCGCCACCTCGGCGCTCAGCCGGATCGTCTCGCGCCGGAGGAGCCCCGGAGCGCGCGAGGTGCACGCCGTACGCGGGGTGAGCTTCGTCGCGTACAAAGGTGAGGCCATCGGTCTCATCGGCTCCAACGGCTCCGGCAAGTCGACCCTGCTCAAGGCGGTCGCCGGGCTGCTGCCGCCGAGCGAGGGCAAGGTCTTCACCCGTGGCCAGCCCTCGCTTCTCGGCGTCAACGCGGCGCTGATGAGCGATCTGACCGGCGAGCGCAACGTGATACTCGGCGGGCTCGCGATGGGCATGACGCGCGCGCAGGTCAAGAGCCGTTACGCGGACATCGTGGAGTTCTCCGGGATCAACGAGAAGGGCGACTTCATCACTCTGCCGATGCGCACGTACTCCTCCGGCATGGGCGCCCGGCTCCGCTTCTCGATCGCGGCGGCCAAGACCCATGACGTGCTGCTGATCGACGAGGCGCTGTCCACGGGGGACGCCCGGTTCCAGAAGCGCAGCAAGGAGCGCATCGCCGAGCTGCGCAAGGAGGCGGGCACGGTCTTCCTTGTCAGCCACAGCAACAAGACGATCACCGAGACGTGCGACCGGGCGATCTGGCTGGAGTCGGGAACGCTGCGGATGGACGGCCCGGCGCCTTCAGCCTGTCCGGCGATTGAGGACACCCCCCGCCGGGGAGCCGGCTACGCGTGCGTACGCAGCAGCGTCCGCATCGTCCGCATCGCGACCGACAGATTCGCCAGGTCGAAGGAGTCCGAGCTCTGGATCTCCTCCAGCGTGGTGCGTGAACGCCCCAGAATCGCGGCGTTCTTCTGCTCCCACGCCTTGAACCGCTCCTCCGGCGTCGACGTCCCGTTCCCGACGGACAGCACATCCGACGTCAGGGCGGCGTGCGCCGCGTACAGGTCCTCGCGGATCGACGCGCGGGCCATCGACTGCCAGCGGTCGGCCCTCGGCAGCTCGATGATCCGGTCCATCAGCTGCGTGATCCGCAGCCGGTCCCCGAGGTCGTAGTACACCTCGGCGACGGCCAGCGGCTCCTTGCCCGTACGGTCGGCGATCTGCACGATGTCGAGCGCCGGGAACGCCGCGGAGAATCCGGCGACCCGCAGCGCCAGCACATCGGGCACACCCACCCCGGTGAGCTCCTCCACGATGTTCTGGTACCACTCCAGATCCGCGCCGCGCAGCAGTTGGGGCAGTTGCTGCCACACCTGCTCCACACCGTCGGCGAAGAAGTCGACCGTCCCGGCGATCTCCACCGGCTGCGGCCGGTTGCCGAGCAGCCAGCGCGTGCCGCGCTCGACCAGTCGCCGCGAGTGGAGCCTGATCCGGGTCTGGACGTCGGCGCCGACGGTGTTGTCCAGTGCCTCGACCGCGTCCCAGACCTCGCCGAGCCCGAAGATCTCCCGGGCCGCTGTCTGCGCCCGTACGATCTCCTCGATCGACGCCCCGGTCTCCTCGCGCAGCCGGTGCAGGAAGGTCGAACCTCCCGCGTTCACGGTGTCGTTGACCAGCACCGTCGTGATGATCTCGCGGCGCAGCGCGTGCCCGTCGATCTGCTCGCCGAACTTCTCGCGGAGCTGCGCGGGGAAGTACGCGTACAGCAGCTTGCGCAGATACGGGTCGTCGGGCAGCCCGGTGGAGATCAGCTCCTCGGCGACGGTGATCTTCGTGTACGCGAGGAGGACGGCGAGTTCGGGCTGGGAGAGCCCCTTGCCCGAGTTGAGCAGCTCCCGGATCTGGCGGTCGGTCGGCAGGAATTCCAGCGCCCTGTCGAGGCTGCCGTCGCGCTCCAGGCGGCGCATGAACCGCTGGTGGGCGTGGAGCAGGGACGGGGCCTGGACGACGGCGTTGGCCAGTGCCACGTTCTGCGCGTAGTTGTTGCGCAGGACCAGTGTGCCGATCTCGTCGGTCATGGCCGCGAGCAGCTTGTTGCGCTGCTTGACGGTCATGTCCCCTTCCGTCACGAGGCCGTTGAGCAGGATCTTGATGTTCACCTCGTGGTCCGAGGTGTCCACACCGGCGCTGTTGTCGATGGCGTCGGTGTTGATCTTGCCGCCCTGGCCGTCGGCCCCGCGCCGCGCGAACTCGATACGGCCGAGCTGCGTCGCGCCGAGGTTGCCGCCCTCGCCGACGACCTTGGCCCGCAGGTCCTCGCCGTTGATACGGATGGCGTCGTTGGCCTTGTCGCCGACGTCCGCGTTCGACTCCGTGGACGACTTGATGTACGTACCGATGCCGCCGTTCCACATCAGGTCGACCGGGGCCTTGAGGATCGCGCGCATCAGATCGGCCGGCGTCAGCTTGGACACGCCCGCCTCGATCCCCAGCGCCTGGCGCACATGCGCGTTGACCGGGATCGACTTCGCGCTGCGGGGGTGGATCCCGCCGCCCTGTGACAGCAGCGACTTGTCGTAGTCGGCCCAGGAGCTGCGCGGCAGGTCGAACAGACGGCGGCGCTCGGCGAACGAGGTGGCCGCGTCCGGGTCCGGGTCGATGAAGATGTGCCGGTGGTCGAAGGCGGCGACCAGCCGGATGTGCTCCGAGAGCAGCATGCCGTTGCCGAACACGTCGCCGGACATGTCGCCGACTCCGGCGACGGTGAAGTCCTCGGTCTGGGTGTCGTGGCCCAGCTCGCGGAAGTGCCGCTTGACGGACTCCCAGGCGCCGCGCGCCGTGATGCCCATGCCCTTGTGGTCGTAGCCGGCGGAGCCGCCGGAGGCGAAGGCGTCGCCGAGCCAGAAGTCGTAGGCGATCGCGACCTCGTTGGCGATGTCGGAGAAGCTGGCGGTGCCCTTGTCGGCGGCGACGACCAGATACGTGTCGTCCTCGTCGTGCCGCACCACGTCGGCGGGGTGCACAACCTCGCCGGCCACCATGTTGTCGGTGATGTCGAGCAGCGCCGAGATGAACGTCTTGTAGGAGGCGATGCCCTCGGCGAGCCAGGCGTCCCGGTCCACGGCCGGGTCGGGGAGGTGCTTGGCGACGAAGCCGCCCTTGGCACCGACCGGCACGATCACCGTGTTCTTGACCATCTGCGCCTTGACCAGGCCGAGGATCTCCGTACGGAAGTCCTCGCGCCGGTCGGACCAGCGCAGACCGCCTCGGGCGACCTTGCCGAAGCGCAGGTGCACGCCCTCGACGCGCGGCGAGTAGACCCAGATCTCGTACGCCGGGCGCGGCGCGGGCAGGTCGGGGATGGCCTGCGGGTCGAACTTCATCGACACGTAGCTGTGGTGCTTCTCCACCGCGCTCTGCCGGCCGGTGCCGATCTTCCCGTCCGGCCCCTTGCCCGCGCTCTGGCCCCTCTTGAGGCTTCCCTCGCCGGCGCTCTGGAAGAAGTTCGTCCGGAGCGTGGCCTTGATGACGGTGAGGAACGAGCGCAGGATGCGGTCCTCGTCGAGGCTGGCGACCTGGTCGAGCGCTCCGGTCAGCTCTTCGAGGAGCCCTTCGATCAGCTCCGTACCGGCGCGCTGGCGGTTGGGCGCCATCCGCGCCTCGAAGAGGGAGATCAGCAGGCGGGTGGTGTGGACGTTGTTACGGAGGGTGTCCTCCATGTAGTCCTGGCTGAAGGTCGCCCCGGCCTGGCGCAGATACTTCGCGTACGCGCGCAGCACCATCGCCTCGCGCCAGTTGAGCCCGGCGCGCAGGACGAGGGAGTTGAAGCCGTCGTTCTCCGCCTCGCCGGTCCAGACGGCGGCGAAGGCGTCCTGGAAGCGCTCGCGGGCGTCCTCGGCGAGATGGTCGTCCTTGGTCTGGGCGTTCTCACCGCGCGGCATGCGCAGCCCGAAGTCGTAGATCCAGGCCTGCGCGCGGTCCGCGCAGCGCAGCTCGTAGGGCCGCTCGTCCACGACCTCGACGCCGAGCTGCTGGAGCACCGGCAGGACGGCGGACAGGGAGACCTGCTCGCCCGTGCGGTAGATCTTGAAGCGGCGCTCGCCGGGGCCGGCGCCGACCGGCTCGTAGAGGGAGAGGGCGAAGTCCTTCTCCTCGCGGCTCAGTTCCTCGACGCGTACGAGGTCGGCGACGGCCGCGCGGGGCGAGTGGTCGGCCTTGTAGCCCTCGGGGAAGGCGTTGCCGTAGCGGCGCAGCAGTTCGGCGGCGCGCTCCTCGCCCAGCTCGGCGTTGAGCGCCTCGCCGAAGCCGTCGGCCCAGGAGCGGGCGGCCTCGACGAGCCGCGCCTCGATACGGTCGACGTCCTGGTCGGTGAGCCCCGTCAGCTCGGTGCCCTGCGGGACGCGTACGACGAAGTGGAGCCGGGAGAGGATCGACTCGGTGTTCCAGGCGGTGAAGTCGACGCTGGTGCCGCCCAGTTCCTCCTTGAGGATGTCGATCAGCCGCAGCCGGACGCCGGTGGTGTAGCGGTCGCGCGGCAGGTAGATGAGGGCGGAGTAGTAGCGCCCGTACTCGTCCTGACGGAGGTAGAGGCGCAGCCGGCGCCGCTCCTGGAGGTACAGGACGCTGGTGACGATGGAGCGCAGCTCGTCGACGGGTGTCTGGAACAGCTCGTCGCGCGGATACGTCTCCAGGATCTGCAGCAGGTCGCGGCCGTCGTGGCTGTTCGGCGAGAAGCCCGCGCCCTGAAGGACCTCGGCGACCTTGCGGCGTACGACCGGCACCCGGCGTACGGACTCGGTGTACGCGGCCGAGGAGAACAGGCCCAGGAAGCGGCGCTCGCCGACGACGTTGCCCTTGTCGTCGAACTTCTTCACACCGACGTAGTCGAGATAGCTCGGGCGGTGCACGGTGGAGCGGCTGTTGGCCTTCGTAAGGATGAGCAGCTTGTGCTCGCGGGCCTTGGCGCGCGCGTCGGCGGGGAGCCGGTTGAACGACGGGCTGACCGGGTGCGCCTCGTCGTCGCTGTGGCGCGGGTCGGAGCGCAGGATGCCGAGGCCGGTGCCGGGGACGGCGGTCAGGGCGTCGTCGCGCGTCAGCTCGTACTCGCGGTAGCCCAGGAAGGTGAAGTGGTTGTCGGCGAGCCAGCGCAGCAGCTCGCGCGCCTCCTCGACCTCCTGGTCGCGCAGGTCGTCGGCGGTCGGCTCGCCGGGCAGCTCGTCGGCGATGCGCAGCGCGGACTCGCGCATCTTGTCCCAGTCCTCGACGGCCTCGCGGGCGTCGGACAGGACGCGCTGGAGGTCGGAGGTGATCTGCTTGAGGTCGGACCGGTCGGTCTCGCGGTCGATCTCGACGTGGATCCAGGACTCGATCAGGGTGTCGTGCGACAGCTCGGCGGCGTCGCCGCGGCTCTCGGGAAGGATCTCGATGAGCTTGCCGGTGATGTCGCGGCGCACCAGGATCTGCGGGTGGATGACGGCGTGGATGCCGCGGTTCTGCCGGGAGAGTTCGTTGGTGACCGAGTCGACCAGGAACGGCATGTCGTCGGTGACGACCTCCACGACCGTGTGGGTGCAGGTCCAGCCGTTCTCCTCGACGGTCGGCGTGTGCACGCGCACGCTGGCCGTGCCCTGCGGACGGTCCTCCGCCAGCCGGTAGTGGGAGAGCGCCGCGCCGTAGATGTCGACCGGGTCGCGGTCGGCCAGGTCGTCCGGGGCGGTGTGCAGGTAGTACTTCTGGAGGAAGGCGAGCAGCGTCTCGTTGTCCGGACGCTTCTCGTCGTACGTCTCGTCGTCGGTCGCCTTCGCGGCCGAGTTGTTCCGGGAGGTGCCCCCCAGACCCCCAGCCCCCCCGGCTGGGCTGTTCTCAGCGACCCGGGCCGCCCGTGCGAGCAGCTCGGCCTTGGCTTCGTCCAGCTTGGTCTGCATGTCCTCTGGCTCCTGTCGCGCGCCATTGCGTGACGTCGATGAAAGAAGCGACACAACGCCACGACGCGGGGTGTCCGGTCTGAGTCGACGCTATGCCGCGATGAGAGATCTCCGGGACGTTATTGGCCAAACTTGACGGCCACTCCGGATTGTGGGGATCAGCGAGGCCCGGGGCGCTGTGGCACTCCGGGCGCGGGCCGGGAGCTTCGCTGCTCCCACGGCATATCGCACTGATCACGGCCCCAGGCTATCTCGCCGCACCCCGGACCCGTCATGAACCGCATATGTACAAAAGAAGGGCGGGAAATTTGCCGGTCCGGCCAGTGACAAGTGACCGGTGACGGGGGCGCGGTGGAGGGCTGACGGGGGCAGGTGGGGCCCGGGGTCGTCAGCGCGCGATGCTCTGCGCGAGATCGACGGCGTCGGCGAGACTGTCCACGACGGGCACTCCCACCTCCTCCAGGCTCTTACGGCTGTGCGATCCCCCGGTGTAGAGCACCGCACGCGCCCCCACATGGGCGGCGGCCAGCGCGTCGTCGACCGCGTCACCGATCACCACCGTGTGCTCGGGAGTTATCCGGCCCTCGTCGGCGAGCGCGGCCAGATGGCGCTCCATGTGCACGGCCTTCGTACCGCCGGACGGTCCCGTCCGCCCGTCGACGCGCACGAAGTGCTGATGAATCCCGTAGCCCCGCACCACGGGCACCAGTTGGTCGTGCTCGTACATGCTGAGAATCGACTGGCTGCGGCCGGCCAGCGTCCACTGCGTCAGCAGCTCCTCGACACCCTCGGTCAGCGCGCACCCGGCGCGCCGCTCCACGTAGTGCCGGTGGAAGGTCTCGTCCATGACCAGCCACTCGGCGTCCGTGGGGAGGCGGCCCATCAGACGCTCGTAGAAGACCGGGATCGGCATGCAGTACAGATCCCGGTACCGCTCGGCGGTGATCGGCTCCAGGCCGATCTCCGCGAAGCTGGCGTTGGTCGCCCCGATGACCGCGGTGAAGTCGTCGAGCAGTGTGCCGTTCCAGTCCCAGACCAGATGTGTGTCGTGCTTCCCCATGCCGGAAACGTTACCGGCCGGGTCTGACAACGCGCCGCAGGAATTTACCCGACGATGCTCGGAATCTCCTGCACCCCGAACCAGAGCAGTTCGTGGTCCTCTGCGCCGTCCACCGTGAACTGCGCGTCGTCGTCGCCGTGGTCGGCGGCGCCCAGCGCCGCGGCGGCGGCGGACACGTCGTCCTCGGCGTCGTCCGCGTCGATGTGCACGGCGGCGGCCTTGGCCAGCGGGACGGCCGCGGCGATCCGCACCTCGCCGAGCCCGGCGGAGTCCACGCCCCGGTCGGGGTCGGCCGCGGCGTCCTTGTCCGGTACGTCGACGGCGACCACGACCCGGCGGCGCGCGGCGGACGGATCACCGGCGATCAGGCGCAGAGAGCCGGCGGCGGCGCGGTTGAGGGCCGCGTACTCCAACTCCTCGATGTCGTCGGAGACATACCACTCGCGCAGTCCGGGCGTCACCGCGTAGGCGGTCAGCGGCCCAGGACCCAACTCGCCCGTCTTGTGCGCCTCGGCGAGACCGGGAAGGGTCAGAGGGACGTAGACGCGCATGCGATGACCGCTTTCGTAGTCGGGAGAGCGGTTCCAGGATACGTGCGGCGGATTCGGCCGGTCCCTCGTCGGGGTGACACTGCGGAGCCGTTTCCCGTCCACTTGGATACACAGAGTGACGCCGGAACCCCTGGTCCGCCTCGCCCGGCCACTCGGACAGGTGACACCCGACACACATGGCGACCCCGAGTCCGGCTCTTGCGGGGGTCGCGGATCACCCGTAGAAGATCACCAACACAAGTTACTACCCGGTAACGCACGTGACGACCGGGCCGGCGGACGGGGGCGATCTGCGTGAGCGACACAGAGACCAGCAGGACACACACGACGACGTACGAGAGGACGGCGGCCACCACCCGCCCGCCGGCCAGGCGCGACCCACGCCGCCCGGCCCGGGTGATCTCCCAGCGCCGCCGGCCCTCGCTCCAGCCCCACGAGCGCTTCGCGGAGCAACTGCTCGCGGTCCTCAGCGGCCTGCGCCCGGTCCACTCGATGCTGGGCCGGACGATCGGCGAGGCATACGACCAACTCGTCCGCCTGGCCCCGACCACCCCACTGCGCGCCCGCAACACCACCCCGGTGATCCGCACCTGCCGGGGCTTCCACCCCTGCCCGGGGGTGGTCGAGGCGTGGGCGGTCATCGCGGCGGGAAACCAGGTCCGCGCGATGGCCTTCCGCCTGGAACAGTCCCCGGACCTCCGCTGGCGCTGCGCGGCGGTGGAGGTGACACCTCGCCGCCACCAGAACTGACCTCCTGTCGCGGGCGCCGGACGCCCTCCGGGGGCGTTCCGGCGCCTGGGGGCATCCAACCACCGGGAGGCCCCAGTCCAACCCGTCCGGCGCCCACTCAGCCCGTCCGGCGCTTGAGGACGAACGGGCCGCCGGACGGACCTGGCAACAACACCCCGGCCACAGCAGAACACGGCCGGGTTCGGACACCTTGTGTCCAAACCCGGCCGTCAACATCCGCTACGCGGAAGGAACGCGCGCCCGCTTACTTCTTGCGGCGCCGCCCCCCACCCTTCTGCGCCTTGCGCCGCTCCGCGCGAGTCGTGCCGGAGCCCGAACCCGAGCCCGCCTCCGTACGGTCCGCTCCGCCGGTGCTCTCGAAGTCGCCCTCGACGACGCCACCCTCACCGTCGACCGTCGGCGCGGAGAAGTGCAGCCGGTCCCGCCGCTGCGGAGCCTCCAGGCCCTTCGCCCGGATCTCCGGACGCGCGCCGCCCGCACGGGCACCCGCGTCCGCCTTCTCCAGCGACGTACGCTCGGCCTCCGCCGCGTCCTGCACCGGGACCTCCTCGACCTGCTGCTCGACCTGGACCTCCAGGTTGAACAGGTAGCCGACGGACTCCTCCTTGATGCCCTCCATCATGGCGGTGAACATGTCGAAGCCCTCGCGCTGGTACTCGACCAGCGGGTCCTTCTGCGCCATCGCGCGCAGGCCGATGCCCTCCTGGAGATAGTCCATCTCGTAGAGGTGCTCACGCCACTTGCGGTCCAGCACGGACAGCACCACGCGTCGCTCAAGCTCGCGCATGACGTCCGGGCCCAGCGACTTCTCGCGCTCGTTGTACTGCTCGTGCGCGTCTTCCTTGATGGACTCGGCGATGAACTCCGCCGTGATGCCCGCGCGGTCGCCCGTCGCCTCTTCGAGGTCCTCGACGGTGACCTTCACCGGGTAGAGCTGCTTGAACGCGCCCCACAGCCGGTCCAGGTCCCACTCCTCGGCGAAGCCCTCCGCCGTCTCCTGAGCGATGTAGTCGTCGATCGTGTCGCCCATGAAGTGCCGGATCTGCTCCTGGAGGTCCTCGCCCTCCAGGACCCGCCGGCGCTCGCCGTAGATGACCTGACGCTGCCGGTTGAGCACCTCGTCGTACTTCAGGACGTTCTTACGCGTCTCGAAGTTCTGCTGCTCCACCTGCGACTGCGCCGAGGCGATCGCCCGGGTGACCATCTTGTTCTCGATCGGGACGTCGTCGGGCACGTTCGCCATCGACATGACGCGCTCGACCATCTGCGCCTTGAACAGCCGCATCAGGTCGTCGCCCAGCGACAGGTAGAAGCGGGACTCGCCCGGGTCGCCCTGACGGCCGGAACGACCACGCAGCTGGTTGTCGATCCGGCGCGACTCGTGACGCTCCGTACCGAGGACGTAGAGCCCGCCGAGCTCGACGACCTCCTCGAACTCCGCCCGCACGGCCTCCTCGGCCTTCTCCATCGCCGCGGGCAGCGCCGCCGCCCACTCCTCGACGTGCTCCACCGGGTCGAGCCCGCGCTGACGCAGCTCCGCCTCGGCGAGGTCGTCGGGGTTGCCGCCGAGCTTGATGTCCGTACCACGGCCGGCCATGTTCGTCGCGACGGTCACCGCGCCCTTGCGCCCGGCCTGGGCGATGATCGGCGCCTCACGGTCGTGCTGCTTGGCGTTGAGCACCTCGTGCTGCACGCCCCGCTTCGAGAGCTGCTGCGACAGGTACTCGGACTTCTCCACGGAGGTCGTGCCGACCAGGATCGGCTGGCCCTTCTCGTGCTTCTCGGCGATGTCGTCGACGACCGCCGCGAACTTCGCGACCTCGGTGCGGTAGATCAGGTCGGGCTGGTTGACCCGGACCATCGGCCGGTTCGTCGGGATCGGCACGACGCCCAGCTTGTAGATCTGCTGGAACTCGGCGGCCTCGGTCATGGCCGTACCGGTCATGCCGGACAGCTTGTCGTAGAGGCGGAAGAAGTTCTGGAGGGTGATCGTGGCGAGCGTCTGGTTCTCGTCCTTGATGTCCACCCCTTCCTTCGCCTCGATCGCCTGGTGCATGCCCTCGTTGTAGCGGCGGCCCGCGAGGATACGGCCGGTGTGCTCATCGACGATCATGACCTCGCCGTCGATGACGACGTAGTCCTTGTCGTTCTTGAACAGTTCCTTGGCCTTGATGGCGTTGTTCAGATAACCGACGAGCGGGGTGTTCACCGACTCGTACAGGTTGTCGATGCCCAGCCAGTCCTCGACCTTCGCGACCCCGGACTCGTGGATCGCGACGGTGCGCTTCTTCTCGTCGACCTCGTAGTCGCCGGTCTCCTCGATGCCCTTGAGCTGGTTGCCCGCCTCGCCCTTGGTGAGCCGGGTGACCAACTTGGCGAAGTCGCCGTACCACTTCGTGGCCTGGTCGGCGGGACCGGAGATGATCAGCGGTGTACGGGCCTCGTCGACCAGGATCGAGTCGACCTCGTCGACGACCGCGAAGTTGTGACCGCGCTGGACCAGCTCGTCCTGCGACCACGCCATGTTGTCGCGGAGGTAGTCGAAGCCGAACTCGTTGTTCGTGCCGTACGTGATGTCGCAGTTGTACTGCTCGCGGCGCTGCGCGGGCGACATGTTGGCGAGGATGCAGCCGACGGACAGGCCCAGGAACTTGTGGACCCGGCCCATCATCTCGGAGTCGCGCTCAGCCAGGTAGTCGTTGACCGTGATCACGTGGACGCCGTCGCCGGACAGCGCGTTCAGGTAACAGGGCAGCGTGCCGACGAGAGTCTTGCCCTCACCGGTCTTCATCTCGGCGACATGGCCGAGGTGCAGCGCGGCGCCGCCCATCAGCTGGACGTCGTAGGGGCGCTGGCCGAGAACCCGCTTGGCCGCCTCACGGACGGTCGCGAAGGCCTCGGGGAGCAGGTCGTCAAGGGACTCACCGTCGGCGTACCGCTGCTTGTACTCCTCGGTGAGGGCCTGCAACTCGGCGTCGGAGAGGGCGGTGAAGTCCTCTTCGATGGAGTTGACCTGGTCCGCGATGCGGTGCAGTTTGCGCAGGATCTTGCCTTCGCCTGCACGCATGAGCTTGTTGAAGACGGACACTGAGGTTGGTCTCCTTGCCGGTCGGGCCTGGCACTGGGTCTGGTAACGGACACTGGCGCGGGCGCGGCGGGCCGACCCCACCGCAACGGCCATCGTAAGCGAGGACCCGGCCGCCTCGGGAGGTCCACGTGGCGCCGGCCTCCTGTCACCCGCAATGAGAACGCGCGGGGCGCGTGGAAGGTGCCGGTGAGGTACGAAAAGCGCTCGCGCCGGGGACCCCCCGGTCCCCACACTCCCCCCATGGA
>NZ_MDCR01000348.1 GCF_001723055.1 Streptomyces niveus
CGCTCCGTACGCTCTGGCACAGCACCCCCGTCGACACCTTCTTCCCGCCCACCCTCACCGGCGACGGCGCGGGTCCCGGCGGCGCCGACCGGACCTGGAACAGGGTCGCGGTCGCGCCCGACAGCGGCTGTGCCGGCGCCCTCGACCCGCTCCTCCTCAAGACGCTGCGCACGGTCGGCTGCGAGCGGGTGCTGCGGGCGACGTACACCGACGCGACCAACACCAGCGTCATCACCGTCGGCATGGTCTTCACATCGGCCGAACCGGCGGCCATGAAGGCGCTGGCCGCCCGGTTCACCGACGAGAAGCTGACCGAACGCACCGACCTGATGCCCCGCACCTACCCGGTGAAGGGGACGATCGCCGCCGGCTTCGGCAGCGCGCAGCGCGCGAGCTGGACGGTGAAGGTCCTCGACCAGGCGCCGGTCGTCGTCTACGCCGTCTCCGGCTTCGCCGACGGACGCCGGGTCCCCGACCCGCAGCCCGTCGACAAGGCGACCGCCGACGGCGCGAAGACGGCCGCCGCCCAGTCCGGGCTCGGCCACGACGCCGCGGGCATCGCCGACCAGATCGAGACCGCACTGAGCGGATCAGTCAGCACGGCAACGGAGTCCTCCGGATGACGACACCTCCGACCGAGACCACACGACCGGCTCCGGCGACACGAATGGCACCGGCGACACGGGCGTCGCGGCGCCGTCGCACCTCCTTCGCGGCCACCGTCGCCGCCGCCTCCCTCCTGGTCGCGGTCCCCGCGACACCCGCCCACGCGGACGTCATCCGCGCCCAGCAGTGGGCACTCGAAGCGATGCACACCGACGACGCCTGGCGCACCACCAAGGGCGACGGCATCACCGTCGCGGTCCTCGACACCGGCGTCGACCCCACCCACCCCGACCTCGCCGGGCAGGTCCTGACCGGCAAGGACCTCATCGGCTTCGGCGCCAAGAGCGGTGACCGCGCCTGGGCCCGCCACGGCACCGCCATGGCGGGCATCATCGCGGGCCGCGGGCACGGCCCCGGCCGCGACGACGGAGTGCTCGGCATCGCCCCGGAGGCGAAGATCCTGCCGGTCCGGGTGATCCTCGAAGGCACCGATCCGGACCGGTCCAAGGCCCGTAAGTCGCGCGGCGGTTCACTCGCCGACGGCATCCGCTGGGCCGCCGACAACGGCGCCGACGTCATCAACCTCTCCCTCGGCGACGACAGCGAGTCGGCCCACCCGGAGCCCGGCGAGGACGCCGCCGTCCAGTACGCCCTGTCCAAGGGCGCCGCCGTCGTCGCCTCGGCCGGGAACGGCGGCGAGAAGGGCGACCGCATCTCCTACCCGGCCGCCTACCCCGGCGTGATCGCCGTGACGGCCGTCGACCGCTACGGCACCCACGCCGCGTTCTCCACCCGCCGCTGGTACGCCACCGTCAGCGCCCCCGGCGTGGACGTCGTCATAGCGGACCCCGACCGCCGCTACTACGAAGGCTGGGGCACCAGCGCCGCCGCCGCCTTCGTCTCCGGCGCCGTCGCCCTCGTCCGCGCGGCCCACCCCGACCTGCGCCCCGCCCAGATCAAGAAACTGCTCGCCGACACCGCGCGCGACGCTCCGGACAACGGCCGCGACGACTCCACCGGCTACGGCATCGTCGACCCGGCCGCCGCGATCGAGGCCGGCGGGAAGCCGGCCGCCGCCGGCGGCGACACGAAGGACAAGGCGACCGGCTACACGAAGCAGTACTTCGGGCGTGGCCCCGACAACGCCTCCGAGGAGTCCGAGCCGGCCGCCTGGCTCGCCCCACTCGCGGGCGGCCTCGGCGCGCTGCTGCTGGCCGGCGCGGTGGTGCTCTGGCGCGGCGGACCGGTCACCGGCCGCCGCCGGCCGCGCTGACGGCGGCCCGCGCCGCCGTCTCGACCAGGGCGATGCCCGCGTCCTTCGTAGGATGCCCGCCCGACAGCACGGCTACGAGGAAGTCGCGCTCGCCCGCCGTGACGCGGCCGACCGAGTTGACCACCCACAACCCGCTGGCGCTCAACGGCATCCAGCCGTTCTTGAGCGCCGCCCCGCCGCCCGCCGCCGAGACACCCCACGCCTGCTCCGGCACCACACCGGTCATCAGGTCCGCCACCAAGGCACGCGACCGCTCGCCGAGCGGACTCGCTCCACCGCCGAACACCGCTTCCAGCAGAGCCAGTTGATCTGCCGCCGTCGTACGTGTGAGCCCCCACTCCGCCCGCGCCACCGACTGACGCAGACCGAGCCGGCGATGGGCCGCGTCCAGTCCGCCGGGGCCGCCGACCACCTTCAGCAGCTCGGTCGCGGCGTCGTTGTCGCTGCGCTCGATCATGACGGCCGCCGACGCACGCTCCCGGGACGTCGGCCCGCGGTCCGTGTCCTGCGCGCGCAGCAGCAGCGCGGCGAGGATGCCGAGCTTGACGACGCTCGCGGTCGGGTGGGTGGGATCCGGTCCGTGACGGTACGCCGCGGTGCGGCCGGTGACCGTGTCGCGTACGGCGACGTCGTACGTGACGTTCCCGTCCACTCCCGCGACCAGCGGTTCGCTGTCGGCGTCCATGGTGGTGTCCCCCTCGCTCCGCCGCCGATTCCGCCCTCCGTCGGCGGGCGGCGACAGCACGCCGACTACCCTCGACCCGTGGCTCTCAAGAACATTCCCGATTCCGGCTTCTCCACCGACGACGGCACCGCCGACCCCGTCCTCACGGAGGCCCTCGCCGCCTGGTCCGGGGATCGGACCGCCGAGCCGCGCGTGCTCGCCGCCCTCAAGGGCGCCCGGCTGCTCGTCCCCGTCGTCGCCGTCCTCGGCGAGAGCGAGGAGGACGAGAACGGGCTGCGGCGCGAGAAGAACAGCGACATGGCCGTCCCCACGCTCCAGGCAGGCGGCCGGCGCGCGCTGCCCGCCTTCACCTCGACTGCCTCGCTGGCCCGCTGGGACCCTGCGGCGCGCCCCGTCGCCGTACCGCTGCACCAGGCGCTGAGCGCCGCCGCGCACGAGAAGGCCGACACCGTCGTCATCGACCTTGCCGGGCCCGTGCCGTACGAACTCACCGGACCCGCCCTGTTCGCGCTCGCCGAGGGCCGCATCAGCACCGACCCGCTCGGCGATCCGGCGGTCGTCGCCGCGGTCGAAGAGGTGGTCGCCGCCGAACCCTCCGTACTGAGGGCGCATCTCGGCCCAGGAGAGGCGGACGGCACCGTCGCGCTCGTGCTGCTCCCGGAGGCCGCCCCGGCGGACGCGGTCCGCCGGATCGCGGGCGCGCTGGCGGCGCACGACGTGCTGAGGGCCCGCCTGGTGCGCGGTCTCGACCTGGCACTGCTGCCGGCCGGCGCCACACCTCCCGGCGAGCCCCTCTTCGTACGCGAGCGCCCCGTCCCCGGTCAGCCGTAGACGGGCCCCGTGTACTTCTCGCCGGGGCCCTGGCCCGGCTCGTCCGGGACCAGCGACGCCTCGCGGAAGGCCAGCTGGAGCGACTTCAGCCCGTCGCGCAGCGGCGCCGCGTGGAAGGAGCTGATCTCCGTCGCGCTCGCGTCCATCAGCCCGGCCAGCGCGTGCACCAGCTTGCGGGCCTCGTCCAGGTCCTTGTGCGCGTCGCCGTCCTCCGTGAGACCGAGCTTCACCGCGGCGGCGCTCATCAGATTGACGGCGACCGTCACGATCACCTCGACGGCCGGGACCTCCGCGATGTCGCGGGTCATGGCGTCGAAGTCGGGAGAAGAGTCGTCGGGAGAAGAGTCCTGGGGGGACGGCGTGTCGCTCATGCCGCACACGATAGGCCCCGGCACCCGGGCCGCTCGGCGGGCACCCGGCGGTTAGCGGCATCCCCGCCGTGCTGCTAACCTTGTGTTACGACCGGTCGGACACGTGTGTGGCCGACCCACAAGTGGAGGCTCCGTTCTCCCACCTGGCTGCCTCTCGGGGCGGCGGGTCACCGGTCAGGCGGCGCCCATCGTTCCGTACGGACGATGGAGCCGCCCGATGCGCGCCCCGCGGTTCGACGCGGCGGTGCTCCGGTATTCATGGAGCTCCCGCCTGTGTCCCGTCCGGGGCATTTTTCGTTACTCCCCGCGGTTGGTCTGACGAAACAGACGTTACGCGGCTGTCTGCCAGACAGTCGTGTGGTGCTACCGAGGAGGATCCATCAGCGCTGAGCCCCGCATTAACGACCGGATTCGTGTTCCCGAGGTCCGCCTTGTCGGCCCCAGCGGCGAGCAGGTCGGCATCGTGCCGCTTGCGAAGGCCCTGGAGCTCGCGCAGGAGTACGACCTGGACCTGGTCGAGGTCGCGGCGACCGCCCGTCCGCCCGTGTGCAAGCTCATGGATTACGGGAAGTTCAAGTACGAGTCGGCCATGAAGGCCCGTGAGGCGCGCAAGAACCAGGCGCACACGGTCATCAAGGAGATGAAGCTCCGGCCGAAGATCGACCCGCACGACTACGACACCAAAAAGGGTCACGTCGTCCGGTTCCTCAAGCAGGGCGACAAGGTCAAGATCACGATCATGTTCCGTGGTCGTGAGCAGTCCCGCCCGGAACTGGGCTTCAGGCTGCTCCAGCGTCTCGCTTCGGACGTCGAGGAGCTCGGCTTCATCGAGTCGAACCCGAAGCAGGACGGCCGGAACATGATCATGGTTCTGGGCCCGCACAAGAAGAAGACCGAGGCCATGGCCGAGGCTCGCGAGGCCCAGGCGGCCCGCAAGGCCGAGCGCCAGGGCTTCGCGCCCGACGACCACGTGGACGAGTCCCCGGACGCCACGCAGGCTCGTGCGAACGCCGAAGCCGAGGCTCCGGCCGAATCGTCCTCCGAGGCGTGACCCACGGGGTGGCCATCCAGGCGCCCCCGGGTCCTGCCCGGAAGATCCAGATAGCGAACTGACGCTCCCAGGGGCCGGTCCGACCGGCCGGGAGCGCCACTGACGAGGAGAGAACGGCGCTATGCCGAAGAACAAGACGCACAGCGGTGCCAGCAAGCGCTTCAAGATCACCGGCTCCGGCAAGGTGATGCGTGAGCGTGCCGGCAAGCGCCACCTGCTCGAGCACAAGTCGTCGCGAGTGACCCGGCGCCTGACCGGCACCGTCGAGCTGGCCCCGGGCGACGCCAAGAAGATCAAGAAGCTTCTCGGCAAGTGACGTCGCGGCCCCCGGTGACGGGGGCGCGACGCAAGGACCGGGACCCAATTCGTTTCCGGGCCGGGTGAGCGGTGACTGACTCCCGCAGAACCCAGCCCCGCTACAAGGAGTTAAACAAGTGGCACGCGTCAAGCGGGCAGTCAATGCCCACAAGAAGCGCCGGGCGATTCTCGAGCAGGCCAAGGGTTACCGCGGCCAGCGTTCGCGCCTGTACCGCAAGGCCAAGGAGCAGGTCACTCACTCCCTGGTCTACAACTACAACGACCGCAAGAAGCGCAAGGGCGACTTCCGCCGGCTGTGGATCCAGCGGATCAACGCCGCCGCGCGTCAGAACGGCATGACGTACAACCGCCTCATCCAGGGTCTGAACGCCGCCAACATCGAGGTGGACCGCAAGATCCTGGCCGAGCTGGCCGTCAACGACGCCAACGCGTTCGCCGCGCTGGTCGAGGTCGCCCAGAAGGCGCTCCCGAGCGACGTCAACGCCCCGAAGGCCGCTGCCTGATCCCCTGCCGGACCACGGTCACGGATCACGGAGCAGAGCACTTCACGCCGGACCCGCAGGCACCCCGCCTGCGGGTCCGGCGCGTTCTACCACCACCCCCCGTCATATGCGCGCATCCGCGCGCGTGTCCCACCTCCCTACGTCCGTACGAGAAGCGAGCCGCCGCCCATGGGCACCCCCGAGCTGATCTCTCCGCGTTCCCCGCGTGTCACCGCCGCCCGGCGGCTCGCCAGACGGGCCTTCCGCGGCAAGGAACGCCGGTTCATCGCCGAGGGCCCGCAGGCCGTACGCGAAGCGGTCGGGCACCGGGGCGACGACGGGGTCCCCACGCTGATCGAGCTGTTCACCACCGTCGAGGCCGCCGAGCGCTACGCCGGCATCGTCGACGCCGCCCGCGCCGCCGGGGCCCAGGTGCACCACGCGGACGACGCCGTCGTGGCCGACCTCTCCCAGACCGTCACCCCGCAGGGGCTCATCGGCGTCTGCCGGTTCCTGGACTCGCCGTTCGAGTCCGTCCTGCGGGCGCGGCCCCGGCTCGTCGCCGTCCTGGCGAACGTACGCGACCCCGGCAACGCGGGCACCGTGCTGCGCTGCGCCGACGCGGCGGGCGCCGACGCCGTCGTCCTCACCGACGCGTCCGTCGACCTCTACAACCCCAAGTCGGTCCGGGCGTCGGTCGGTTCGCTCTTCCATCTGCCGGTCGCCGTCGGCGTCCCCGTCGAAGAGGCCGTGACGGGCCTGCGCGGAGCGGGAGTCAGGGTCCTGGCCGCCGACGGGGCGGGCGACATGGACCTCGACGACGAGCTGGACGCGGGCACCATGGGCGTCCCGACCGCCTGGATCTTCGGCAACGAGGCGTGGGGGCTGCCCGCCGAGACACGGGCGCTGGCGGACGCCGTCCTGCGCGTTCCGATCCACGGAAAGGCCGAGAGTCTGAACCTGGCGACCGCCGCGGCCGTATGTCTCTACGCCTCGGCCAGGGCGCAGCGGGTGCGCGCCGACAGCTGAGGGGGTCCGTGCAGTCACCTTGAGCGATGAGAGCTAGTAGGGTGACGGTCAGGTCGGGGGCCCACTGTGCTCCTCGGAAGAGGTGGGATGCGGGCATGACGGTCGGGGCGAGCGGGTCGGCCATCACACGAGGACCCGTCAGGCCCGAGCCCGGCGCCGGCGCCCTCGCGGCGGACTTAGGACCGGGCCCCGGACCGGACCAGGGAGCCGGCTTCGGACCCGGCTTCGGGATCGACCCCGACGACCTCCCCGACGGACTCGTCGTCGCCGACGAGACGGGCCGCGTGATCTGCTTCAACGCCGCCGCCGCCCGCATCACCGCCGTCGCCGCGGCCGACGCCGTCGGCAGCCCGCTGGAGCGCGCGCTGCCCCTCGAAGACCTCGAAGGCCGCCGCTGGTGGGCGCTCACCGATCCGTACGGCGGTCTCCTCACCCGCTTCGGCCAGCCCGAGCGCAATCTCCTGCTGCCCGGCGGCCGTGAGGTCCTGGTCTCCGCCCGGTACGTACGCGCGCACCCCCAGGGGCCCGTACGCCGCCTCGTCATCAGCATCCGCGGCACCGAGGCCCGCCGCCGTACCGAACGCAGTCACGCCGAGCTGATCGCGACCGTCGCACACGAACTGCGCTCCCCGCTCACCTCCGTGAAGGGCTTCACCGCGACGCTGCTCGCCAAGTGGGAACGGTTCACCGACGACCAGAAGCGGCTCATGCTGGAGACCGTCGACGCCGACGCCAACCGCGTCACGCGGCTGATCGCCGAACTGCTCGACATCTCCCGGATCGACTCGGGCCGCCTCGAAGTGCGCCGCCAGCCGGTCGACATCGGTACGGCCGTCGGGCGCCACATCCAGTCCATCACCGCGTCCGGTCAGTCCCCCGACCGTTTCCTCGTACGGATCCAGCAGCCGCTGCCCGACCTGTGGGCCGATCCCGACAAGATCGACCAGATACTCGGCAACCTCCTGGAAAACGCGGTGCGCCACGGCGCCGGAACCGTCACCATCGAGGTGTCACCCGCCCAGGTCAAACACGTCGACCACGGGCACGCGGAGCACACGCACGCGGACGGCGGTGCGAAAGGAACGGCGGTCACCGTGAGCGACGAAGGTCCCGGCATCCCCGAGGAGTCGATGGCCCGCGTCTTCACCCGCTTCTGGCGGGGCAGCAAGCGCGGCGGGACCGGCCTCGGCCTCTACATCGTCAAGGGCATCGTCGAGGCGCACGGCGGGACGATCACCGTCGGCCGCGGACCCGGCGGCGGTGCCCAGTTCCGATTTATCCTGCCCGTCGGCGCCCCGGCCTACCTGGCTTGACCGCCCACGGGCTCCATCACTCCGCACGGCCTTTAGACTCGGCTCTTGGCACCTTTGCGCCCTCGGCCATCGAGCGGGGTCGTTTTAGCCTGGGCCCAGTCCGGTCGATCTTCGCGGGCCCGCGAAGCCTGGCACCGCACCTCGCTGCGTTGTCGGAGTCGTCCAAGTACGTCCAGTACGAGGACGATCCTCCGCCTTGCGATGCACGGCACCAGGTCCCGCGGGCTGATCCGCGAATACCGACCGGACAGGACCCAACCAACCGGAAGTACGGGAAGAGATGTCCGCACCCAACAAGTCGTACGACCCAGTCGAGGTCGAGGCGCTGAAACCGGCAGAGATCGAGCGCATGCGGGACGAGGCCGTCGCGGCCTTCGCCGCCGCCGGCGACCTCGAAGCGCTCGCCCACGCGAAGACGGCGCACGCCGGTGGCACCTCGCCCCTGTCGCTCGCCAACCGCGAGATCGGCGCGCTGCCCCCGCAGGCCAAGGCCGAGGCGGGCAAGCGCGTCGGCCAGGCCCGCGGCGCCGTGAACAAGGCGCTCGCCGCCCGGCAGGTGGAGCTGGAGGCCGAGCGTGACACGCGGGTGCTGGTCGAGGAGGCGGTGGACGTCACACTGCCGTACGACCGCGTCCCCGCCGGCGCCCGGCACCCGCTGACCACCCTGATGGAGCGCATCGCCGACATCTTCACGGCCATGGGCTACGCGGTGGCGGACGGCCCCGAGGTCGAGGCGGAGTGGTACAACTTCGACGCCCTGAACTTCGTGCCCGACCACCCGGCGCGCCAGATGCAGGACACCTTCTTCGTCCAGGGCCCGGACGGCACGTCCGGCGACGAGTCCGGGGTCGTGCTGCGTACGCACACCTCACCGGTCCAGGCGCGCGCGATGCTCGACCGCGAGCCGCCCGTCTATGTCATCTGTCCCGGCCGCGTCTACCGCACGGACGAGCTGGACGCCACCCACACCCCGGTCTTCCACCAGGTCGAGCTGCTGGCCGTGGACGAGGGCCTGACCATGGCCGACCTGAAGGGCACCCTTGACCACATGGTCCAGGAGCTGTTCGGCGGCGAGGGCATGAAGACCCGGCTGCGGCCGAACTTCTTCCCCTTCACCGAGCCGTCCGCCGAGATGGACATGGTCTGTTACGTCTGCCGCGGCGAGTCCGTCGGCAACCCGGACCGGCCCTGCCGCACCTGCGGCAGCGAGGGCTGGATCGAGCTGGGCGGCTGCGGCATGGTCAACCCCAAGGTGCTCGTCGCCTGCGGGGTGGACCCCGAGAAGTACAGCGGATTCGCCTTCGGGTTCGGCATCGAGCGGATGCTGATGTTCCGCCACAACGTCGAAGACATGCGAGACATGGTCGAGGGTGACGTCCGGTTCACCCGGCCGTTCGGGATGGAGATCTGATGCGCGTCCCGCTTTCCTGGCTGCGGGAGTACGTCGACCTGCCGGCCACCGAGACCGGCCGCGACGTACAGGCCAAGCTCGTCCCCGCCGGTCTCGAGGTCGAGACCGTCGAACAGCTCGGCGCCGGGCTCAAGGGCCCGCTCGTCGTCGGCAAGGTCCTCACGATCGAGGAACTGACCGAGTTCAAGAAGCCCATCCGTTTCTGCACCCTCGACGTCGGCGACGCCAACGGCACGGGTGAGCCGCAGGAAGTCATCTGCGGCGCCCGGAACTTCGCCGTCGGCGACAAGGTCGTCGTGGTCCTGCCCGGCGCCGTCCTGGCCGGCGGCTTCGAGATCTCGGCCCGCAAGACGTACGGCCGTACCTCGCACGGCATGATCTGCTCCAGCGGCGAGCTGGGCATGGGCGACGACGGCAGCGGCGGCATCATCGTCCTGCCGCCGGAGCACGAGGTCGGCATCGACGCGATCGAGCTGCTCCAGCTCGTCGACGAGGTTCTCGACATCGCGGTCACCCCCGACCGCGGCTACGCCCTGTCGATGCGCGGTGTCGCCCGTGAGACCGCCATCGCCTACGGGCTGTCGCTGCGCGACCCGGCGCTGCTGGACGTGCCCGCGCCGAACTCGTACGGCCACCGCGTGGAGATCGCCGACCCCGTCGGCTGCGACCACTTCACCGCGCGTACGGTCACCGGGCTCGACCCCGAGGCACGCTCCCCGATCTGGCTCAAGCGCCGGCTCCAGAAGGCCGGGATGCGGCCGATCTCGCTGGCCGTCGACATCACCAACTACGTGATGCTGGAGATCGGCCAGCCGCTGCACGCCTACGACCGCAACCGGGTGGACGGCGCGATCGGCGTCCGGCGTGCCGAGCAGGGCGAGGAGCTGACCACGCTCGACGGCGTCAAGCGCGTCCTGGACGCGGCCGACCTCGTCATCACCGACGACCGCGGGCCGATCGGCCTCGCCGGGGTGATGGGCGGCGCCGACACCGAGATCGCCGACGGCGAGATCGTGGCCGGCCCGCTCTCCCCGTCCGCCGCCGAACGCGCGGCGCGCGGCACCACCGCGGTCGTCATCGAGGCGGCGCACTTCGACCCGATCTCCATCGCCCGCACCGCGCGCCGGCACAAGCTGCCCTCCGAGGCGTCCCGGCGCTTCGAGCGCGGCGTCGACCCGCACGCCGCGTCGGCCGCGGCGCAGCGGACCGTCGACCTGCTGGTGCTGCTCGCGGGCGGCTCGGCGGAGGCCGGTGTCACCGAGGTCGTCGCGCCCTTCGGGCCGCACACCATCACGATGGCCGCCGACCACCCCGACAGGGTCGCCGGTCTGGCGTACGGCAGGGAGACCGTCGTCCGCAGGCTCCAGGAGGTCGGCTGCGACGTCCAGGGACAGGACGAGCTGATCGTCACCGTCCCCAGCTGGCGCTCGGACCTGCGCGAGATCAACGACCTCGCCGAAGAGGTCATCCGGCTGGAGGGGTACGAGAACCTGCCCTCCACCCTGCCCCGGCCGCCGGCCGGACGCGGGCTCACGGAGCGGCAGCGGCTGCACCGCAGGGTCGGCCGCGCGCTGGCCGGCGCGGGCTACGTCGAGGTGCTCAGCTACCCGTTCGTCGGCGAGGCGCAGCTCGACCAGCTCGGACTGGCCGCCGATGACGACCGCCGCCGTGCGGTCAAGCTGGTCAACCCCCTCGCGGACACCGAGCCCGAGATGCGCACGACACTGCTGCCGGGTCTCTTCGGCGCGCTGCGCCGCAACGACGGCCGTGGCTCGCACGATCTGGCGCTGTACGAGACCGGTCTGGTCTTCCGGCCCACGGGTGAGGAGAAGGTGCCGGCCCGGCTGCCCGTCGACCGGCGCCCCTCTCCCGAGGAGCTGGCGACGCTCGACGCCGCGCTGCCCCGGCAGCCGCGCCGCGTGGCCGTCGTCCTCGCCGGAGCGCGCGAGCAGGCCGGCTGGTGGGGCGCTGGCCGTCCCACCGACTGGGCGGACGCGGTCCAGGCGGCCCGTACGGTCGCCGCCGAGGCGGGCGTCGAGCTGACGGTCGAGGCCGACCAGCACGCGCCGTGGCACCCGGGCCGCTGCGCGGCCCTGTACGCCACGGTGGACGGTGAGCGCACGCTCGTCGGCCACGCCGGTGAGGTGCACCCGCGCGTCATCAAGGCGTACGGCCTGCCGGAGCGCACCTGCGCGATGGAGCTGGAGCTGGACCTCGTGGAGCGGGCGGGCACGGGCGCGCTGCGGGCGCCCCGGATCTCGACCTTCCCCGTCGCGACGCAGGACGTGGCGCTGGTGGTGGACCGGGACGTGCCGGCCGCCGATGTGGAGCGGGCGCTCGGTGAGGGCGCGGGTGAACTGCTCGAATCGGTGCGGCTGTTCGACGTGTTCACCGGGGAGCAGCTGGGCGAGGGGCGGAAGTCCCTGGCGTACGCGCTGCGCTTCCGCGCCGGTGACCGGACGCTGACCGTGGACGAGGCGTCCGCCGCGCGTGACGCGGCGGTGGCGCTGGCGGCGGAGCGCACCGGGGCGGTGCTGCGCGGGGCGTGAGCCGCGTGCGGCCGAGTTGACACGGTCGAGGGGCGTCGCCGGCTTTCAGGTCCGGCGACGCCCCTCGGGCATGTATGGCGGTGCGCGCGGTGCCCTTCGCGGGCGCGGCGTCACGACGGACCGGTCCGGGCGGGTGGGTCGCGCCGGGCCGGTCCGTCGAGGGTGGGACCCCGCGCGGATACCGGCGCAGGCCGGGGGGACGAACACTGCGCCGTATCCGCCTCGCAACCGCTGCGCGGCCGGCGCGCCGCCCGCCCCGCCGCGGAGTACGGGCAGGTAGGCGGGACGGACGGCGACAGGTGGACCGCCGTACCGCACGAGGGGGAGTGCGGCGGCCCGGCCGCTCCTTGCGAGACGACCAAGTCAACAGCCACCGGGTCCGGCGCGGCAGAGCGCACAACGGACCGATCCGGGCATTACGTTCACACCCCGTGCGATCTCGCCCTACTCTGAGGCTGCCGAGCACCGGAGGGGCAGATGCAGCCCAACACCCTGCTGGATTCACTGATCGACGAGGCGCGTATGTCGCACGCCGGGTTCGCCGCGCGGGTGAACAGGGCGGGACAGTCGCGCGGGCTCGGGCTCCGGTACGAACACACCTCTGTGCTGCGGTGGTTGAGGGGACAGCGGCCACGGGGGCAGGTGCCCGAGCTGATCTGTCAGGTGCTGGGCGAGCGGCTGGGACGTACCCTCACGCTCGACGACATCGGCCTCGGCGGCACCTCCGCCGCGCCGGGCCAGGGCGCCACCCTCTCGGTGTTCGTGGAGCGGGCCACCGCGCTGTGGCGCTCCGACCAGCAGCAGCGCGGCCATGTGGTGGAGGCGCCCGCCGTGACCGGTACGCACGCGGTGATGCCGGTCTGGGAGTGGGAGAACCCGCCGGCGGACGTGGACGTCTCCCGCAGCGGTCCCGGACGCGTGGGCCCGGCGGACATCGAACTGCTGCGGACGGCCAGGGCGCACTACGAGCTGATGTACCGCAGGGCGGGCGGTCTCGCCACCCACACGCGCATCGTGGGCTTCCTCAACGCCGAGACCGCGCCTCTGCTGCGCGGCTGCTACAACGACGCGACGGGCCGTCAACTGCACCGCGCCACCGGCGGGTTGGTGGCGGTGGCCGGTATCTGCGCGTACGACTCCGACGCGCAGGGACTCGCCCAGCGCTACTTCCACCAGGCGCTGCGGCTCGCGAAGGCCAGCGGGGACGCGGGGCTTGGGGCGTACGCCGTCGCGCTGCTCGTCAACCAGTCGCTGTTCATGGGGGAGTACCGGCAGGCGGTTGCCTTCGCCGAGGCGGCGCTGCGTACGGCGGGGCGGGCGATCACCCCGGCGCTGGCAGCCGATCTGTACGCGATGCAGGCCAAGGCGTACGCCCTGCTCGGCGACGGGCGCGCGGCGCGCGAGTGCATCGGGCGGGCGGAGTCGGAGGCGGGCCGGATCAGACCGGGCCAGGAGCCGGACGAGACCGGCTATGTCGAGCCGGGCCTGGTCGCCGTCCAGGTGGCGGAGGCGCTGCTCAGCCTCGGTGAGCTGACCGCCGCGCGGTCGCACGCCGCCGAGGCGGTGGGCGCCCCGGCGCACGACCGGGGGCGGGTGCACCGGCTCGCGATGCTCAGCCAGATCGAGCTGCGGCAGGGGGAGCCGGACCGGGCGGCCCGTACCGCGCGGGAGATGGCCGAGCGCGCCCGGGGGATGGAGTCGCAGCGGCTCAGGGACCGGATGACCGTGGTGCGGCTGGGGCTGATGGAGAGCGGGAGCGCGGAAGCGACGGAAGCGGCCGGTTACATCGCGCGGGCTCTGCGCGTTCCCCTGTGAGGAGGTGCCTGCTGCGATATTGCCAACTCCCGATCGGAAGGTGGCAAAACCGTGCAGTGGGCGAACTTAAGCGAACGCACTGTGTATGAAAATCGCTGGTTCCAGGTGAATCTGGCGGACGTCGAACTCCCCGACGGCCGGCATCTGGACCACTTCCTCATCCGGCTCCGTCCCGTGGCCGTGGCGACGGCCGTCAACGAGGCCAACGAGGTGCTGATGCTCTTCAGGCACCGCTTCATCACCGACAGCTGGGGCTGGGAACTCGCCGCCGGGGTCGTCGAGGACGGCGAGTCCGTCGAGACGGCGGCGGCGCGTGAGATGGAGGAGGAGACCGGGTGGCGTCCCGGCCCTCTCCGGCATCTGCTCACCGTCGAGCCGTCCAACGGGCTGACCGACGCCAGGCACCATCTCTACTGGTCGGACGCGGCCACCTACACCGGTCACCCGGCGGACGACTTCGAGTCCTCGCGCCGCGAATGGGTACCGCTGGAGCGGGTCCCCGACCTGATCGCGCGCGGCGAGGTGCCGGCCGCCAACATGGCGGCCGGACTGCTGATGCTCCATCACCTGCGCCTGGGCGGCGGCGGGTAGCACACCCGCCCGGTGCTCAGCCGTACGGGTAGAAGCCCGAGCCCGACTTACGGCCCAGGCGCCCGGCGTCCACCATGCGCTGGAGCAGCGGCGGAGCGGCGTACAGGGGCTCCTTGTACTCCGCGTACATCGAATCGGCGACCGACGCCACGGTGTCCAGGCCGATCAGATCGGCGAGCTTCAGCGGGCCCATCGGGTGGGCGCAGCCCAGCTCCATCCCGTTGTCGATGTCCTCGCGGCTCGCGATGCCGGACTCGAACATCCGGATCGCCGACAGCAGATAAGGAATGAGAAGGGCGTTCACCACGAAACCGGACCGGTCCTGGGCGCGGATCGCGTGCTTGCCCAGCATGTCCTGGACGACGGCCTCGGCACGCTTGACCGTGTCGTCGGACGTCGTCAGTGCCGGGATCAGCTCCACGAGCTGCTGGACCGGTGCCGGGTTGAAGAAGTGGATGCCGATGACCTGGTCGGGACGGGACGTCGCGACGGCCAGCTTGACCAGCGGGATGGAGGAGGTGTTGGACGACAGGATCGCGTCGGGCCGTGTCACGACCTGATCGAGGACCTGGAAGATCTCCGTCTTGACCTGCTCGTTCTCGACGACGGCCTCGATCACCAGATCCCGGTCGGCGAACTCGCCGAGATCGGTGGTGAAGCTGAGTCTGCCGAGCGTCGCGTCGCGCTCCTCCTCGCTGATCTTGCCGCGCTCGGCGGCCTTGGAGAGGGAGTTGAAGAGGCGGGTACGCCCTATCTCCAGTGCCTCGCCGGTCGTCTCGGCGACCATCACCTCGAAGCCGCTGCGGGCGCACACCTCCGCGATGCCTGCGCCCATCTGGCCGCAGCCCACCACTCCGACGCGTTCGATGTCGGTCACATCGTGCCTTTCGCTGGTCCCTGTCGTGCGGGGCTCCGTCCGATTCCGGTGCCCGCCCGGGTCCCCGACGTTACTCCGCGCCGGTGTGTGCACGGCGGGCCGGGGCGGGCATGCTGTGCGGCAACGTCTGTCCGAGATAACCGACGAGGGGTCAGTAAATGCGGCAAATCGGTAGAAGAGGGTTCGTGGCGGCCACGGCGGGCGCGGTCACGTCACTGGCGATCGCGGGAGACGCGGGCGCCGTGGGCGGGACGACCGGAGCGGTGGCGGGCGCGGAGGGCGCCGCCGGGTCCGGTGGCCGGCACAGCGCGCGCAGCGAACTGCGCGGGATGTGGCTCGCCACGGTCGTCAACCGCGACTGGCCGTCGAAGCCCGGACTGCCGGCGGCCGAGCAGCGCGCCGAACTGCTCAAGTTCCTGGACACGGCCGTCGACCGGAAGCTGAACGCCGTCATCTTCCAGGTGCGGCCGACCGCCGACGCGCTGTGGCCCTCGCCGTTCGAGCCGTGGGCCGAGTGTCTGACCGGCGTCCAGGGCAAGGACCCGGGCTGGGACCCGCTGGGTACGGCCGTGAAGGAGGCCCACAAGCGGGGGCTGGAACTGCACGCCTGGTTCAACCCGTACCGCGTGGCCAATCACACGGACCCCAGCCGGCTGATCCCGAGCCACCCGGCCCGCAAGCACCCGGAGTGGATCCTGCCGTACGGCGGGAAGCTGTACTACAACCCGGGCATCCCCGAGGTCAGGAAGTTCGTGCAGGACGCGATGCTCGACGCCGTACGGCGCTACGACATCGACGCCGTGCACTGGGACGACTACTTCTACCCGTACCCGGTCGCCGGTCAGGTCTTCGACGACGACGCGCAGTACGCGAAGTACGGCGGCGGCTTCCCCGACAAGGCCTCCTGGCGGCGCGACAACACCGACCGGCTGGTGCGCGAGACGGGGGAGCGGATCAAGCAGATCAAGAAGCATGTCGCCTTCGGCATCAGCCCGTTCGGGGTGTGGCGCAACATCGCCACGGACCCGACGGGCTCCGACACCAAGGCCGGGGTGCAGACGTACGACGACCTGTACGCCGACACCCGTAAGTGGGTCAAGGAGGGCTGGATCGACTACATCACTCCGCAGGTCTACTGGAACATCGGCTTCGCCGCGGCCGACTACGCCAAGCTCGTGCCCTGGTGGAGCGAGGTGGTGAAGGGGACGGACGTCGACCTCTACATCGGCGAGGCGCTCTACAAGGCGGGCGACCCCGCCCAGCCCGCGCCCTGGCAGGACGTGGCGGAGGTCTCCCGCCATCTGGCGTTCGCCAAGCAGTACCGGGAGGTGCGCGGGCACTGCTACTTCTCCGCGCTGGAGTGCGTCCACGACAAGAACGGGGCGTTCGCCAAGGCGGTGGCCGACCACTACACGTCCCGGGTGCGCCCGCCCCGGCAGGGGTAACGGCCTCAGGCGCGGGCCCGCTGGGTGACCGCGATGCACAGCAGTACGGCGACGGCCGCCAACGGCGCGGCCGTCGCCGGCCGCTCCCCGAGCAGCAGCACCGACCACACCAGGGTCAGCAGCGGCTGCGCCAGCTGGAGCTGGCTGGCCTTCTCGACCCCGATCGCGGCCATGCCCCGGTACCAGACGTAGAGACCGAAGAACGTCGACCCCGCCGCCACCCACACCAGACCGGTCACGCCCTGAGCCGTCAGACGCACCGGCTCGAAGGACAGCGCGACGGCCGAGACCACCAGATTGAGCGGCAGACAGGCGACGAGCGCCCAGCCGATCACGTGCCAGCCCGGCATCAGCCGCGCCAGCCGGCCGCCCTCCGTGTAGCCGGCCGCGCACACCAGCAGCGCGCCGAACAGATACAGATCGCCGGTCGAGACGGCCCCGCCGCTCTGCTGGAGCGTGAAGGCGAGCACCACCGCCGCGCCCGCGAAGGCCGCACTCCAGAAGGTGCGTGACGGCCGCCTTCCGGTACGCAGCGCCGAGAACGCGGCGGTGCTCAGCGGCAGCAGCCCCACCACCACGGCCGCGTGCGCGGTGGTCGACGTCCCGAGAGCCAGCGTGGTGAGCATCGGGAAGCCCAGGACCACACCGGACGCGACCACGGCGAACGCGCCCCAGTGCCGGCGCTCCGGGAACGGCACGCGCAGCGCCAGCAGGAAGCCGCCCGCGATCAGCGCGGCGAGCACGCCGCGTATCGCGACCAGGGACCAGGGGCCGAAACTCTCCAGCCCCCAGACCGTCGCCGGAAAGGTGAGCGAGAAGGCGAGGACGCCCGCGGTCGCGAGGAGGGTGCCGCCGGTGACCGCTACCGGGCCGGTACGAGTAGCGCTATCCTGTGCTGTCATGCAAGAGCGTAGCAGTGTGGCCGAGTTGGTGAAATCTCTACGGGTGGAGCTGAACCGCTACTCACCCGGCGGAAAGCTGCCGTCCAGCCGTGAGCTGGTCGAGCGTCACCGGGTATCCCCGGTGACCGTCTCCCGGGCGCTCGCCCAGCTCTCCGCCGAGGGACTGGTCGTCACCCGCCCCGGCGCCGGATCCTTCCGCGCGCAGCCCAGGCCCGGCACCCCACGGGAAGGGGACACCTCTTGGCAGGAGGTCGCGCTCAGCGCCGACGCCGCCACCGAACTCGTCCCGCGCAGCGTCGACTCCTCCGCCGTCCTGACCACCCTCGCCGTCCCGCCGCCCGGGGTGATCGAGTTCAACGGCGGCTACCTCCACTCCTCACTCCAGCCCGAACAGGCCATGGCCGCCGCCCTCGCCCGCGCCGGGCGGCGCCCCGGCGCCTGGAGCCGCCCGCCCACCGACGGACTGCCCGAGCTGCGCGAATGGTTCGCCCGCGACATCGGCGACACCTGGACGGCCGCCGACGTCCTCGTCACCTCCGGCGGCCAGAGCGCCCTGACCACCGCACTGCGCGCCCTCGCCCCGCCCGGCGCGCCCGTCCTCGTGGAGTCACCCACCTATCCGGGCATGCTCGCCATCGCACGCGCCGCCGGAGTACGGCCCGTGCCCGTTCCCGTCGACCCCGACGGCGTACGCCCCGAACTCCTCGCCGCCGCCTTCCGCGCCACCGGCGCCCGGGTCTTCGTCTGCCAGCCGCTCATCCAGAACCCCACCGGAGCGGTCCTCTCCCCGGCGCGCCGGCCCGAGGTGCTGCGCATCGCCCGCGAGGCCGGCGCTTTCATCGTGGAGGACGACTTCGTACGCCGCCTCATCCACGAGGACGCGGGCCCGCTGCCCGGCCCTCTCGCCGCCGACGACCCCGACGGGATCGTCGTGCACGTCTGCTCCCTCACCAAGGCGACCTCACCCAGCCTCCGCGTCGGAGTTCTGGCCGCCCGGGGCCCGGTGCTCGAACGGCTGCGCGCCATCCACGTCGTGGACTGCTTCTTTGTCGCCCGCCCTCTCCAGGAGGCGGCGCTCGAACTGGTCGGCTCACCCGCCTGGGGCCGCCATCTGCGTTTCATCTCACGGGAGTTGCGGGATCGCAGAACCGCCATGACCGCCGCCGTCCGCCAACGGCTCCCCGAACTGGCACTCCCGCACGTCCCGCCGGGCGGCTACCACCTCTGGCTGCGGCTGCCCGACGGCACCGACGAACAGGCCCTGGTGTCGGCCGCGTTGCGCGCGGGCGTCGCCGTCACCCCCGGCCGCCCCTACTTCTGCGCCGAACCCTCCGCCGGCCACCTGCGGTTGGGGTACGCGGCCGTCGCCGGACCGCAGGAGATCGCCGACGGCGTACGGCGGCTGCGTACCGCCTGCGACGAGGTGCTCGGCGACGGGGCGCTCAGCCGGTGCGCAGAATCCGGAAGCGGTCCGGTGTCGCCGGATCCCGGTCGACCACCTGGACCGGCGTCCCCGTCGCTTGCCAGACGCTGATACCGGGCTCGCGGGCGAACCGGATCCGGCCGCGGGTGCCGTCGACGGCGACCCGCGGCCACGCTTCGGCGAGGCCCGCCCGGTCCGCGCCGTGCGCGCGCAGCACATCGGCGAGGACGGCGATCGTGTCGTACCCCTCGAACGCGACGAACGAGGGCGCCCCGGCCGGTCCCTCGCGCAGCGCCGCCCCGACGCGTACCCCGAGCGGGGTGAGGCGCTCGGGCAGGTAGCGCAGGAACGGGATCGCGGCGCCCTCGGCGCCCAGCAGGTTCTCCCAGGCCGCGAACTCCGGCTGCCCGGCCGGGGCGCCGATCAGCGTCCCGGCGAGGCGCCGGTCGCGGCGGACGGACGTGACGATCGACACCGCGGGCTCCGGCTGGCCGACCAGCAGAAGCAGGGCTGTCGCCGCGCTCTCCGCCAGTGCGTCGCACACGGCGGCCGGGGCGAGCGCGCTCATGTCCAGCTCGACGACGGTGCCGCCGCGCGTGGCGAGACGCTCGCGCAGGACGCGGGTGCCGGACTCCCAGTAGAGACTCGGCGCGGCTGCCACGGCGACGCGGCGGTGGCCCGCGTCCAGGAGGAAGTCCGCGTAGATCCGCCAGCCGCGCGACTGCGGAGGGGGCAGGCGCGCGACGTGGTCCGTGGGCCGCTCCGTGAGCGCGTCGAGCACCGCCGACGAGCAGAGGAACGGCAGGCCGAGGGCGTCGGCCCTGGTGGCAGCGGCGCGCGCGACGACGCTGTGGTACTCACCCGCGACGGCGGCCACACCCAGGCCGGCGAACTCGTCCAGGGCCGCCTCGGCCCTCCGGGGATCGGCCGCGGTGTCACGGACCACCAGTTCGAGCGGGTCTCCGCCGATCCCGCCGGCGTCGTTGACCTCGCGCACGGCCAGTTCGAGTCCGGCGAGCAGATGACGGCCCGCCTCGACCCAGCCGGGAGGGGTGAGCGGGACGAGAGCACCGATCTTGAGCGTGACCATGCCGGACATTGCATCCGCCACTCCCACCGGCGGGCAACCGGTTATCGCCGCCGGTCGACGACTTGGCCGCAGCCAGGTACTTCTAGGTCTTCGCCCCCGGCCTGTAATGGTTGTCATGCCTCGCGGTATGACATCAGCCTGTCGGCATGGACGCTTCCGCAGGACAGACACGACAGACACGACAGACACGACAGACACAGGATCGTGAGCCCACGGCGCCGGACGCGATCACGCGGTGATCGCCCTGACCGTAGAGGCGCTGATTCCGGTCGTCCTGCTGACCGCGCTGGGCCACACGCTCAGGCGATCGATGATCACGGCCGAGGGATTCTGGTCCGAGGCCGAACGCCTCAGCTATCACGTGCTGTTGCCCGCCCTCTTCCTGCACAGCCTCGCCACCGCCGACACCGGCGATCTGCCGGTACGGGCCCTCGCGGCCACGCTGGTCACCTCCACGGTCGCCGTCGCCGCGCTGGTCGTCGCCCTCAGGCCCCTGACGCGGCTGAAGGACGACAGCTTCACCTCGGTCTTCCAGGGCAGCATCAGATTCAACAACTACATCGGCGTGACCATCGCCGCCGGCCTGTACGGAACCCAGGGCGTCGCCGTCGCGGCGGTCTGCAACGCGGCGATCGTGCCCACCGTCAACGTCCTGTGCGTGCTGGTCTTCGCCCGGTTCGGGAGCGCACGCCCGCGCCTCACCGGAATCCTCAGGCAGCTCGCGACCAACCCGCTCATCCTCGCCTGCGCCGGCGGCATCCTCCTCCAGACGCTCGACGCGCGGCTGCCACCGGGCATCGAGCCGGCGCTCCAGGCACTCGGAGCCGCCTCGATGCCGCTGGGGCTGCTGTGCATCGGCGCCGCGCTGCGTTTCGGCGCGGCGCGGTCGTGGGCGGGGCCGATCGTCACCTCGTCGTCCGTCAAGTTCGCCCTCATGCCCGCCGCGACCTATCTGGCGGCCCGGACCTTCGGCCTGGGCTCCGACGCGCTGATCGTCGCCGTACTCTTCCAGGCCCTGCCCACGGCATCGTCCTCGTACATCATGGCGAGGCAACTCGGGGGCGACGCACCGCTGATGGCGGGGATCACGGCGACGCAGACACTCCTGGGCATCGCGGCCGTCCCGCTCGTCCTGGCACTGGTCCCGGCCTAGGGCGTGACCGCGGGCGTTCGTCAGCGCCGGTTCGTACGGTGGCGGCGGACCGCCTCGGTGTTGGCGCAGCGCGCGCGGCAGTAGGCGCGGCGACCGCCGCGGCTGGTGTCGACGAAGGCGGTCCGGCAGGTGTCCAGCGCGCAGACGCCCAGCCGTTCCCCCTCCGCCTCCAGGGTGAAGACGGCCAGGGACCCGGCGGTCACGGCACGCACCCGGCTCTGGAGATCCTGGCCGTCCGGCGCGAAGTGCAGATGCGGGCGCAGGCCGTCGTGGGTGGTCAGATACACGCTGCCGGCGCCGTCCGCGAGCAGCGCGTTGACCCTGACGCACCGTTCGTCCCGCGAGGCGGCCTCGAAGACGGGTCTCAGACGCCGTGCCCACGCCCTGATCTCCGCGTCGGCCGCGTCCGTGATCCGCGCACGCCGGATCGCGTACTCCCGCAGTGTCCGTTCCAGTGATGCGGACCCCCAGGAACCGTCCGATTCGAGGTTCACCAGCGACACCGCCAGATGGACGCCGACCATGTTGTCATGCTCGAACTTCACTCAACCATTGCAGCACAGGCCGGACCGGCCCCGCCCCGCGTGGCACCCGCCACTGACAACGGGCCCGCCACCTGGCAGCCTTCCGCCATGACCGAGACGACGACTTCCGCCGCGTACGACATCTCGACCGACCCCGCACGCCTCGACGCGGACCGGATCCACCGCTGGCTGTCCACCGACGCGTACTGGGCGCTCGGCCGCGCCCGCGACGTGCAGGACAGGGCGATGGCCGGATCGCTCAACTTCGGTGTCTACGACAGGGCTTCGGGCGAACAGGTCGCCTACGGCCGCGTCGTCACCGACCACGCCACCTTCGCCTGGCTCTGCGACGTGTACGTCGACCCCGTCGCCCGCGGCAAGGGCCTCGGCACCGAACTGGTGGCCGCCGCGCGTGAGCAGCTCGCCCGGCAGGGCGTGCGGCGTTTCATGCTCGCCACGGAGGACGCCCACGGCGTCTACGAGAAGGTGGGGTTCAAGTCCCTCGAAAACCCCTCGATGTGGATGAGTCAGGACCTTCAGGACCCCTCTTGACCTGTCCCGCTTTCGGGATCACGATCCGGGCATGAGTGTTCGGGTCACGTTGGTCGCCGCCGCGCGCAGCTCAGCCCCACTTGCCGAACGTTTCGACGACGACCGTCCCCTCGACCGGACCGGCTGGCACGAGGTGCAGCTCGTCGCGCACACGCTCGTGCCACTGGCCGCCGCCGATCTGCGGTACTGCTCGCCGACCGCGCGCAGCCGCGCCACCGGGGAAGCCCTCGGCTACGCGCCCCTCGTCCAGCCCGCCCTGCGGGACTGCGACATGGGCCGCTGGCGCGGCCGCACGTTCGCCGACGTCGCCGCCCGCGAACCCGCCGCCGTGGACGCCTGGCTCGCCGACCCGCGCTCGGCCCCGCACGGCGGTGAGCCACTGCTGGCGTTCATCTCCCGGATAGGGGGCTGGCTGGACACCCGCCCGGCGGACGACATCGGCGCCATCGTGGCCGTCGCCGAACCGGCGGTCATCAGGGCCGCGCTCGTCTACGCGCTGCACGCCCCCGCGCCGACGTTCTGGAACGTGGACGTCCGCCCGCTGTCCACCATCACCCTCATGGGCGGCCCCGGCCGCTGGAGCCTGCGCGTCGACGCCCGCCTCTGAGACGAGCGGCCCCCGTGCGAGACTGCCTCGATGACCATGGTGAGCGGACACCTGATCGCAGTCGTCGGCAGCAGCCCCGGAGTCGGCAAGTCGACTCTCTGCCGCGCCCTCGCCCGCGGGGCCGCCGAATCGGGCGCGCGCGTCGACCACTTCGAGGAAGCCGACATCCTCACCCGCCCCTCCTTCCGCCCCGTGGCCGACGAGTTCGCCGACGGCGCCGGCAGTGTGCGGCCCGCCACGCTTGTGGAGTCCACCCGCGACTACGTGGCACGGTCCCGCGCCGACGGGGTGGACGTCCTGGTCACGGACGCGCTGCTGCCGTTCATCCCCTCACTCGTGGCATGGGGCCACGACGAGACCGCCATCGCCGCCGTCCTGGCCGACCTCGCGGAGGCGGTCCGGCCGACCCGCGTGACCGTGGTCTATCTGCGGGACGACCCGGACACCGCCCTGCGGCGCGCCGTCGAGCGCGAGGGGCCGCAGTGGACCGACTGGTACGTCACCAAACTCGGCGCATCGCCGGGCACCCGCTCCGTGAAGGACCTCGCGTCGGCGGCCGAACATCTGCGCCGGGAGGAGGAGTTGACCGTACGGCTGCTGGCCGCCCGCACCGATTGGCACGTGCTGCGCGTGGACGTCGGGCAGCGCGACGCGGCGCGGACGGAGCAGTACGTACGGGAGAACCTGCCCGAGCTGTGACCCCCAGGCCGCCCGGCCGTGCCCGTCCCCGCCCGCCGCCCGCTCAGCCGGCCGTCGCGAACGCGTCCACGCCGGTGAGTTCGGCGGAGAGCCTCCACAGCCGCGCCGCCTGCTCGGGGTCCGTCGCGTACCCGCGTACGCCGCCCTTGAAGTCGTCCTCGTCGGCCGGTTCGGCGATGTCGCAGTCCTCCAGGTACACGCCGCCCGCGTCCGCCAGCTGAGGTGAGGTCGCCGCCCACACCTGGGTGGCCGCGCCCTGCTCGGGCGTCTTGAACGACGAGTTGACGGGATTGCCGTCCTCGTCGATCCACCCGAAGGCGACCATCTCCTCCTTGGGAAGGTGACGCTGGAGCGGTGTGAGGATGCCACCGGGGTGCAGCGAGAAGGCCCGCACACCGGCGTCCTTGCCCAGCGCGTCGAGGTGCACGGCGAACAGCACGTTGGCGGTCTTCGCCTGGCCGTACGCCTGCCACTTGTCGTAACCCCGCTCGAACCGCACGTCGTCCCAGCGGATCGGGGAGTGCCGGTGACCGCCCGACGACACGGAGACGACACGCGCGCCACCGCGCTCGATCGCCGGCCACAGCCGGTTGACGAGTGCGAAGTGGCCGAGGTGGTTCGTCGCGAACTGCGCCTCCCAGCCCGGTCCGACACGAGTCTCGGGGCAGGCCATGATCCCGGCGTTGTTGATCATGAGGTCGATGTCGCGCCCGGTGGCGAGGAACCTCTCGGCGAACGCCCGGACGCTGTCCAGGTCACCCAGGTCCAGCTCGTCGACCTCGACCCGGCCCGCCGCCCCCTCGATCCCCGCGACGGCTTCCTCGGCGACGGCGGGCCGCCTGGCGGGCACCACGACGCGCGCGCCCGCGTGAGTCAGCGCGCGCGTCGTCTCCAGCCCCAGGCCGGAGTAGCCACCGGTGACGACCGCGAGCTTCCCGCCGAGGTCCACACCCCGCAGGACCTCCTCGGCGGTGCTCGTCGCGCCGAAACCTGAACCGATCGTGTGCTGAGGAGTAGTCATGGCTCCGACGGTACGTATTGGAGTGTTCTCGAAGTCAAGCGCACGCCCGGCGGGCCGTCCGGGTGTCGCCGCATGTCCGCATCTGTGGGTCATACGGCCCTGTGGCCATGGCACGCCGTCCCGCCGCTCAGCAGACTGGAGAGCACCGGCAACCCGAAGGACCAGGTGATGACAGTGACCGACGGCCTCTCCGCACCGGCGGGCGTACCCGTACCGGACACGAAGCTCGCACGCGAGGCGACCGAACTCGTACGCGACACCGTGAGCGAGCTGATCTACGACCACTCGCGCCGCGTCTACTTCTTCGGCAGCCTCCAGGGCCGCAACCGGGACATCGGCTTCGACCCCGAACTGCTCTACATCGGGGCGATGTTCCACGATCTCGGACTGGGCGAGCCCTTCCACGGCAGCGGGCGCCGCTTCGAGGTGGACAGCGCCGACGAGGCGCGCCGCTTCCTGCGCGCGCACGACGTCCCGGAGGACAGCGTCCGGCGCGTGTGGACCGCCATCGCCCTGCACACGACGCCGGGCGTGCCGGAGTTCATGGAGCCCGAGGTGGCGCTGGTGACGGCGGGCGTCGAGTACGACGTCCTCGGCATCGGCTACCACGACATCGGCGACGACGACCGGACCGCCGTCGTCGCACTGCACCCGCGCCCCGGCTTCAAGCAGCGCATTCTCGGCGCGTTCACGGACGGCGTGCGCCACAAGCCGGAGACCACGTTCGGCAACGTCAAGGCCGACGTCCTCGCCCACTACGTGCCCGGCTTCGAGCGCGGCGACTTCGTGCGGACGATCCTGGACTCCCCGTGGCCCGAGTGACCCCCCGCGCCGCCGCCGGCCCGGGTGTCGTCGCCGTCGTCGCCTTCGACGGGGTGCAGCTCCTCGATGTCACCGGCCCGGCCGAGGTGTTCACGACGGCCAACATGTTCGGCGCCGGCTACGACGTGCGGATCGTCTCCCCGGACGGGGCGGACGTGACGACGTCGTCGGGCCTGCGGATCGGCGTCGACGCCGGGCCGCCCGACCTGCCCGCCCGGCTGCACACCCTCGTGGTGCCCGGCCGGAGCGACTGGCGGCGCGCGGTCACGAACCGGCCGCTCATCGCCCTCGTCGACGATCTGCTGAAACGCTCACGGCGGGTCACCTCGGTGTGCGCCGGCGCGTTCGTCCTGGCGGAGACGGGCGCGCTCGACGGCCGGCGAGCCGCGACGCACTGGCGGCTGGCGGCCCAACTCGCCACCGCCTACCCACGGGTGCGCGTCGAGACGGACCCGGTGTTCGTGCGGGACGGCGACGTCGTCACGTCAGCCGGCGTCACCGCCGGAATCGATCTCGCGCTCTCCCTGGTCGAGGACGACCACGGCGCCGCGGTGGCGCGCGACGTCGCGCGCGAGCTGGTGGTCTTCATGGCCCGCCCCGGCGGCCAGTCGCAGTTCAGCGCGCGGCTGGCGCCGCGTACGGCCAGGCACCCGGTGGTGCGCCGGGTGATGGACGCGGTCGGCGCCGACCCGGCGGCCCCGCACAGCCTGGAGTCCCTGGCGGTCGCGGTCGGCGTCAGCGCCCGCCATCTCAGCAGGCTCTTCCGCGCCGAGACGGGCACGACGACGGGCCAGTACGTGGAATCCGTACGGCTGGAGGCCGCCCAGGTGCTCCTCGAATCGGGTGACGACCCCGTCGACACGGTGGCGCAGGCATCCGGTTTCGGCTCGTCCGAGACGATGCGCCGCGTCTTCCAGCACGCACTGGGCATCGCCCCGACCGCCTACCGGGCACGATTTCGTACGACGACGCCTCACGGAGTCGCGTGAGCCGGCGCTGTAGGCGGCCGATCCGGAGCGCACGCCGCGTCGGTCATGGCGGCCATCCAACCCGACACCACTGACAGAACCGGCTACGGCGACCGAGGCCCCGCGGCTACCAGGGCTGTGGGCCCGACGCGGTGAAGGAGCCGCCCGTCGGGCCGTCCGGGCCCAGTTGGGCCATCCGGACGATGATCTCCGCGCCTTCCTCGACCGTCTGGGTGCCGGTGTGCGCGTTCAGATCCGTCGCCGTGAAACCCGGCTCCACCGCGTTGATCCGGAAGTCGGGGAACGCCTTCGCGTACTGCACCGTGATCATGTTGAGCGCCGTCTTGGACGCCGGATAGGCGACGCCGGGATACGCAGACTGCGCCGCGCCCGCCCCGGTCATCAGGGTCATCGAGCCCAGGCCGCTGCTGACGTTGACCACGACCGGGGCGGCCGAGCGCCGGAGCAGCGGCAGGAACGCGTGGGTGACCCGGACCACGCCGAAGACGTTCGTCTCGAACACCGTCCGCATCCCGTCGGCGGTCTCCTGCGCCGCGGTGTACACCGTGCCGTCCGGCGCCCGCCGCTCGATGCCGGCGTTGTTGACCAGTACGTCCAGGCCGTCGCCCGCCGTCTCGACGGTCTTCGCCGCGGCGGCGACGGACGCCTCGTCGGTGACATCGAGGACGACCGGGCGCGCGCCCAGCCGCTCGGCGGCCTCGCGCCCGCGCTTCGCGTCCCGGCTGCCCAGGTAGACGGTGTGGCCCGCGGCGACGAGCCGGCGCGCGGTCTCGAAGCCCAGTCCTTTGTTCGCTCCGGTGATCAGTGTCGTTGTCATGCCTCCACCTTCCGGCAGGCCGGCGCCGTCAGCCAGCCGTCCGGTTTCCCCGGACACCGCCGGTGCGGGGCCGGCCCACCCGAGACGGAAAGCCCTGTCGTAGGGTCACGCCCATGCTGGAGGGGATCGACGACATCGACTGGCCGGCGCTGACGCACGCGTACGGCCCCGCCGGCGACATACCCGCCCTGCTGCGCGCGGCCGGTTCCCCCGACGCGGCGCGGCGGGACCCGGCGCTGGACGAGTTGAACTCGTCGCTCTGCCACCAGGGGTCGATCTACCCGGCGACCGCCGCGGCCGTCCCCTTCATCGCCCGCCTCGCCCTGGAAGGGCCCGGCGACCGGCTGCGGCTGATGTGGCTGCTGCACGGGGCGGCCGAAGGGTCGGGCCCCGAGTACCGGGAGGTGCGCAGGGCGGTGGCCGTGGCGCTGCCTTCCCTGCTGGGGCTGGCGGCGGACGAGGACCCCGCCGTACGGCGGGCGATGGTGTGGACGGTCGCCGTCTGCGAGGACGCCTCGCTGCCGCTGCTCCCGCTGCTTCGGGCCCGGCTGGCGGAGGAACGCGACGCCGAGGTACGGGCCGATCTCGTCACCGCGCTCGGCCTGCTCGACGTCTCGCCCGAGACCGGCGCCGCGCGCGCCCGCGCGCTCCTGTCGGCGCCGGAGCCGCCGGTACGCAGGGCGGCCGCGACGGACCTGCTGCGTACGGCCCCGCTGCCGCTGCCGCCCGACCTGGTGGAAGCGGCGCTCGACGCGCACCGGGCGGCGCCCACCGACGAGACCCACCACCCCTGGCCCGACTCCTACCGGCCGCTCATGGACAGGCTGATGGACGACCCGGACGCCGCACTGCGCGCGGTGACGCGGGGCCTGCCGCTGGCCTGGGAGCTGACCGAGGTCTGGCGCGACCGGGAGAGCGACGTCCTGCCGTGGCTCGCGGCGGCTGCCGTGGACGCCCCCGACCTGTGCCGGGTGGCCACGGTCGCCGCCGCCCTCGCGGGCGGTGGGCCCGCGCCGTGGCTGGCGTCCCATCTCGCCTCCGACGACCCGTCGGTACGGGTGGCGGCGACGCTCGTCGCGGTACGGCTGCGTGTGCCCGGTGCGATCGCCCTCGTACTGCGCCTGATGGACGAACTGCCCGAGGAATCCGCCACGTTGCGACTGACCCCGGTCAGCTCGCCCGGCGCAGTCGTCACGGTCACGGTGGAGGTGTTCGGCGCCGCGGCCGAGCCGGTCGTACGCCGGATCGCGGACCGTCCGCGTACCGAATGGGTCGACGCGCTACGGGACTTCCCCGCGCTCGCGGCCGGACGCGTGGACGAGCTCGTCCGGCTGCTGCCCGCGTCGGCCGGAGTGCTGGCCGCGCTCGGTCCCGCGGCCGGGCCGGGCGCGGCTCGGGCCCTGCGCGTACGGGCCGAAGCCGGTGATCTGGCGGCGGCGCTGGCCCTGGCACGGGTCACCGGCGAGGAGCGTCCCGCGCTGGAGGTCGTCCAGGCACTGCCGGACGCCCTGGCGCGGCGAACGGCGGCCGTCGAGGTGGCGGCCGAACTCGGCCCCCGCGCCGCCCAGTTGCTGCCCTTGGTGGAGGAGCGGCTGAAGGCACCGGGCCTGGAGAGCCGCGCGGACGCCGCCGCCGCGATCTGGCGTGTCACCGGCCGTACCCACGACACGGCACCGGTCGTCGCGGCCCAACTCGCCCGCCGCAGCCATGCGGACCGTCCCTACTACGGTCACCAGCCGCACCTCGGCGCGCTGCGCGCGCTGACGGCGATGCGCCTGCTCCCGGTGGCGGCCCGTACCGCCGTGGAGCACATCGCCTTCTCCCCGCGCCGTGTGGTCTCCAGCCCCCTGTGTGACGGGACGCCCCACCCCGACCTGGCGGCAAGGGAGTTGGCGCGCGGACTGCTGGCGCTGACCGGCTGACGGCAGCGCCGCCCGCTCACTCCGGCACGCCCGCCGCGTCCAGCAGCGCCGTCATCTCCGCGACCGGCAGCGCCGGATTGCCCGCGGCGGCCGACGCCACGTCCGGATCCGCCAGCAACTCCACCACGCGCGCCACCGGCAGCCGCGCGTCCCGGGCGACCGCCGCCCGTACGTCGGCATCGGGATCGCGGCTCAGCCGTTCCAGGAGCGCGGGCGTCGCCTCCGCGTGGCGTACGGCCAGTGCGCGGGCCCGGGGATCGGCCGCCTCCCCGAACCGGGCCGCGAGGCCCGCCGCGGGAAACTGCGGCTTGCCGACGAGCATGCCGACGGCCCGGTGCGTACCGTGCA
>NZ_MDCR01000349.1 GCF_001723055.1 Streptomyces niveus
GGCCGAGGATCCGGTGGACGCGCTGCTGTCGGCGGCGGCGGAGTCGGAGCTGCTGGTACTCGGCTCGCGGGACATGGCGCCCATGGCCAGCTACTTCCTCGGCGACATCGGTCTGCACGTCATGGCGCGGGCGCAGGCTCCGACCGTGTTCGTACGGGCTCGTGAGGACCCCGCGCCGGCCGACGACGAGGGAGACCTGACGGTGGCCCTGAGCCTGCGGGGTCCGTGCGACGAGCTGCTGGAGTTCGCCTTCACCGGCGCGGCCCGCAGTGGTGTCACGCTGCGCGCGGTGCACGCCAGAAACCTGCCGGCCGCCGCGTACACGCGTGGCGGCACTGTGGCCGATCCGTACCTTCGCGGCGAGGTCATCGGCCACGCTCAACGCGAACTGGCCGCCATGCTCCGTCCCTGGCGGGAGAAGTTCCCCGACGTGCGGGTGGTCGACACCGTGTGGGCGGAGAGCCCGGCCAAGGCGGTGATACGGGGCGCGGTGGGCGCCGCCCTGCTCGTCGTCGGCCGTCGCCAGAAGGGGCCGAGGGTATCGCCCCCGGTGGGCAACGTTCTTGCGGCTGCCGTACATCACACACCGTGCCCGGTGGCGATCGTCCCGCACGGTTGACACGTCATTTCGCGATACCGGACAGGGATTCGGCACGTCCCGGTTCCCACACACCCAGGAAAGGGGTACGTCATGAAGGCGCTCGTCTTCCACGGGCCCGGAGAGTCGTCGTGGGACGAGGTCCCCGACCCCGCGCTCAGGGACGCCGGGGACGTGGTGGTCCGCGTCGACGCCGTCACGATCTGCGGCACCGACCTGCACATCCTCAAGGGGAACGTCCCGGAAGTCGCCCCGGGCACGGTCCTCGGGCACGAGGCGGTCGGCGAGGTGGTCGAGACCGGCGCGGACGTGCGCACCGTGCGCCCGGGGGACCGGGTCCTGGTTTCCTGCATCACGGCCTGCGGGCGCTGTCGTTTCTGCCGTGAGGCCCGCTACGGCCAGTGCCTGGGCGGCGGTGGCTGGGTGCTCGGGCACCTGATCGACGGAACGCAGGCGGAGTACGTACGCGTGCCCTACGCGGACATGTCCGTCCACCCCCTGTCCAGCGCCGTGAGCAACCAGGATGCCGTGCTGCTCGCCGACATCTTCCCCACCGCGTACGAAGTGGGCGTCCTCAACGGCCGGGTCCGCCCCGGCGACACGGTGCTGGTGGTCGGAGCGGGTCCGATCGGACTGGCCGCGATCACGTCGGCACAACTGTTCAGTCCCGGCCGGATCATCGCGGTCGACCTTTCTCCGGCGCGGCTGGAGGCCGCGCGGCGGTTCGGTGCCGACGCGGTGGCGAACGGGGCGGAGGATCCCGCCCGCTTGGTGAGCGACCTCACCGACGGAACCGGCGCGGATGTGGCGATCGAAGCGGTCGGGGTCCCGGAGAGCTTCGAGCTGTGCACCCGTACGGTGCGCGCTGGCGGGCACGTCGCGAACATCGGCGTCCACGGCAAACCGGCGGTGCTGCATCTGGAGGACCTGTGGATCAAGGACGTGACGATCACCACCGGCTTGGTGGACACCTCCTCGACCCCGATGCTGCTGGGAATGCTGGCCACCGGACGGCTTCCCACCAGCTCCCTGGTCACACACACCTTCGGCCTCGACCGGATGGAAGAGGCTTACGGAGTCTTCTCGGCCGCGGCCGAGAGCGGCGCGCTGAAGGTCGTCCTGGAGAGGGCGGGAGCATGAGGGGGCGACCGCGATGACCGGCAGTGACCCGGACCAGGGCTTCCGGCCCGACGCCCCCGCCGCGCATCGGTCCGATCTGGGCCGCCGGGTAGCGGCCAGGAACTGAGGCTGACGCGTGAAGACGTGGCGGTGCGATCGGGCTCGGCCCCCGGCTACATCCAGTACCTGGAGGAGTCAGCGGCGGCGCCGAGGACCAGGTTCCTGCTGCGCTTGGCCGACGCACTGGAGACCACGGTCACGGAGCTGGTCGGCGGGACAGCCGATCTGCCGCCCGGCCTCAGGAAGGCGGGCCGTGATCCGGAGCGCGCTGTGGATCGTCGTCACCCCGGCCGAAGTCACCGGCCGTCGGACCAACCCGCGCCGGAATCGGCAGCCGTCCTCTCCACCCCCGGCCGCCTGACACCGTTCGTCTCCCGTGGGCGGCGATCCGCACCTGCGAGACGGCGCTTCGGGATGCGGCGTCGAAAGCAGTCGCTACCGTGAGAAACAGGGCTCGAAGAGGCCCGACGGCAGCACTGCCCCGACGGAGGACTCGTGGCCGACGACCCGGGCAGGTACGGCGACGGCGTACCGGAACGGGAAGGCGTCCTGCCCGAAGAGCTGCGGGCCCAGCTCGGCGCCGTACAGGACGGCAATCCCGAATCGGTGCGGAGCCTGCTCCAGGCCGTGCTCTCGGTCGGACGGGGGCTGGACCTGCCGCAGGTGCTGCGGCGCATCGTGGAGGCGGCGGTGGTGCTGGTCGACGCCGAGTACGGAGCGCTGGGTGTCGTGGAGGAGGACATGCGCCTCTCCCAGTTCGTGACCGTCGGCGTGGACCGGGAG
>NZ_MDCR01000035.1 GCF_001723055.1 Streptomyces niveus
AGGACCGGTGGGAGTCTCGGCTGTCTGTGTCACGTCAAGAAGCATCCGTGGCACGGGTACGGCGCACGAGTGGCCCGAAGGTCAGCGGTCACTAGGATCGGGCCAAACGCTGCCGGGTTCGGCCGGAGCCGCTTCGTCGTCCGTCGCCGCCGGTGCCGGTGCCGTTGCCGGTGCCGGTTCGACGCCGGTCACCGCCGGGGCGCCGGGCGGCCCGGCGGGAGTCGGGGGGCGGACCACCCGGCGCAGCTCGCGGATCGGCCGCGCAGCGAACAGCGCCGCGCACACCAGTACGTTCACCACCGCCCCGCCCACCAGCACCTCGCGCATCCCGACCGCCTCCACCACCGGGCCCGCCAGTGCGCGGCCGACGGCGAGCATGATCAGGGAGCCCGCCACGTCGTAGGCGTGCAGCCGGTTCAGCGCCTCGGGCGGGATCATCGTCTGGACCGTCGTGGACCACATGACCAGCCAGAACGCCAGGCTCACCCCGCCCACGAAGAATCCGGCGGCGAGCAGCGGGAGCGGGACGTCGTACGCGAGCACCAGCAGGTTCGCGACGACGCCGAACAGCGCGACCGTCCCCGCGAACAGCGGTCTGACCGGGCGCACCCGCAGCGCGAGCAGCCCGCCCGCGACGTTGCCGGCCCCCTGGACGGTCATCATCAGACCGAACATGGCGGAGCTGTGCCGGTCGGTGACCACCACTGCCTCCAGCGGGACGATCGGGCCGAGCACGGTGACGCCGTACACCGACCAGACCGCGATCACGCCCCACAGCCAGGACCGGGCCCGGAACTCGCGCCAGCCGCCGATCAGTTCGGTGAGCATCGAGTCGCCGCGCACCGGCTTCATGGTCGGCATCCGGACCAGGAACAGACAGATCCCGCTGACCCCGAACGTCGCGGCATTGACCGCGAAGATCGTGCCGGGCCCGCCGAACCCGGCGAGCGCGCCGGCCGCCGCCGGGCCCGCCATCGTGGCCAGGGACTCGGCGACCCGCAGCACCGCGTTGCCGCGCTGTACGTCGGGCGAGAGGATGGGCAGCATGCTGGCCACGCCCGGCTGGAAGAGGGCGGCGCCGAGCCCGTTGACGGCGCTCAGCGCGTACACGAGCCAGAGCGGCGGCGCTCCCCCGGCGAAGACGGCGACGAGGCCGGCCGTGCCGAGCAGCCGCATCACATCGGCGAGGACCATCATCCGGCGCGGGGTGAACCGGTCGGCGAGCACACCGCCGAAGAGCACGAACCCGGCGAAGCAGACCATCCACGCGCCGAGCGCGAAGCTCACGGACGAGGCGCCGTGCCCCGCGTCGAGCAGCCCGGCGGCGAGCGCGACGGGCACCATGCCGTCGCCAAAGCGCGCGACGGTCCTGGCGAGGAAGAAGAGCCGGAAGTCACGATTCCAGAGAGGGGTCCCGGCCGGGCCGGGAATGTCGGGGTCCGTCGAACGCTTGGCAGTCACAGAGTCGACAGATACCAAGAACTGGTCTGGACCACCAGGGGTTTCCGTATGACGGACACCGGACGGACACCCAGACCTACCGACAGGAGGGCGGGACGATGCCAGAAACGACACCGGCGGGCAGCGCCGAGCCGCCGCCGCGCCACCGGGTCGTGGTCCTCGCGCTCGACGGGGTCCTCCCCTTCGAACTGGGCATCCCCCAGCGGATCTTCGGCCGCGCCAGAAGCCCCGAGGGCGCCCGGCTGTACGACGTGGTCACCTGCTCGATCCGCCCGCCGGGCCCGGTCCGTACCGACGCGGACTTCGACATCCTGGTGGAGAACGGCCCCGAGGCCCTCGCCACCGCCGACACGATCCTGATCCCCGCCTCGTACGAACTCGGTCCGGTGTACGAGGAGGGCAGGCTCACCGACGAACTCGCCGCCGCCCTCGCCCTGCTGCGCCCCGGCACCCGGCTCGTCTCCATCTGCACCGGCGGGTACGTGCTGGCCGCCGCCGGATTCCTCGACGGCCGGCCCGCCTCCACCCACTGGTCGTCGGCCGCGCACTTCCAGCGGACCTTCCCGCGGATCAAGGTCGACGCGGATGTGCTCTTCATCGACGACGGCGACGTCCTGACCTCGGCCGGGGTCGCCGCCGGGATCGATCTCTGTCTGCACATCGTGCGCCGCGACCACGGTACGGCGATCGCCAACGATGTCGCGCGGCGTACGGTCGTCCCGCCGCACCGGGACGGCGGCCAGGCCCAGTACATCCAACGTCCGGTCCCCGACGCCCAGTTGGCGACGACCACCACGGCGAGGGCGTGGGCGCTCGCGCGGCTGCACGAGCCGATCCAGCTGCGGGACATGGCGGAACAGGAGTCGATGTCCGTACGGACGTTCACGCGCCGCTTCCGCGAGGAGGCCGGGATCAGCCCGGGACAGTGGCTGGTCCAGCAGCGGGTCGAGCGGGCGCGCCATCTGCTGGAGGCGACGGATCTCTCCGTCGACCGGATCGCGCGCAACGCGGGGTTCGGTACGGCGCAGTCCATGCGCCAGCATCTCCAGGCGGCGCTCGGGGTCTCGCCGACGGTCTACCGGCGGACGTTCCGCGCGCTCCCCGCGAAGGCGGCGCCGGCCCTCAGGACTGTGTGACGGCCTTCGACGAGTCGTCGGCGACCACGACGTACCGTCCGGGGCCGTCGTCGCGGCCCTCGCGTCCGTCGTGCCGCTCCGAGGCCGGCGCCGTCATCGGCCGCTCCGCGCCCTCGCCCGGCTCGCACCGGTCCACCTCGCACCAGATCCGCTTGCCCGAGCCCTCCGGCTGCCAGCCCCACCGGTCGGCGAGCCCGTCGACCAGTTCCAGGCCCCGACCGTTGGTGTCCTCGCCCTGCGCGTGGCGCGGACAGGGCGGTCGCGCGCTGGTGTCGGCGACCTCGACCCGTACGGTCCCGGCCTCGGCGGCCCCCGAACCGAACAGCATCCGCAGCACGGCCGGACAGCCGGTGTGCACCACGGCGTTGGTGACCAGCTCCGAGATCAGCAGGATCAGCGTCTCCGCCAGTGGCTCGTCGTCGTTCATTCCGGAGCCGATGAGCCGCGACCGCGCCCATCGACGGGCCCGCCCGACCTCCGCCGGGTCGGCCCCGACCTCCAACTGCATTTGAAGAACCTGCACCGCTCACACCATCCGAACCGGCGGGCACATCGCCTCGCGCCTCGACAAGGTCCACGACAAGGTCACAGAACGTGATTCCCTTGTGGGACAGCATGGTTGACGTACAGTCACCGCAACAAGCGCTTCGGGCATATTCCAACGCGAAGGAGTACGCGTGAGGCATACTGTGCGACGCGCTCTGCGGGGAGTCGAACAAGGACGCTTCGAGCGCCTTCGAACGGTGCTACTGGCAGGCATTCCCTGGTCCGGCGTCGCCGTACAGGCCACACCGGATCCCTCGCGCCTCACCACCACTCGCACCCGAGCGAGCGTACCGGAGCCCGCCGCCGACTCCGGCCCGTGACGGGTCGCGCGAAGGACACAACCCGGTATCGACATGCGCGAAACGCCAATCTGTCACGCACAGTCACGCTATGCGGACGGGTTCGGGTACGGCTCCGGTATCGCTCCCGGTCTACGGTTCAGGCGTCACGTAGTACGAGGCGAACGCCGCCAGGATCTCCTCCTCGGTGATCCGGCCGTCACCGTCCCCGTCCAGTCCCCGGGCGGCCTGCGCCGCCACGGCCGGCTCCGTGCCCAGCACCAGCAGCACGCGCTCAGCCGCCGCCGGGGTCACACCGTCGCCGTCCTCGTCCGCGATGGCGATCACCGCGTGCAGGAAGGGCCGGGCGATCTCGGCGAAACGCTTGGGGCTGTCGCGCAGCCTCTTCGCGGCGCCGGTGATGAATTCCTGGCGGGTGACCCGCTGGTCACCGTCGACGTCCGCGATACCGGCCATGCCCTGCCAGAAGGCCTCGGCCCCGTTGTAGAGGGCCTGTCCCTTGTCGGATCGTGCGGTGACGCCGAACTCCGCGAGCAGTGCCGCTGCCGCTCCGCTGAAGTCCTCGCGGTCGATGTAGCCGTTGCCGTCCTGGTCGAAGGCGGCGAATCGGGAGGCGATCTTGCCCTCGTACTCTGCGCTGTCCATGAAGGGGAGCGTACGACGCCGGGGGCCCACCGTGTGAAGGCTTCACGTCTGTCCGGTGGACACGACCCGGTGCGGTCCCTGCCCGGCGCTCACCCGGCGCGCGCCCCGCGCTCGCCCGGCGCCCGCCTAGGCGGAGAGGGGCTGCGCGGCCTCGTCGACGGCGTCGGAGACGTCCGAGTACACCTCGAAGAGCCGACGCACACCGAGCGCCGCGAGGACGCGGTTGACGTGTGAGCCCTCCTCCGCGCCGTGGGCGGGCAGGATGAGATGGAGGCGGCCCTGGCAGGAGCGCATCAGCTTGCGGGACGCGATCAGGACGCCGACGCCGCTGGAGTCGCAGAAGAACACGTCCGACAGGTCGAGCACCAGCTCACGGCGGCCGGCGGCGACCGCGTCGTGGACGTGCTGGCGGACCACGGGCGAGGTCACGATGTCCAGTTCTCCGGTGATGCGCAGCACCGTCCACAGACCGTGCTCGTCCTTGTCCACCTTGAGCGTCACGCCTGGACCTTCCCTCGTACCGAACCGGAGACCCTTGGGCGGAGTTCCGGATTCCGGACCTTCACCGGAGATCGTCCCTCTGCATCGCGGCTGCCCCTCTGACCCGTCATGAAACACAACGGCAGGGAACCGGGGAAATTCCTTATCAGCTCGGAGGGGGTCGAGGGGCGCACTTGACGCAAAGGGGCGCACTTCGTTGACACTGGCCAGTACATTCGAAGCGGCGGGGTCAGGTCACGGAGCAGTCACAGGGCTGGGGGTCTCATGGCGAAGGACACACCGCCCCGCTGGGACCGCAGGATGCAGCAGCGGCTCGCGCGGGGTGAGGCAGCCGCGCTCGGCGAGCTGTACGACCGCTTCGCCTCGCTCGTGCACAGCCTCGCGCACCGGGTGCTCGACGACAGCGAGGCCGCCGACCGGATCACCCGCGAGGTCTTCGGCTACGTCTGGGAGAACCCGGACGTCTTCGACCCCAGGCAGGGCTCGATGCGGTCCTGGATCGCCAAGCTCGCCCGGCTGCACGCCGTGAACCGGCTGCGGCAGCTGGAGACGGCCGCCCACCAGGCCAGCGGCGGAGGCGACGCGGAGGAGCTGGAACAGAAGATCCGCGAGGCGTCCGCCGCGGCGCGCGCCGACTACATCGTCACCTCCATGCCCGCGCCCCTGCGCGCCGCGCTGGACCTGGCGTACTTCCAGCGCCGTGACTACCGGCAGACCGCCGCCGACCTCGGGGTCACCGAGGACGAGGCACGCCGGCGGCTGCGGCTCGGCCTGCAACTGCTCTCGTCGGCGAACACCCGGCCCCTGGAGGGCTCCTCGCCGCCCGGCACCGGACGGTCGCTGTGACCGGGCCGTTCGACGGCGGTCGCGACGGCGGCCGGCGCGACCCGGACGAGCCCGACGGGGTGCGCGGCATCCCGCGCATACCCGGCCAGCGCGCCGCCGCGGACGACCTGGAACCGCCCGCGGCCGACGTACTGCGCCGGGCCCTGGAGGGCGCCGCGCGCGCCGCTCAGGCGGCGCGGGAGAGCCGCGAACGGGAAGAGCCGGATGAACCCGATGAACGGGATGAGCAGCACGGCGACGCCGGCACGGCCGACGAGGCGACGGTCCCGGAGCCGGACGGAGTCACCGGGGACGCCGCCTGGGCGGTCACCGACGGCGTTACGGGTGACACGGCCCCCGGCACGGCCCACGAGCCGGCCCATCCGCCCGATCCGGCCGATCCGCCCGATCCGGCCGAGGAGCCGCACATGAGGGCGCCCGCCCCGGAACCCGCCGGGCCGCCGCCCTCGCACTCCGTACTGAAGTCGCTGCTCGGCGCCTGGGCACTGGCCGCCTGCTCGCCCGAGGAGACGACGCACGTCGAGGACCACCTCACCGAGTGCGCGCCGTGTGCCGACGAGGCGCTCAAACTGCGCGACGCCGTGGGCCTGTTGCAGGCCGACCGCAATCTGGATCTCCCTCCGCTGCTCCGTTCGCGGGTGCTGGAGAACTGCCTCGACCGGCGGGCCGCCCGTATCCCGGTGCCGGTGTGGGCCACCCCGTACGACGCGGAGACCGCCCGGCTCGACGCGCTGCTGCGTGACATCGGCGACGCGGAGTGGCACGCGCCGCTCCAGCTCAAGTGGTTCGAGAAGGAGGAGACCGCTACGCGCAGGGCCACGGTCGCCGGGGTCATCGGGCATCTGATGACCGTGGACGGGCTGGTGGCGTCGGCTCTGGGGCTGGACGATCCGCTGGGCGCGTCGGCGCCGCAGTCGCCGACCGACCGGACCGAGGCGTTGTGGCGTGCGGCGCACTCGCCGCCCACCCGTACGATCCACGAGCCGTGGCGGGACCAGAGCCATACGCTGATAAGGACGGTGTCCTTCGCGGGGCGCGGGGTGGCCGAACTCTCCGTGTCGTACGGCGAGTTCGCCCTGCCGTTGCGTGACGCGATGATCGACCGGGCCTTCGAGTGCTGGATCCACGGCTGGGACATCGCGAACGCGGTCGTCTATCCCTATCCGGCGCCGAGCGGTCCGCATCTGCACGCGATGATCAACCTCGCCACGCAGCTGATCCCGTCCACCCTCGCGGCCCGCCGCCGCGCGGGCCTGGCGTCGCCCGCCCAGCAGTTGGTCGTGCCGGGTTCGCCAGGCCGGTCACTGCATCTGGAGGTCGAGGGCGCGGGCGGCGGTGACTGGTACATCGCGCTGGACTCACCGGCCGCGGTCGGCTCCGCCGAGCGCTCGGTGGCCCAAGTGGCTCTGGACGACGTGGAGTTCTGCCAGCTGGTGGCGGGGCACATCTCGCCGGACGAGGCGGCCGCCGGTCAGGACGGCGACCGCGACGCGATCCGGGACGTGCTGTTCGCGGCGGCCTCGCTGAGCCGGCTCTGAACCGGCTCTGAACCGGCTCGGAATGGGCGACGCCCCCAAGCGCCGTACGGATGACGGCACTTGAGGGCGGCCTGACGATCACGCGATGGTGCCTAGCTGACGTACAGGTAGTAGTAACCGGTGCCGCCCGGGGCCGGGTCGCAGCGGTAGTTGCTGAACCCTTCGCGGACGTACTGCTGTCCGGCGTCGATACAGTACGACCGGCTGGAGTACGAGCCGATGTAGACCCAGCCCGCCTCCGACTGGGCACCGACGCTGACGGACGTTCCCGGAGCCGCCTGGGCGGGGGCGTTGATCCCGCCGATCGCCAGAACGGCGATTCCCACACTCACCAGTGCTGCACGCTTGCGCATCCTGATCTCCCCTGTGTTGGCAGTAAGCGGTTGCTGTACACGCGGAAGCCTGAATGACGCGCTGGCGTCGCGCAAGGAAACCGCAGATTCCTGTCAGCCGGATCAAGACCGCCCGAACCCGCCCTGGACCCGCCCTAGGCGAAGATCACCGTACGCCGGCCGTTGAGCAGGATCCGGTGCTCGGCATGCCACTTGACCGCGCGGGCCAGCGCCTGGCACTCCACGTCGCGGCCGATCGCCACCAGTTGCTCAGGGGTGACCTCGTGGCCGACGCGCTCGACCTCCTGCTCGATGATCGGGCCCTCGTCCAGCTCCGCCGTCACGTAGTGCGCGGTCGCGCCGATCAGCTTCACGCCCCGCGCGTGCGCCTGGTGGTACGGCTTCGCGCCCTTGAAGCTCGGCAGGAAGGAGTGGTGGATGTTGATGATCCGGCCGTTCAGCTGCTTGCACAGATCGTCGGAGATGACCTGCATGTAGCGGGCCAGCACGACCAGTTCGACGTCCTCGGCGCGTACCAGCTCCAGCAGCTCCGCCTCGGCCGCGTCCTTGGTGTCCTTGGTGACCGGGATGTGGTGGAAGGGGATGTCGTACGAGGCGACCAGCTCGGCGAAGTCGGTGTGGTTGGACACGACGGCGGCGATGTCCACGGGGAGAGCGCCGGTACGCGAGCGGAAGAGCAGGTCGTTCAGGCAGTGGCCGAACCTGCTGACCATCAGGACGATCCGCATCCGGTCCCCGGCCTGGTGCAGCTCCCAGTCCATCCGGAATGAGTCCCCCACGGCGGCGAAGCTCGCGCGCAGCTTCTCCAGGGTCACCGGCTCGTCGGCCGAGAAGTGGACCCGCATGAAGAACAGGCCGGTGTCGCGGTCGCCGAACTGCTGGCTGTCCTCGATGTTGCACCCGGTCATGAAGAGGAAGCTGGACACGGCGTGCACGATGCCCTGTTTGTCCGGGCAGGAGAGCGTCAGGACGTACTGGTCGGACAGGGCGGGCCGGTCGGCCTGGGCGGCGGGCTGCTTCGGGGCACTCATGACCCCAGAGGATCCCACACGGGTCCCACGGGCCGCAGGTGATCGCCGGACGGACGGCGGGCCCCGGACCCGGCGCGTACGTCAGGCGGACCGCGTCAGGATCCGCAGCACGTCCAGCGAACGCGGCACCGTGTCCGGGTCCTCGCCGTCGTTGACGGCCAGCCTGACGTGCGCCTCGCGCGCCGCCCGTACCGCCTCCGGCCAGCCGTGGTGCTCCAGATACACCGAGATCGGGGCGTCCGGCCCCACCTGGTGCATGATCCGCAGCACCCGCAGGACGGCGACGTCGACCAGCGCGGCCTCGCCGGAGTCGCGGAAGATCGTCCCGACGTATTTCTCGGCCGACCAGTTGTCCAGCCAGGTGTCCTCGACCAGCCGGTACACGGCGTCGGTGACGTCGCCGTACCCTTCGAGGCCGGCCAGCCAGTACTCCTGGTGGAAGACGGGATCGGAAAGCATGTGCAGCGCCGAGCGCACGTTGCTGCGCCAGCGCCACCAGGGAATGTCATTGAGCGGCATGTCGCCCATGGTGGAGGAGCGACGGCCGCGACGGGAAGAGTTATCCGAACCTTGCTGCACAGCAGTCGATCGTACGGTCCGCCGTCAGGCGAACGTCTGGCCCCCCGCAATTCACCTCGTCGCCATGTGCGGTTGAACAACCTCCACCTGGCAGTTACCCGCGGGCCGGAAGTGTGCGGAGGTATGACCGGTAGGCAGCAGCGCTCCTCCTCCTCTCGCCCCTTCCGCCGGATTTCGGCGGTCCGCGTCTTGTGCACAGTGGCGGCCGGAGCGTCGCTGGTCGGCGGATGTGGCGTGCTCCCTGGAGGCCCGGGGGGCTCCAGGGAACCTGTCACGGTCATGACATGGGCACCTGAGGGTACCGCCGCGACGAACATGCCGGGGATGCCGGCCATGGCCAAGGCGTTCGCGCGCTGGGTCAACGCGGCGGGCGGCATCGACGGCCACGAGCTGCGCGTGCTGACCTGCAACGAGCGCAACACCTCGTCCGGCGCGGCCGACTGCGCGCGGCTGGCCGCCGACAAGAACGTCACGGCCGTCGTCGGCTCGTACAGCCAGCACGGCAACGCCTTCATGGCACCGCTGGAGGCGGCCGGGATCCCGTATCTCGGGGGCTACGGGGTGGCCGAGCGCGAGTTCTCCAGCTTCGTCTCGTACCCGGTCAACGGCGGCCAGGCGGCGCTCCTGGCCGGCAACGGCATGCAGCTCGGCGGACAGTGCGGCCCGGTCTCCATCGTGCGGCCCGACACGATCACCGGCGACGCGATGCCGGAACTGCTCAACTCCGGGCTCAGCAAGGGCAAGACCGACGGCGACGACACCCCGGGGAAGGCGACGGACATCCGGGCCGCCGAGGACGCCACCGACTACACCGCGTCGGCGGAGCGGGCCCGCGAGAACGCGGCCACCGCCCAGGACGGCTGTGTCACGGCGGTGCTCGGCGACCGTACGGAGACGTTCTTCGACTCCTACCGCCGGCTGCCCGACACCGGCAGCGGCGAGGACGTCCGCATCTCCTCGGTCCTCGGCAGCGTCGGCCAGCCGCTGGTGGACCGGACGGGCGGCTCGAAGGGCGTCTTCGAGGGGGCGTACGTCACCGGCTGGTACCCGCAGGCGAAGGACCCGGCGTGGCGGCCGATGCGCGACGTGATCCAGAAGCACGCGTTCGACGACACGAGCATCGACCCGGCGGACCCCGGCGTACAGACCACCTGGATCGCGTACACGGCGCTCAAGTCGGTCATCGAGTCGATCGACCGGGACAAGGTCTCGTCGGGCACGCTCTCCCACGCGCTGGACAAGGGCGCGAAGGTCGAGACCGGCGGCCTCACCCCCACACTCCGCTGGCGCTACGAGGACATGCTGGGCTCCCCCGGCTACCCGCGCATCGTGAACAGCGAGGTGACGTTCCAGGTGGTGCGCGACGGCGAACTGGTGGCCCTGAAGGACGGCTTCGTGGACGTCCGCGGCACCCTGAGCGACGCGGGGCGCAGCGCGTAGCGCCGTCGACGGCCCGGGTGCCCGGTGAGCCGCACCGCCCCGGCCGCGACCGCCGTACGTGGCGGCGCGGCCGGGGGCGGGCTCACAGCTCCGTCGGGACGCGCTCCGTCAGGCCGTACTTGGCCGCGATGCCGTTCCACAGGCCCGACGCCTTCTGCTTCGCGCCCGTCGCCTCGCCGCTCGCGTGGTTGCCCTCCTGGGCCGCCTTCGTCGTGCGGGCCTTGCCGCCCTTGCAGCCCTTCTTCGTCTTGGCCTCGCCCGCCCACGTCGCGTAGTGGTCGTCCGCCGACGCGGACGCCTGCCACGCCTTCGTCAGCGAGGCCGACAGCTCACCGTGCCGCGGCAGCTTGTCGAGCTTGATCTCCTCAAGCCGGGTGACCAGGTCGCGGCGCTGGTCGGCGGCGCCCTGGAGGTCGGAGACGGCCTTGTCCAGGTTCTGGCAGGTCTTGATGGACTCCACCGCGCTGATCACCGCCGCCCGGCTGTTGTTGCTCTCGGCGAGGAGCTTGTCCAGCTCCTCGGCCTGGAGCTTGGCGGGGTCGGCCGGGGCCTGGTCGTCGCCCGACGCCGAGGGCGAGGACTGCGACGACACGGTCTGGTTCTTGTCCTGCTTCTTCGAGTCGTCGCCGCTCATCAGCCAGCCCGCGCCCAGTCCGAGGACGGCGCAGCCGACCACGACGGCGGCGATCAGCGGGACCGGGGAGGACTTGCGGCGCCCGGCGGCCCGGCCCTGCGGACCCGAGGGCTCCTGCGGCTGTGCGTAGGCGGGCTGGGCGTGCGGGGGCTGCTGCTGGCCGTGCCCCCGTTGTCCGTGGCCCTGCGGCGCGCCCCTGCCCCGGACCGGCCCCGCACCGGGACCCGGGCCCGCGCCGGGGTCGAAGTGCGGCATCTGCTGGGTCTCGTCGGGCCCCGTCGTACGGAAGAGGCTGTCGAACTCGGCGGGCGGCTGGCGTTCGCCGGGGGCGCCGGGCCGGATGTCGAACGGCGCGCCCGGGGGCTGGGCCGGGACGGGCGCGATGAACTGCGTGGCGTCCGAGGCGCCCTGCGGGGGCGCGGGCGGCTGGGCGCCGCCGAGGTACTGGGTGGAGTCGGCGGGGCGCTCGGGCGGCAGCCCGCCGGGGTTCTGGCCCTGCTGGTACTGCGGGACCGGCGGTATGAACTGGGTGGCGTCGGCGGCACCGGCCGGGGGCACCGGGGGTATGAACTGGGTGGCGTCCGCGGCACCGGCCGGGGGCACCGGCGGTATGAACTGCGTCGCGTCCGCGCTGCCGCCGGGAGGCAGCGGCGGCATCTCGGCCGGCAGCGGCTGCCCGCCGTACGTCCCGTCCTGCTGCTGCGCGGGCGGCAGCGGCTGCGGCTGCGGCTGCGGCTGCGGCTGGTACGACGGCTGGTACTGCTGCTGCTGAGGGTCCTGGTACTGCTGCTGGGGCGGTTGGGGCTGCTGCGGCTCTTGCGGGTATCCGTAGCCGCCGCCTCCGCCTCCGTACGACCCGTAGCCACCCGCGTCCTGCCGGGGCGGCTCAGGCTCCGCCTGCGGCTGTGGCGCCCCCGGCCCCCAGGGCTGACCCCACGGCTGCCCGCCCGCCGGGCCGGCCGGCTCGGCCGGAACCGGTGCCTGGGCGCCGGGCATCACGGGGGGACCACCGTCGGCGGGCAGCACGATGCCTTCGTGCGCGGGCCGAGCGGCAGGCGACTGCGGCTCGTCCCTTTGTCCGCTTTGCGTCACCGGGACTCCTAGTGTGGACCTACGGAATCGTCAGCTCACGCTACCGGGTGAATCGACGCCCCTGCCACGCGCCTGGAACCAGTCACGGACCGCCTGTTCAAGACACCCGCCGACCGCGCGGGACAACCGGAAGGGCCCATACCCCGTGCCACCAGCCGCCGCGCCGTCGTCGTGCGGTGGCCGGAGGACCACCGCACGACGACGCGACACCCGCCGAAACGCCTTACCTCCGGCAGAAGTTGTGGCCAAGCCGTGTCACGCGGCCTGCATTTCGAGCCGCGCGCTGAACTCCCGTACCGCGGGCTCCGTGCCGTACGGCTCCAACCGCTGCTGGAGATCCTCCAGATACTCCGCCCCTCTGCTGGAGCGCAGCGCGCCCAGCAGCTCGGCCGCCCGGGTCCCCGTCCGGCACGCCTCCTCCACCTCGCGCTGCTGGATCTGCGCCGTGGCCAGCAGGACCAGCCCGATCGCCCGGCGTCTCGCCCGGGTCTCCGGATGTCCCGCCAGCGAGTCGGACGCGTGGCGTGCCGTCGCGTCGGGCTGCCCCAGATCGCGGTAGCAGTGCGCCAACTCGTCGGACAGATAGGCGTGGTCGAAGTGCGTGATCCACACCGGGTCGTCGTCGGTCTCCGGATCGGCGTGCTCCAGCGCGGTGAGCGCCCGCCCCGCGACCGCGTGGCACTGGGTCGCGTCGCCCAGCAGCGCGTGCCCGCGCGCCTCGGCGGCCAGGAACATGGCCTGCGCCCTCGGGGTGACCTGCCCGCGCGCGCCTTCCTGCGCGGCCCGCGCCAACTGGGCGATCTCGCGCGGGTTTCCGAGCTGCGCCGCGAGATGGCTCATGGACGCGGCCAGCACATAGCCGCCGTATCCCCGGTCGCCGGACGCCTGCGCGAGCCGTAGCGCCTGGATGTAGTAGCGCTGGGCGAGCCCCGGCTGGCCGGTGTCCACCGCCATGTATCCGGCGAGTTCGGTGAGCCGGGCCACGGCGGCGAAGAGTCTGCGGCCGACCGCTTCCCTGTACGACCCCGAAAGCAGGCCCGACACCACGCTGTTCAGATAGTGCACGACGACCGGGCGGACATGGCCGCTGCCGTAGCGGTGGTCCAGGTCCACCAGCGCCTCCGTCATCGCGACGACCGCCGCGACGTCCGAATCGCCCACCCGGGCACCGGTGTTGCGCGCCACCGACGCGTCCGCGCCGGTGATCAGCCAGTCCCTGCTCGGCTCGACGAGCGCCGACGACGCCACCGCCGACCCGGACAGGAAGTCACGCCGGCCCACGTCGCTGCGCCACAACTCGCAGACCTGCTCGATCGCGCCGACGACGGTCGGCGAGAACTGGAGACCGATGCCGGAGGCGAGATTCTTGCCGTTGGCCATCCCCAGCTCGTCGATCGTGACCGTACGTCCCAGCTTGCGGCCCAGCGCCTCGGCGATGATCCCCGGGGCCCGGCCGCGCGGTTGCTGTCCGCGCAGCCAGCGGGCCACGGACGTCTTGTCGTAACGGAGGTCGAGACCGCGCTCGGTGCCGACCATGTTGACCCGGCGGGCGAGTCCGGCGTTGGAACAGCCGGCCTCCTGGATGAGTGTTTGCAGCCGTTCGTTCGGCTGACGGGCAACGAGAGGCCTGGCTGCCAATTGGATACCCCCTGTGGCCGCAGTGATCGATTGAGTGATCACTGCCCGGCGGAAACGCAGTAAATGCGTGCGATGGTCGAAATCAGCAATCTTCGGTAACTTTCAGGAAACGCCGACCGCTTGGCAACGAGGTGTGTGAATCGCCTCACGCTCCCTGATGGCAACCCCCGGTCACCGGTTGTGGTTACCCATCGACACGCCGCAACTTCGTACGCGCCCCCGCCCATGCATCAGTGCGCCCCACATGAAGGACCGATGCTCCTCTGCGACGCTCCGTGTCGCCCGTAACCCGAGGTGCGGGCGGGAGTTGTGTTCTTCGTGGACAAGAGCATCGGAGTGACCGGCGTCACCGACGCCGCGCAGATCCCCAAACAGCGGGGCGACCTGCTGCTGGACAGCGCCGTGCGGTACGCGGAGGAGCGGCACTGGGACGTGTTCCCGGGCACCTGGCTGGAGACCGTGGACGGCAGGGACAGGTGCTCGTGCGAGCGCGCCGACTGCCCGGCCCCGGGGGCGCATCCCACCCGGCCGGACTGGGCGTCGCAGGCGACGGGCAGCGGGGTCGCCGCGCGGCGGCTGTGGTCGAAGCAGCCGCGCTCGTCGGTCCTGCTGCCGACGGGCCGTACGTTCGACGCGCTGGACGTGCCGGAGTCGGCGGGCTTCCTGGCGCTCGCGCGGATGGAGCGGATGGAGATGACGCTGGGCCCGGTCACCCGCACCCCGGACCGCCGGATGCTCTTCTTCGTCCTGCCGGGCGGCTCGCTGAAGGTGGACGGCCTCGTGAGGAAGCTGGGCTGGTCGACTCCGGCGATCGATCTGGTGACGCGCGGTGAGGCGCACTACGTGGCGGCCCCGCCCACCCGGGTCGGCGGTTTCGGCGCGGTGCAGTGGGCCGTGCGGCCGACTCCGGCCAACCGCTGGCTGCCGGACGTCGAGGAGCTGATCAGCCCGCTGGCGTACGCGTGCGGGCGGGACGCGGCGGCTGCGCGGGCACAGCGGCCCTGACAGGGCCTGGACGCGCGGTCTTAGGGTGGGTCCTCTCGACACTTCGACAAGGGATCACCGAAGGGCAGTGCGGCATGCCGGATCAGGTACCGGACCAAGCGGCGAAGCGGGCCGAGCAGACGGAGCGGGCACCGGCGGGGCAGGGGGCGGCGCGTACGGCGGCGCCCCCCGCGGTCCGGGTGGAAGGGCTGTGGAAGCGCTTCGGCGACCAGGTCGCCGTCGCCGGGATCGATCTCGATCTGCCCGCCGGCCAGTTCGTGGGCCTCGTCGGCCCGAACGGCGCGGGCAAGACCACCACGCTCTCCATGGTGACCGGCCTGCTCCGCCCCGACATGGGCCGCGTCCAGGTCGCCGGGCACGACGTCTGGGGCGACCCGGTCGCGGTCAAGGCCAGGATCGGCGTACTGCCCGAGGGGCTGCGCCTCTTCGAGCGCCTGTCGGGGCGCGAACTCCTCGGATACACCGGCCGGCTGCGGGGGCTGCCCGGCGACGAGGTCGACAAACGCGCCACGCAGCTGCTCGACGTACTGGACCTGGCGGGCGCGCAGCACAAGCTCGTCGTGGACTACTCGACCGGTATGCGGAAGAAGATCGGCCTCGCGGCGGCGCTGCTGCACAACCCCGAAGTCCTGTTCCTGGACGAGCCGTTCGAGGGCGTCGACCCGGTGTCGGCGCAGACGATCCGCGGTGTCCTGGAGCGCTACACCGACTCCGGCGCGACCGTCGTCTTCTCCAGCCATGTGATGGAGCTGGTCGAGTCGCTGTGCGACTGGGTGGCGGTGATGGCCGCCGGCCGTATCCGCGCCCAGGGGACGCTCGCGGAGGTACGGGGCGACGCGCCGTCGCTCCAGAGCGCGTTCCTCGAACTGGTCGGCGCGCAGGGCCGGGACACCGGCGAGTCGCTGGACTGGCTGGGCGGCGCGCGATGAGCGCGGGCCTGTCCGGGACGGTGGGGACGGCCGGCGCCGTGGGTTCGGGCACGACGCCCGCCGTGACCCTGGGCACCGGGGACCTCGCGCCCGTCTTCGTACGGCTGAAGCTGTCGCTGCTGCGCAACGGGCTGCGGCAGTCCTCGGGCCGTACCGCCGCGTACGTCGTCTCCGTCGTCTTCGCCCTGCTCATCGCCGCCGGTCAGCTCCTGGGCCTGATCCTGCTGCGCGGGAACGACGGCGCGGCCACCCTCGCCGTGTTCCTGACCGGGCTGGTGGCCCTCGGCTGGGCGATGCTGCCGCTGTTCTTCCCCAGCGGCGACGAGACGCTCGACCCGAGCCGGCTGGTGATGCTGCCGCTGCGGCCCCGGGCGCTGATCGGCGCGCTGCTCGCGGCGTCCGTCGTCGGTATCGGGCCGCTGTTCACGCTCTGTCTGGTGCTGGGCTCCTCGATCGCCGTCGCGCACGGCGCCGCCGCCGTGGTGGTGTCGGTGGTCGTCGTGCCGCTGGCGCTGCTGGTGTGCGTGGCGCTGTCACGCGCGGTGGCGGCGGCGAACATCCGGCTGCTGACCTCGCGCAAGGGCCGGGATCTGGCCGTGCTGAGCGGTCTGGTGATCGCGGTCGGTGTCCAGTTCGTCAACTTCGGCATCCAGCGGCTCAACGAGGCGGGCGGGCTCTCGGCGCTCGACCCGGTGGCGGACGTCGTACGGTGGCTGCCGCCCGCGTCGGCGATCGGCGCGGTGGACTCGGTGAGCGACGGCGCGTACGGGCCGGCGGCCGTACAACTGCTGCTGTCGCTGGCCGCGTTGGCCGGACTCCTGTACTGGTGGCAGCGGTCGCTGGTGAAGCTGATGACCGCCCCGGACGGCTCGACGGTCGCCGCGGTGTCCGGTCCGGCGCGCAAGGAGTCGGCGTCCGGGCTGGGCCGGCTGCTGCCCGAGGGTCGTACGGGCACGGTGATGCGCCGCAGCCTGCTGTACGTGTGGCGCGACCCCAAGACCAAGGCGGCGTGGATCACGTCGCTGGCGATCGGGCTGATCGTGCCGCTGGTCAACGCGCTCCAGGGCAATGGCTCGATCTATCTCGCGTGCTTCGCGGCGGGGATGCTCGGGATCCAGATGTACAACCAGTTCGGGCAGGACACCTCCGCGTTCTGGATGGTGGCCCTGACGATCTCCTCCACGCGTGACGCGTATCTGGAACTGCGGGCACGGGCCTTCGCGTTGCTGCTGATCACGCTGCCGTACTCGGCCCTGGTGACGGTCGGGACGGCCGCGCTGCTCGGCGACTGGCGGGCGCTGCCCGACGCGCTCGGCCTGTCGTTCGCGCTGCTCGGCGCGATGATGGCGACAGGCGCGCTGGCGTCGGCCCGCTTCCCGTACTCGATCCCCCAGGACAGCGGGTACAAGAACGTCGCCCCCGGCCAGGCGGGGCTCGCCTGGATCTCCATCCTCGGCGGCATGCTGGGCGGCGCGGTGCTGTGCGCCCCGGTGATCGCCCTGACGATCGCCCTGCACGTCTCGGGCGCGGACGCCTGGACGTGGGTGGTACTCCCGACGGGCACGGCGTACGGCGCGCTGATCGCCTGGGCGGGGATCCGGCTGGCGGCGCCGCAGACCGCGTCGAGGCTGCCGGAGATCCTGTCGGCGGTGAGCAAGGGCTGAGCGGGCGAGGGGGCGTGCCAGGGCACGCGAGCCCGGCAAGATCGGCAAGACACGCCCTAGGGGGTGTCCGCAAAGTAGCGTCGTCCGCCCGTAGGGCGGGGCTCACGGCGTCTGGTGCGTGCGCTCGCAAGGCGGAGGATCGGCGTTGTGGATGGCCCGGCCGTACTCNNGCGGACACGCCCTAGGGCCGTCCTGACACGACGTCGTCGTGTCAGGACGGCCGGCGGGGCGTTCAGCCGTTGTACGGGGCGGTGACGTCCAGGACCCAGGTGACGCCGAAGCGGTCGGTGAGCATGCCGTACAGCGGCGCCCACTGCGCGGGCTCCAGCGGGCTCACGACGGTCGAGCCCTCGGCGAGCTTGGCCCACAGGGCGCTGATCTCCTCGGTGTCCTCGCCGCGTACGGAGACGAAGAACGGGTTCTCGCCCTGGTTCCACGGCAGTTGGGAGGGCACGTCGTAGGCCATGACGTGGAAGCCGTTGTCGCCGGCGACCTCGCCCCACATGACCCAGTCGGCCTCGCTCTCGTTCCGTACGGCGCCCGCGTCCTTGTAGGTGACCGCGACCGTACGGCCGCCGAAGACGGACCCGTAGAAGTCCAGCGCCTCGCGGGCGTCGCCCCGGAAGTTCAGATGAGTGGTGGTCGTGACGGACATGGGCTGCTCCTTGCCTCGATATGAAACCCGTTGGCCGCCGGGCGGCGGCGGCCGTGACCGGGGGCGTTCCTCCCGGACGGCTCGTATGCCACGATGGCAGGGGTAGAGGACAGGATGTGTCCGGTACTCAAGGAAGCATGGGTGTCATGCAGAAAACGTCCGCCCGGCTGCTCGCGCTGCTCTCGCTGCTTCAGACGACCCGTGACTGGTCCGGCGACGATCTCGCCCGGCGCCTGGGCATCACCTCGCGCACCGTGCGCCGTGACATCGACCGCCTGCGCGAACTCGACTACCCGATCACGACCGTCAAGGGACCGGCCGGCGGCTACCGCCTGGAGGCCGGCACCCATCTGCCGCCCCTGCTGTTCGACGACGACCAGGCCGTCGCCCTGGCCATCGCGCTCCAGACCGCGGCCGTCGGCACCACCGTCGCCGAGGACGCCTCCCGCGCGCTGGCCACCCTCCGCCAGGTCATGCCGCCCCGGCTGCGCCACCGCATCGACCTGCTGCGCGTCACCGCCGTCCGGCCGCCGGTGGCCGGCGACACCCCCGAGGTCGACGCCCAGGTCCTGCTGGACCTGAGCCGCGCCATCCACGCCCGCGAGGAGCTGCGCTTCGACTACGGCCCGGGGCAGGGCGGCCCGGCCGACGACGTCCGCCGCGTGCAACCCCACCACCTGGTCACCCGGCACCATCGCTGGTACCTGGTGGCGTGGGACCTCCACCGCGAGGACTGGCGTACGTTCCGCGTCGACCGGATCCGGCCCCGCACACCCACCGGCCCCCGGTTCGAGCCGCGCGAGCTTCCCGGCGGCAGCGTCTCCGCCTTCGTCACCAGCCGGTTCCGCGGCAACGACGGCACCACCACCGACTGGCCCTGCCGGGGCGAGGTCGTCCTCCATCTCCCGGCCGCCGATGTCGCGCCCTTCGCGCGGGACGGGATCGTGGAGGAACTCGGCCCCCACCACTGCCGGCTCACCCTCGGCTCCTGGTCATGGACCGGACTCGCCGCCGCGCTCGGCCGCTTCGACACGGACATCGAGGTCGTCGGCCCGCCCGAACTGGCCGCCGCCTTCGGGGATCTCGCCGCCCGCTACGCCCACGCCGCCCGCACCACGGGCCCGGTGCCGTGACCCCCCTCTCGCACGCCGTCCGCCGCACGCCCTCACGCCGCGTGCAGCGCCAGCGTCGGGGAGAGGCGGGAGGCGCGGATCGCGGGGTAGAGGCCCGCCACCGTACCGATCGCCAGCGTGGCCGCGAAGCCGCCGGAGACCGCCCACAGCGGCACCACCCAGGGCAGGCCGCCGGACCCCGCGTACACGCCCGTCGCCGTCGCGCCGAGGGCGACGCCGGCCAGTCCGCCCAGGCCCGACAGCATCAGCGACTCCGTGACGAACTGGATGCGGATCTGGCCCCGGGTGGCGCCCAGTGAGCGGCGCAGCCCGATCTCGTACCGTCGCTCCAGCACCGAGATGATCATGGTGTTGGCCACTCCGACCCCGCCGACGAGCAGGGCGATACCGCCGAGGCCGAGCAGCAGGCTGCTGAACGCGCCCTCGGTCGCCGCCTTCGCGCGGAGCGCCGACGACGGGTCGCTGACCTTGACGTTCTGCGGGTTACGGGGATCGACCGTCGCCCCCATGACCTTGCGTACGTCGCCGACAGAGGCGTCCGTCGAGCGCTCGTACACCGACGTCGGGTGCCCGTCGAAGTCCAGCAGGCGCTTGGCGCCCGTCCAGCCGACCAGTGCGGAGCGTTCGATCTCCGGGGCCAGTGGCAGCGGGGCGAGGATGCCGACGACCGTGAAGTACCGGTCGCCGATCCAGACCTGGCGGCCGGGCCCGGTGATGCCGAGGCGTTTGGCCGAGACATGGCCGAGGACTACCGAGGGGTAGCGGCCGGTCGCGTCGTTGAGCCAGCTGCCGCTGCCGATCTCGCCGCGCAGCACCTTCAGCAGGTCCTCGGTGGTGGCCTTGACCACGATGCCGCCGGTGTCGCCCTCGTCGATCTTCTCGTTGCGGCGTACGGAGGCGTCCAGGTCGCCGGTGGCGCCGACGTCCTGTACGCCGTCGATCCGGCCGACCATCCCGACCGACTCCTCGGGCAGCTTCACGTCCTCGCCCGCGAACATCGACTCGCCGGGCGAGGCCACCAGCAGATTGGTGCCCAACTTGTCGAGTTCGCGCAGCAGTTGGGCCTGGCTGGAGGCGGAGATACCGACCACCGAGATCATGGTGGCGATACCGATCGCGATGCCCAGCGCGGACAGGACGACCCGCATCGGCCGGCTGCGCAGGCCCGCCGAGCCGACGTGCAGTACGTCCCGGGGGCCGAGCCTGGCCGCTTTCAGTCGCCGCGTCACCGGGCCGCCCCCACGCCGTGCGCGGAGACCGCGTCGCCGGTGTCCGCGACCACCTCCCCGTCCCGTATCCGCACCTCCCTCGGCAGCCGCCCCGCGATCTCCGTGTCGTGCGTGATGACCGCGATGGTGGCCCCCTCCTGGTTGAGATCGCGCAGCAACTCCATCACCGCGGCGCCGGACGCCGAGTCCAGCGCCCCGGTCGGCTCGTCGGCCAGCAGCAGCGCGGGCTCGCCGACCACCGCCCGCGCGATGGCGACCCGTTGTTTCTGTCCGCCGGAGAGCTGGTGCGGCCGGTGGTCGAGGCGGTCGGCGAGCCCGACCCGTTCCAGCGCGGCAGCCGCCCTGCGGCGCCGTACGGTGCGCGACAGGCCGGAGTAGAGCAGCCCCTCCGCGACGTTGTCCCGCGCGCTGACGCCCGGCACCAGATGGAACGCCTGGAAGACGAAGCCGACATGCTGTGCGCGCAGCGCCGAGAGCCGGCGGTCGGAGAGCTTCGCCACGTCGTGGCCCGCGATGTGCACCGACCCGGCGGTCGGCCGGTCCAGCGTGCCGATGATGTGCAGCAGGGTGGACTTGCCGGAGCCGGACGGGCCGACGATGCCGAGGAGTTCGCCCTCCTCGACGGTGAGGTCCACCCCGCGCAGGGCGCTCACCCCGCCCGGATACTCCTTGGTGACCCCGGTGAGGCCGACGACCGTACTCACAGCGACGGCACCCCGACCTTCATGCCCTCGCGCAGCCCGCCGCCGGAGACCTCGACCCGGCCTTCGGCGAACATGCCCAGCTCCACCTTCACGTCGCGCGCGGCCCCCTTCTCCACGACCTGGAGTCCGAACCCGCCACCGGGCAGGGCCAGCAGCGCGTTGACGGGGACGCTGAGGACGTTCTTACGGGTCTCCCCGGTCAGGTTGACGGTGACCGGGGACTGGTCGAAGCCGCCGACCTTGTCCGGCTTGTCGAAGGACACGGTCAGCGTGACCTTGGGCTCGGAGTCCTGCGGGTCGTCGCCGGGCTTCGCCGTCCTGCCGACCGACGAGACGGTGCCGGGCGCGCTGGTGCCGTCCGGCAGATCGACCGTGACCTTCGTGCCCGCCTTGGCGAGCGCGCTCTCGGCCACGTCCAGGGCGAACGTCACCACGCGCTCGGAGCCGGTGGTGGTCAGGACCGGGGCGCCGGGCTGGGCCAGGTCGCCGACGGGTGTGCCGATGCTCTTGATCCGTACCTCGCCCGGTGCGAACACGACGTCCCGAGGCCCCAGTGTGCCGGTCTGTTCGCGGTCGTGGGCCTTCTGCCAGCGCTTGACGGCGGCGGCGGTGAGGTCGGTGTACTCGTCGTCGGGGGTGAAGCCGGTGTAGCCGAGGACGGCGAGGTTACGTTCCACCTGCTCGACGTCCCGGCCCCGGTCGCCCGGCTTCACCGTCCGGTACATCGGCCCTGAGCCGTACATCAGCCGGACCGCCAGCCCGTCGATCTCGTACAGCCGCTCGTCGCGCTCGACGGTCGAGCCGGTCGGCGGTGTCCAGGTCATCGTCCCGGCCGCACCCGCGTTGACCTTGCGCTGCTTGTCGTAGCCGAGTCTGCCGTCGGCCTGGGCGCTGTCGCGCAGGTCGCCGCGCTGGACGGCGGCGGTGTCGGGCGGGAGTCCGGTGTTCTGCCGGGCGTCCGCCCGGTCGGAGCCGCCGAGTTGGGTGAGGGCGACGGATCCGGCGGCGACGGCGAGGACCGCCACGCCGGCGGCCAGGACCCGGCCGCGCCTCATCGGCCGGCGCTTTCGCAGGCCTTGTTCGCCTTGTCGAACTTCTTCATGTCCTTGGCTTCCAGCGCGGGCATCCCCGCCATCCCCGCGGTGTCGAACTTCGGGTCGGGCATGTCCACGCCGTTCTCCCGCATACACCGGGCGTAGGCGACCATTTTGTCCTTCTCGGCCTGGGTCATTTCCTTACCGCCGCCGACGGCCTTGTCCCTGCATGCCTTGAACGCCTTCTCCACCTCCCCGCCCTTGCCGCCCAGTTCGATGGTGGTGCCGGCCTCGCCCGGCTTCGTCTCAGGGATGTCCACACCGTGCTCCCGCAGGCACTTGCGGTGCTCCAGCTCCTGGTCGGCCTGGGTCTTCACCTCGTCCTTGCCGGAACCGGCGTCCTTGGCACCGCCGCCCGAATCGCCCGAGCAGGCGACGAGCCCGAGGGCGGCGGTGGCGAACAGCGCGGCGGTGGCCGCACGGCGTGCCGTACTACGTGCCATGAATTGGTTCATGAAGGTCATGACGGACTCCTCGTCCACGGGCTGACAGACCGGATACGAACGGTCCGAGCGTGCGCGGAGCCCCGGTTTCGTTTCTCTCAAGCCGAACGCTTACGTCGGCGAAACATCCCTCTCGGATATAGAGATGCCATGCGAGTGCTGCTGGTGGAGGACGAGGAATTCCTGGCTGAGATGATCGCCGACGGCCTGCGGCGCGACGCGATAGCCGTCGACGTGGCGCCCGACGGCCACGCCGCCCTGGACCGCCTGCGGTTCGGCGCGTACGACGTGCTGGTACTCGACCGCGACCTGCCGGGCGTGCACGGCGACGAGGTGTGCCGGCAGGTGGTCCGCTCCCGGCTGCTCACCCGGGTCCTGATGCTCACGGCGTCCGGGACCGTACGGGACAGGGTGGCCGGTCTCGGGCTCGGCGCGGACGACTACCTGACCAAGCCGTTCGCGTACGACGAACTCCTCGCCCGGGTCCTGGCGCTCGGCCGGCGCGCCAGACCCGCGCTGCCGCCGGTGCTTGAGCGCGCCGGGCTGACGCTGGACACCGCGCGCCGCCAGGTCTGCCGCGACGGCCGCTATCTGTCGCTGTCCCGCAAGGAGTTCGCCGTGCTGGAGACCCTGCTGCGCGCCGAGGGCGCGGTCGTCAGCGGTGACGATCTGATCGAGGAGGTGTGGGAGGAGGACACCAGCTACCGGACGAACGCGGTCCGGGTCACGCTGTCCAAACTGCGCGCCAAGCTGGGCGCCCCCATGGTGATCGAGACCGTGCCCGGAGCCGGCTACCGGATCACCGGCGGCCCCCCGGCCGCCGGGCGGGAGGCCCGGTGAAGAGCGAGCGGGCCCGGCTGACCGGGCTGTACGGCGGGCTGCTGGTGCTGGCGGGCGTCCTGCTGATGGGCGTGGTCTATCTGCTGGTCAGCGAGACCCTGTACGCCAATCTGATGTCGGCGGTGGTCCCGACCTTCCCGCTGGAGGGGCAGAACATCGAGTACGCCCCCGCGATCCGGGCGGACGCACTCGCGGAGACCGAAGTCGTCGACTCCGCCAACACCAAGACCATGCAGGAGGTCACCAACGCCGCCGGGGACGCCGCGCTCAGCCAGTTGCTCACGGTCTCCGGGATCTCCCTCGGCGCGTACTCGGCGCTGTCCGTCGCCCTCGCCTGGTGGATGGCGGGACGGGTGCTGCGGCCGGTCGGCGTGATCACGGCACGGGCCCGGCGGCTCTCCGGCAGCAATCTGCACGAACGCCTCGCGCTGAAGGCACCGCCCGGCGAACTCAAGGAACTGGCCGACACCTTCGACGGGATGCTGGACCGGATCGAGGAGCTGGTCTCCTCCCGCCAGCGCTTCGCCGCCAACGCCGCCCACGAGCTGCGCACCCCGCTCGCCGTGCAGCGGGCAGCCGCCGAGATCGGGCTGGCCGACGACCCGACGCCGGAGAAGGTGGCCCGCATCCGGGCAAAGCTCATCGACACGGCCGCCGGCAGCGAGCAGTTGATCGAGGGCCTGCTGCTGCTCGCTGTCTCCGACGAGGGGCTGCACCGCAGGGAGCGGGTGGCGCTGGACGAGACGGGCGCGGCGGTGACCGAGGCGCTGGCGGCCGACGCGAAGGCCCGTTCCATCACGGTCGAGTTGACGACGCGGCCGGTGACGGTGGTGGGCGACGCGGTCCTGCTGGACCATCTCGTCCACAACCTGGTCGCCAACGCCCTGCGCCACAACCACCCCGGCGGCACGGTCCGGGTCGATGTGGGCCCGGACGGTCTTGAGGTCGTCAACACGGGCCCGGTCATCGCGCCGGAGGCCGTACCGCTGCTGTTCGAGCCCTTCCGCCGGGCGCGGGCCCGCCTGCACGCGCCGGGCGAGGGCGCGGGTCTGGGCCTGTCCATCGTGGCGTCGATCGCCCGCGCCCACGGCGGCGAGGCGACCGCCCTGGCCAACCCCGACGGCGGCCTGACGGCCCGGGTCGCACTGCCGAGGTGCGTCGCGGACTCGGCCTAGACTCGCCGGTATGACAATCCCTCTCAGCGATGCCGCCCGGAAGATCCTCGACGGCCGTAACCCCGCCGTCCTGTGCACGATCAACCCGGACGGCAGCCCGCAGTCCTCCGTGGTCTGGGTGGGTATCGACGGTGACGACCTGGTCGTCTCCTCGGAGGCGGGCCGGCGCAAGGTGACGAACGCGGCGGCCGAACCGCGCGTCAGTCTCAGCGTGTTCGACCTGGACGACCCGCAGCGGTACGTGGAGGTACGCGGCACGGCCACGGTCTCCGAGGACATGGGCAGGCGGACCGCGGTCACGCTCGCGGAGAAGTACGCGGGACCCGGCGCCGGGGACACGTACCTGCGGCTGCCGCCCGAGGTCGTACGCGTCACGATCCGCATCACCCCGAACCGGCTCACGGGCAACTCGGCGGCCTGAAGCGTCCGGCAGCCGGCTACGGGGTCAACGCGCCGTCCAGGAAGGGCTCTATCGCGGCGCGCCAGGCGTCCGGCTGCGCGTAGTGCACGAGATGGCCGACGTCATCCACCTCCGCGTACTGCCCGCGCGGCAGGACCCGCACCATCTCCTGCGCCTCCGCGCGGCCCAACTCGCCGTCCAGGCCCCGTACGACCAGTGTGGGGCACCGGACCTGCGCCAGCTCCTCCCAGTGCGCGTCGTGCACCCAGGTCGCGCGGGAGGTGAGCATCTGGCGGCGGGAGAAGACCGGCCACCAGCCGTCGGCGCGCTCGGTCATCACCTCGGCGAAGAACTCGCCCCGGCCCGGATTCGGCCGCTCCAGCCACGGATCGTCCTCGCCGAACCACTTCCGTACGTCGGCGAGAGACGCGAACGGCACCGGCCAGGTGCCGAACCAGTCGTCCCACTCGCGCTGCGACGCCGCCCCCAGCGCGGACGCCCGCATGTCGCAGATGATCAGCGCCCCGACCAGGTCGGGCCGCTTGGCCGCGAGTTGCCACGCGGTGAGCGCGCCCATGGCGTGGCCGACGAGGGTGACGGGCGCGAGGCCGAGCTGTTCGACGGCCGCCTCGGCGTCCGACACGTACGCGTCGCGCGTGTACGGCGCTTCGCGCGGCTTGTCGCTGCGGCCGTGCCCCCGCTGGTCGAGCGCGACGGCCCGGTGCCGCCCGGACATCCAGCGCGCGGTGGACGTCCAGTGCGAGGCGCGGCCCATCAGGCCGTGGAGCAGCAGCACACCGGGGGTGCGCCCGGTCTCGGTCCGCTCCCTGGGCTGGTCCGTGAACTCCCAGGCCGCCAGCCGCAGCCCGTCGAATCCGGTCACATCGACGCGTCGCATCATGTGTCCTGGCACCCCCTTCGGTCCTGAGTGGTCGAGTCCGGTTCGGTCGTGCGGTCCGCGCGTAACACCCCTAGATTATCGAACTCTCGTTCGAAAGCTCGGTTTCCCTGCCCAACACCGCTCGTTCGAGTGACCGTGGTCAAGGATTGACCGAAGCGCCTGAGGGGAGATCTTCAGCGGGAGGCGGACCACTCGGGGATGAGGGTCCGTGGGGACCGACCCTGGGAGCTCGGGGCTCCGGGTCGGGCAAGGGGAGGACAGGCCCCGGCGCCACACAGCGCCGGGGCCCTTAGCGTGCCCAGGCGGCACGGCGACACCCACACCCACAGCATCAAGCATCAGGCGCACAGCCCCGCTCCCTCCTCGGCCGCGGGACGAGGTCCGCGACCGCTGCCCTCACTCAAGTCATATGCCCCCGGGCCAGCCTGGCACGCGAATCGCCCGACCGCTGCCATTCCGCCGGGAATTCGTATTCTCCGTCGCGGAGGGAATACTCTCCGCAGCCGACGGTGGACATGCCAAAACGGCCCGACGGGCTCAACTGCCCCGCCAGGCACGTCCGGACCGGCGCCCCCAGGGTCCCCGGGGTCCCGGAACCAGCGGTCCGGAACCCCCCGGAGGGAACGCGGCGCCCGGTCAGCGCTTGGCGACGAACACGTGCGAGGCGACCTCGGAGTCCAGCTCCGCGGCCTCCCCGCTGCTGCCCACGAGCACCCCGCCGACCGGCGACTCCGTCACGCTCACCACGGAGCCGGGCTGCACGCCCGCCCGACGCAGCGTGTACATCAGCTGGGCGTCGGTCTGGATCGGCTCACCGATCCGCCGCACCACGACGGTCTTGCCCTCGGTGCCCGGGTCCAGATCGGCCAGGCTGACCATGCTGCCGTCGAGGAACGGGTCCGCGACGCTCGTCTCGCCCAGCTCCTCCAGGCCCGGGATCGGATTCCCGTACGGCGACTCCGTCGGATGCCGCAGCAGCTCAAGCACCCGCCGCTCGACCGCCTCGCTCATCACGTGCTCCCAGCGGCAGGCCTCCGCGTGCACCTGCTCCCACTCCAGGCCGATCACATCGACCAGCAGACACTCGGCGAGCCGGTGCTTGCGCATCACGCGCGTCGCCAGTCTGCGACCCTCCTCGGTCAGCTCCAGATGGCGGTCGCCCGCGACCTGGACCAGGCCGTCCCGCTCCATGCGGGCCACGGTCTGGCTGACCGTGGGCCCGCTCTGATCCAGCCGCTCCGCGATCCGGGCGCGCATGGGGACCACACCTTCCTCTTCGAGTTCGAGGATGGTGCGGAGATACATCTCCGTGGTGTCAATCAGTCCGGACATACGTGCCCCTCGATGCTTTGACATGAAAACAACCGTGCGCTGGCCCCTGCTCAATTCTGACGCATCGCACTGACAACCGTGCCGCGCGTGAAGCCGCCGAAGACGAAGCCGTATTGACACGGTAAAGGTCCAGACCGCAACGTGATCCGCGGCACAGGGGTTCAGCCCCCGTCTCCGCCCTCATTTCCGCCCCCTACGGAAGGGTCTCTCGATGAGCGAGAGCACGCTGGCCGGTCAGTTCTTCGGCGCCGCGATCGGTCTCCTGGAGCGCGTACGCGACGAGGAGGCCGCGAACATCGCGGCGGCCGGGAAGGCGATCGCCGACACCGTCGCCGCCGGTGGCCGTGTCTTCGCCTTCGGCGCCGGCCACTCCTCGCTCGCCGCGCAGGACGTCGTCTACCGGGCGGGCGGTCTCGCCCTCATGAACCTGCTCAACGTCCCCGGCGTGATGGGCGTCGACGTCATGCCCGCGACGCTCGGCTCCGCCCTGGAACGGGTCGACGGCCTCGCGAGCGCGGTCCTGGACTCCAGCCCGGCCACGTCCGGCGACGTGCTCGTGATCATCTCGCTGTCCGGCCGCAACGCGCTCCCTGTGGAGATGGCGCTGAACGCGCGGGCGCTGGGCCTGACGGTGATCGGGGTGACATCGGTGGCGTACGCGACGGAGACCAAGTCCCGTCATGTGACGGGTACTTACCTCAAGGACCACTGCGACATCGTCCTCGACAGCAAGATCGCGGTGGGCGACGCGGAGCTGTCGGCGGACGGCATCGAGGCCCCGTTCGCCCCCGCGTCGACGGTGGTGACGAGCGCGCTGATGCAGGCGATGGTGGCAACGGCGGCGGGCGACCTGGTCACGCGCGGCATCGAGCCCCCGATGCTGCGCTCGGGCAACGTGGACGGCGGCCACGAGTGGAACGGCCGCCTGATGACGGAGTACGGGGACCGGATCTTCTACCGCCACTAGGACGTGTCCGCAAAGTAGCGTCGTCCGCCCACAGGGCGGGCTCACGCCCGCCGCGGAGCGGCTGATGTCGCGTTGGTGCGTGCGATCGCAAGGCGGAGGATCGGCGTTGTGGATGGCCCGGCCGTACTCGGCCGACTCCGACAACGCAGGAGGTACCTCCCGTGCCCGAAGGGCTACGGGGGAGAGCGTGCGTCCGGGCGTCATGAGCCAGACGGGACTTCGCGGACACACCCTGGGGCGTGTCTTCGAAGTAGCGCCGTCCGCCCGCGGGCCGGGCGGGACTCCGAAGACCCGACCCGGGCCGGGGGCGGGCGCCGGCGGCGCCCGCCGCCGACGGCCCCGTGCCCAGGGAGCCGGGACGGACGTGGCTCCGGCTACGACTCCGACTGGAGCAGGTCCAGCGACGCCGCCATGCGGGCCGTCACGTCCTCCGCGTACACCGCGTCCGGGCGTTCGAACGAGGGGCGGCTCGTGCCTCGCAGGAAAGTGACCACGCCCAGCGTCCTGCCCCGGCTCCGCAGCACCGTGCACAGCGCGTGCACCGAGTCCGGTGGCCACTGGCGGGAGACCGACCAGGTCGGGGTGGTCGAGGCGCCCGAGGGGGCGCTCGCGCGGACCGAGCCCGTGCGGGCCACCGCCTGGAGCGCCGGGTGGCCCTCCCGGTACCGCACCGGTATGCCGCCGGCCGACACCGGCTGGCAGGGCCCGACGGAACCGCCCGGCGTCGCCGCCACCCGTACGAGCCGGGTCGCCGGCACGTCCCCGGTCGACCCGCCGGGCGGCACGTCGCCCAGGACCAGGTCGATCAGCGCGTGGTCGGCGAAGCCCACGAGCGCGAAGTCCAGGCAGACCGTCGCCGCCTCCATCGGGCTCTCGCACTCCCCCGCGGCCCGCCCCGCGCGGTGCAGCTGGCTGGAGCGGAAGCGCAGCTTGTCCGCCTCCTGCGCCGCGAGCTTCGCCTCCGTGACGTCCTGGAACAGCCAGCCCACACCCAGCGGCACCGGTTCCTCCGCGAGCGGGGAGGCCAGCCGGAGGAACCCGCTGCGCCAGCAGCGCCGCCGCTCGCCCCCGTCCGCCGCGCGCAGCGTCACCCACAGCTCGGCGAGCGCGCGTGGCGCGCCTTCCGCCAGTACGTGCTGAAGCGCGCCCTCCAGCTCCTCCACACCCTGGACGACGGTCTCCCCGAGGGGCCGCCCGAGCAGCGCCGACGGGCCCGCGCCGAGCGCACGCGCGGCGTGCCCGTTCACGACGGTCGGCCGCAGATCCACGTCGACCAGGACCACGCCCCACACCGCGTCGTCGAGCAGCGCCTCGCTGAGCGCGATGGACCGCTCCAGGTCGATCTGCGCGTGCACCTCGCTGAACGCGCAGTACACCCCGGCGGGACTGCCGTCCGCCCCGCGCACACCGGCCGACTGCGTCCGTACGAGAACCCGGCTGCCGTCCTTGCGCAGCAGCGCGAACTCGTGCACCAGCCGCCCCGGCACACCCATCGCCGACATCAGCCGCCCGTGCACCTCGTCGGCGTCGGCGCTGCGCACGGCCCAGCCGGCGAAGCCGCGCCGGCCGACGGCCTCGTCGGCGGACCAGCCGAGTATCCGCTCGGCCTCACGGTTCCAGTGGGTGACGACGCCCTCGGCGTCGAAGGCGCAGAGCGCCGCGTCCATCCCGTCGAGCAGCGCGGCGAGCAGATCCGCGCCGGGGCCGCCGTCCGGGCCCGCCGCGTCGGCCGCTTCGGCCGCGCCCGATTCCGGTCCGTCGGAGCCGGGCGGGCGAGTCGTCTCACTCCGGGAAGCACTCATCCTTGGCACCCCCTGCCGCCTGCTCGGTCATACCTACGATCATTCAACTCCAGGGTGACCCAGCACACACCTCGTTCACGAAAATCGTTGTGCGGTGGAAATCCAAATAAATCAGTTGTGGGGCGCGGGACCACTTCCTAGGCTGGTGAGCACACTAGAAGGGAGGTGGTTCGGAAGTGATTTCAATCCGGACAAGTGAGGTGGCTGCGGGCTGACGCCCGTCGTCGCACACGTGCGGTGCCGGTGAACCACCGGCCCAATCCAAGCAGTCACCCGACCCGCGTGCTCGCCGGTAAGTCCGGCCGGCTCCTCCCCGGAGGAACCAGAGCACGCGGGTCGTCTGCGTTCCCGCGAGAACCCTGCGGCCTTACGGGCAGAGCCTCTCCACCCGCCAGCCGCCGGACTCCCTCACGTACCGCAGCCGGTCGTGCAGCCGGTTCTCGTGCCCCTGCCAGAACTCCACCGTCTCCGGGACGACCCGGACACCGCCCCAGTGCGGCGGCACCGGCACGGGCTCGCCGTCCGGGTAGCGGGTGGCCAGTTCCTCGTACCGCCCGAGCAGTTCCGCGCGTGAGGCGACCGGCTGGGACTGGTCGCTCGCCCAGGCGCCGAGCTGCGAGCCGTGCGGGCGGGTGCGGAAGTACGCCGCCGTCTCCGCCCGGCCGACGCGGGACGCCGTACCGGTGACGACCACCTGGAGCCCCAGCGCGTGCCAGGGGAAGAGCAGGCCGACGTACGGGTTGGCCTCGATCTCGCGGCCCTTGCGGGAGCCGTAGTTGGTGAAGAAGACGAAGCCCCGCTCGTCGTACCCCTTGAGCAGCACGGTGCGCGACGACGGGCGGCCGTCGGGGGTGGCGGTGGAGACGACCATCGCGTTCGGCTCGTGCAGGCCGCCGGTCACGGCGTCCTTGAACCAGCTCGCGAACTGGTCCATGGGCGTCGCGGCGAGGTCGCTCTCCACAAACGCCTCCGCGCGGTACTGCGCGCGCATCACGGCGGGATCGGGGGTCGCGGGGTTCTCGGGCTGCGGAGTGTGAGGCACGCGACCCATCCTCGCGCACATACCAGGGCCGCGGCATGGTTGATTCGATGTCCGGGCTGGGCAGGACGGTGAGTAACGGATGACCGAGCCTGACCGCGAGTCGTACGAGACCGACCGTGGATCCGGACCGGCGCCGACAACTTCTGACACCGGACCGCGGGCCGTAGGCCGTAAGCGTTCGCCCGGTTCAGCCGTACGTTTCCGCGTCCGTCACACAGAGGAGCCGCCTTATGTCCGATTTCGTACCCGGGCTCGAAGGAGTCGTCGCTTTCGAGACGGAGATCGCCGAACCGGACAAGGAGGGCGGCGCCCTCCGTTACCGGGGTGTCGACATCGAGGATCTGGTCGGACGCGTGTCCTACGGGAACGTGTGGGGCCTGCTGGTCGACGGTGCCTTCAACCCCGGCCTGCCGCCCGCCGAGCCCTTCCCCATCCCGGTCCACTCCGGCGACATCCGCGTCGACGTGCAGTCGGCGCTCGCGATGCTCGCCCCCGTCTGGGGCCTGAAACCGCTGCTCGACACCGACGAGTCGACGGCACGCGACCAACTGGCGCGGGCCGCCGTGATGGCCCTGTCGTACGTGGCGCAGTCGGCGCGCGGACAGGGCGTGCCGATGGTGCCGCAGAGCGAGATCGACAAGGCGGAGTCGGTGGTCGAGCGCTTCATGATCCGCTGGCGCGGTGAGCCGGACCCCCGGCATGTGAAGGCGGTCGACGCGTACTGGACGTCGGCGGCCGAGCACGGCATGAACGCGTCGACGTTCACGGCCCGCGTCATCGCGTCCACCGGCGCGGACGTCGCCGCGGCCCTGTCGGGGGCCGTCGGCGCGATGTCCGGGCCGCTGCACGGCGGCGCCCCGTCGCGCGTCCTCGGCATGATCGAGGAGATCGAGCGGACGGGCGACGCGACGGCGTGGGTGAAGAAGGCGCTCGACAAGGGCGAGCGGCTGATGGGCTTCGGCCACCGCGTGTACCGGGCGGAGGACCCGCGCGCCCGCGTTCTGCGGCGTACGGCGAAGGAGCTGGACGCGCCGCGTTACGAGGTGGCGGAGGCGCTGGAGAAGGCGGCGCTGGAGGAGCTGCACGCGCGCAGGCCCGACCGGGTGCTGGCGACGAACGTGGAGTTCTGGGCGGCGATCATGCTGGACTTCGCGGAGGTGCCCGCGCACATGTTCACGTCGATGTTCACCTGCGCGCGTACGGCGGGCTGGTCGGCGCACATCCTGGAGCAGAAGCGGACGGGCCGGCTGGTGCGGCCGTCGGCGCGGTACGTGGGGCCGGGGGCGCGGGACCCGCACGAGATCGAGGGGTACGACGCGATCACGTCCTGACGCGCAGGCGTGGCCCTCCCGGGATTCGCACCGGGAGGGCCGCGTCAGCCCACCCCCCAGCACTCGTCGAAGGCGTCCGTCACACAGTCGGCGTGGCAGCTGTTGCGCTCGTAGCGCTCCCGCAGCGCGCCCGCCGCCGCTTCGCGGGAGACGGCGCCGTGCCCGAAGTGCTCGGCGGCCAGGGTCAGTACGTCGTCCACCCTGATGATCGCCGGTTCGCCGGCCGCCGCCGCGTGGCGGGCCGCCGCGATCGCCATGTCGGCGGACCGGCGCAGATCGCGCGGCAGCCGCCGGTACTTGACATCCTGCGCGCGCACCCGCAGATACGGCTTGCGGACCTTCCCCTTCCAGATCGCCCCGGCCGCCATGAGCGCGAGCCCGACCGCGACGATCACGAACACGCCGTCCACCGCGACCGCCGCCCTCGTCAGCCCCGTTCCAGCACCGTGTCCAGGATTCTCGCCCACTGCGCCACCACCCTGTTCCGCCGCTGTGTGTCGTCCGTCAGCAGTGTGGCCAGGCCCAGGCCACGCGCCATGTCCAGCAGACCCTGGACCGTCTCGCGTACGCCCGGAACCGACTCGTCCGCGCCGAGGAGTTCGACGGTCATCCGGTGCGCCTCACGGCCGACGCGCGCTTCGAGTTCGGTGACGCGGGGCCGCAGTTGCTCCTCGTCGGACGCGGCGACCCACAGATGGAGCGCGGCCCGGAACAGCGGCCCGGTGTAGAGCGCGACGACCGCGTCGACCACTTCGCGGCGGCGGGCGGGCCCGGTCGGCGCGAGGGCGCGCAGGGCGGTGGAGCGTTCCTCGGCGACGTACTCGACAGCCGCCGTGAACAGGTCCTCGCGGGTGGGGAAATGGTGCTGCGCCGCGCCGCGCGACACCCCGGCGCGTTCGGCGACGACGGAGACGGTGGAGCCCGCCCAGCCGTACTCGGCGAGGCAGGCGACGGCGGCCTCCAGCAGGCGCAGGCGGGTGGCACGGCTGCGGTCCTGCTTGGGCTCCTTGGCGTCCTTCGCGGCTAGGGCCTGTCTTTTGGATCTTGCCGGGCTCGCGGTCCCTGGCACGGCGCCTCGCCGCGTTGTCGTCGGTCGGCATGGCTCCGCCATGCCTCCCTCCTCCGCCTTGCGATCCACCGCACCAGACCCCGCTCCCTGATCCGGCCTGATCGGCAAGACAGGCCCTACCGCACCCATGCCGCGTCCCGCCGTTCGAGGAACGCGGACATGCCCTCGCGGGCCTCGGCCGTGGCGAAGAGGGACGCCGAGCGCTGTACGAGATCCTCCGCGTACTGGTCGAAGACCGCGAGTACCGGAGCCGCGAGCAGCTTCTTCGACTCGGCCAGGCCCTGCGGTGAGCCCCGGCGCAGGGCGTCGAGCAGCGGGGCGAGCACGGTGTCCACGTCGTCGGCGGCCTCGGTGACGAGCCCGTCGGTCACGGCCTCGGCCGCGCCGAAGGTCTCACCGGTGAGGTAGTGCCGCGAGGCGGCGCGCGGCGTCATGCGGGGCAGCAGCGGCATGGAGATGACGGCGGGCGCGACGCCGATCCGTACCTCGGTGAAGGCGAAGTCCGAGTCGGTGGAGGCGATCACGATGTCGCAGGCCCCGAGCAGCCCGAGCCCCCCGGCCCGGACATGGCCGGTGACGCGGGCGACGACGGGCTTGGGGTGCTCGACGATCTGCCGGAGCAGCGCGACGAAGGTGTACGGGTTCGGCGGCTCCTTCAGATCGGCGCCCGCGCAGAATGTGGACCCGGTGTGGCTGAGCACGACGGCCCGTACGGACGGATCCTCGGCGCAGCCGGCGAGCGCGTCGCCCAACTCCCCGACGAGCCGCGCCGACAGGGCGTTGCGCTTCGCCGGCGCGTCCATGGTGAGGGTGGTGATGCCGCGCTCGTGCGCGGTCGTGACGAGCGCCACGTGCTTTCCTTCTCCCTTTGGTGGTTCCCCGGCCGGCGGGCGGCGGGAGTCTCAGAGAGTGGCAGCGCGCACCGAATCAATCAAGCGTGCATGCATTTGTTGTGTGCTCTCGCCGCGAGGAGGCTGCCCGGCCGGTCCGGGGCCGCCTCCTCGCGTACGGTGCCGCGGCGGTCGGTGGTGGGTGTCCGCGTGGCCTACGCGCCTACGCGTCGAGGGACTTCGCGGCCTCACGGATCACGTCGAGGACGAAGTCCGGATGCGAGAGCATCGGAACGTGGCTGCTGTCCACGGGACGGACCTGGGCGCCCATGCGCTCGGCGGCGGACCGCTCCAGGTCGGGGTGCACGGTGTGGTCGTTGTTGGCGACGATGAACCAGCTCGGCTTCGTCCGCCAGGCGGTGCCCGGAACCTGCTGATCGAACAGGTCGGCCACCGGCACGGCGCCCGTCGCCAGGACGAGCTTCTGCTCCGCCTCCGGGAGGTCGCCGCAGAAGTGCGGGACGCCCGAGGACTTGAGCCACACGCGCCCGTCGACGACCTCCACGTGCTCGAAGATGGGGGTGCGGGGGAACTTGTCCTGCTGCGCCTGCGACGTCTCGTCCTCGTCCGGGGCGAGCGCGGCGATGTACACGAGAGCGCCGACGCGGTCGTGGGTGCCCGCTTTGGTGATCAGGGTCCCGCCGTAGGAGTGACCGACCAGCACGATCGGGCCGGGGACGTGGTTGAGGGTGAAGTTGACGCACGCGACGTCGCCTTCGAGCGAGTCGAGGCCGTGCTGTGAGGAGAAGACCTCGTGCCCTTCGGCCTGGAGCGTGGGGATGAGCTTGTTGAAGCACGACCCGTCCGCCCAGAGCCCGTGGGCGAAGACGATGCTCGGCTTGCCTGCCATGGCATTTCCTCCTACGCAGAGATTGATGGTCGACGTTGCACCACACCGCACGTGTGGTGCCTTGTGCGACATGACAGGCAGGTGTGTCGCCCCATCCCCATCGTTCGGCCTACGAGGTCGGTGGATGGTCACCGGTCGCAGAAGGCGTCGTCCAGAAGCACGTGAACGGTGCCGGCCGGGTCGGCGGGCCGGCTGGACGTGAGCCCGACCGTGGCCTGCCGGCGCCGTACGTCGCACCCGCGACTCCCGGCTTCTTCACGGAAGCCCGGCAGCAACGAGGGGGCGCGTTTCCGTATCCGGTCGGGGGGTTTGTCCCCACCCCCGGCCGCCAACGCGCCCTGCACGAACCGGGCATCGTTCCCTACCGTGGGAGAGCGGAGACATACATCCTGGAGGCGAGCAGGGAAACGGGCCACCGCCTCCCCCGAGAAGTAGGTGAAGTGGACACACCCACGCGGTCGACGGCTGACCTCACCGATCAACTCCTTGCCGAGGTAGCCCAATTCATCGACCCGCTGCCGTCCGCCTTCGACCGCGCGATCCGCGCGGTACCGAGGCATCTCTTCCTCCCGCCTCTCATCTGGCCGCGCGACCGGAATGGGGGGCACCGGCCGTGCGATCGGGCCACCGCGCCCGACGAGTGGCTGAGCGCGGCCTACAGCGACGCGCCCTTGGTCACCCAGTTCACCGACGGGCTGCCGACATCGTCCGCGTCGATGCCGTCCGTGGTGCTCCGTATGCTCGCTCTGGCGGGCTTGGACCGGAAGCCGGACACGGGCCGGGTTCTCGAACTTGGTGCGGGCACAGGGTTCAACGCGGCCCTGTTGTGTCAGCTGTGCGGCGATCAGGCGGTCACCACCGTCGAGTTGGACCCCACGCTCGCCGCCGAGGCGGAGCGGAATCTGAAGGCGGTCGGCCACACGCCGAAAGTGGTACGCGGAGACGCCCGGGCCGGCTGGTCGGCCGGGGCTCCGTACGAGCGGGTCATCGCCTCGTTCTCGGTCGACCGGGTCCCGTCGGCCTGGCTGGAACAGACGGAACCGGGCGGGCTCATCGTCACCCCGTGGCACTCGGCCTGGTGCGGCGGCTACGGCACGCTGGTACTGACAACGACGCCGGACGGCGGCGGCGAAGGCAGGTTCCACAGCTTCGCCTCGTTCATGCCCATGCGGGGCTCGGCCCCGTCGACCGCCGCTGACAGCGGCGACAAGGC
>NZ_MDCR01000350.1 GCF_001723055.1 Streptomyces niveus
CCGACTTCGGCGCGGCGGCCGAGCGGCTGGGCGACGACCGGAGTGAGCGGTTCGCCGCCGAGATCGCCGCGCTGATCGGCGCGTGGGCCGCGCCGGGCGCGGAGGACGGCCTCACCGGGGCCATGAACATGCCCGCCCGGACCGTCGGCTCCATGGCGCTCGGCGATCTGGCCGTGCACTCCTGGGACCTGGCCCGCGCGACGGGGCAGCCGTACGAGCCGGCCGCCGCCGTCGTCGCCGCGCTCGGCGAGGAGTTCACCGCGCTCGCGCCGATGGCCCGCACGATGAACGTCTTCGGCGCGCCCTTCCCCGTGGGGGAGGACGCGACGCCCTTCGAGTCGCTGCTGGCCGAGACCGGGCGCGACCCGGCGTGGCGCCCGTCCGTCAGCGCGTAGCGCTCTCGGAGCGGCCCCGCGTGATCGCCGACTCCACCGCCGAGAGGCGGTCGGCCAGCAGCCCCAGTGCCGCGACCGCCCGTGTCATCGGGTCGCCGTCCGGGCCGCCGAGTGCCTGCCTCCGTACATAGGCCGCCTTGATCTCCGCCCAGCGCGCGGCCTGTTCCGGTGTCAGCGACGAGCGCAGCTCGGCCAGTCGCAGCAGATTCGCCTCGGCGCCCGTGGTGAGCGTCTGGGCCTCGCCCGCGTAGTGGTCGTCCACCAGGGCCGCCAGCTCCGCGTCGTTCATCACCGGGTCGATCCGCGCGGCGATCTTGTTCATGTCGCGGTACGAGCCCTGGAGCTGGAACGGCGGTGCGGTACGCGACTCGTCCGTCCGCGCCGCCGAAGCGATGTACGCCTCGTTCACGGCGAGGACCGTGCGCCGGGCCGTCAGCAGATGCCGCAGGACGGCGACGACCCGGTCCAGCTCGGCGGGGGCGTACGGGTGCAGCAGGGTGTCGGACACGGCGCCGGGGTCGCCCTCCGCGAGGCGCACCAGCACGTCGAGGTCGCGCCGGTCGCGGCCCGCGAGGGGAGCCAGGACCGGGTTGGACGTGAGCGCGTTCTCCACGAAGCTCAGCGCGAACACGTCCTCCTTTCCGGTCAGCACGTCGCCCAGGTTCCACACGTCCGCGCGGTTCGCGAGCATGTCGGGCACCCGGAAACGGCCCCCGGCGCCGGTGTACGGATTGCCGGCCATGCAGACCGCGAACCGCTTGCCCCGCAGGTCGTACGTGCGCGCCTCGCCGTCCCAGACGCCCTCGATGCGGCGCTGGGCGTCGCAGAGCGCGATGAACTTCTGGAGCAGCTCCGGTGACGTGTGCTGGATGTCGTCCAGGTACAGCAGGGTGTTGCTGCCCGCCGCCAGCGCGAAGTTGATCTTCTCGACCTCCTGGCGGGCGGTGGCGTTCGGCGCCTCGGCCGGGTCGAGCGAGGTGACGGACCGGCCGAGCGCCGGTCCGTCGATCTTCACCAGGAGGAGGCCGAGCCGGTCGGCGACGTACTCCATGAGCGTCGTCTTGCCGTAGCCCGGCGGCGAGACCAGCAGGAGAAGGCCGTTGGTGTCGGTGCGCCGGTTGTCGTCGGACGAGCCGAGCTGCTTGGCGAGGTTGTCCCCGACGAGCGGCAGATAGACCTCGTCGACGAGCCGGTTCCGTACGAAGGAGGACATGACGCGGGGCCGGAAGTCGTCCAGCCGCAGCCGGGCGCGCTCGGCGGCCACCAGGGCGGTGCGCCGCGCCTGGTAGGCGCGGAAGCCGGGCACGGTGCGCTCGCGGAAGTCGCGTGTCCTGGCGAGGAGTTCGTCGATCCGTACGGTCATCCGGCGGCCGGTGACGCGCGGATGGCTGCCGAGCAGTCCCTCGACCTCGGTGGTGAGGCGGGCCGTGGAGGCGTAACGCTCCAGGTCCGGGCAGAGCTCGACGGCCACCGCCTCGGTCAGATCGCCGGGGTCGGTGGTGCCACCGGCGGTGGACGCGTACGAGGTGAGCCAGGCCTCCACGAGCTGCCTGCGCGCCTCCAGGGTGTCCTCCCGCGCCTGCTTCAGGTCCTCGGCCAGCGCGGGGCCGCCCGGTGAGCGGTGGAAGCCGTCGAGCAGCGCGCGGGCAGCGGCGCCCGTGACGAAGCCGGGCGGGCCGCTGGTCAGCTCCTCGAAGAGGTAGTCGGCGACACGGAGAGGATCGCCCTCGGTGTCACCACTGAAGTCGGTGCCGAACTCCCGTACCGCCGACGCCACCTCCGTACGGAAGTCGTCGATCGCGACGGCGGGCCCGAACGTCTCACGCACGCGCGCCAGCGACACCGCCCGGCGGGTGAGGTTCTCCCGTGCCTGCGCCGTCACGCCGTACGCCCAGAACAACTGCGCCGCCGCACGGGCCCCCGGCGGATGCCGCAGCAGCCCCGCCTCCTCGTGCAGCCGCAGCAGCGCGGTGAGAACGGCCGTCGCGTCGTGGTCGTGAACCCCGCGCTGGTGGCCCTCGTCGTACGCGGCCTCCGCCGCCGCCCTGACCAGCGCGGGCAGGTCGGCGTGGGCCCGGAGCCCGGCCGCGCCGTGTTCGGCCAGCAGACGGGCGGCCAGGTGCTCCGCGCGGTAGACGGCGGGCGACTCGGAGGGCAGCAGCTGGGTCCAGTACGGGCGGGTGGCCTCGAAGGCCGGGTCGGTGACGGGAGCGCGGTAGTCGGTGCCGGTGAGCGCCAGCGCCGTACGGTCGCCGTGCGGGACGAGGGTCAGCTCCGGCGTCCGGGTGTTGACCGCGAAGGTGTGGCGGCCGAGCCGGATCGTGGCGCCGCCGTCCGCGTACAGGTCGGTGCGGTCACGCAGCGCCCGCGCCGCCTCCTGGCGGGCCGACATCAGCCGTCCGTCCAGCTCCTCGGCCCGCACCCGGTCGCCCAACTCGCGCAGTTCGTCGGCGGTGCGGCGGACCTTGGCGACCATCGGGTCGGAGGCGAAGTAGGTGTTGACGGCGTCGGTGTCGGCGAGCGAGGAGAGCCGGCGGGAGATCGAGCCGAGTACGCGGACGGCCGAGTCGGCCAGCCGCTCGGCGCGCCGGGCACGGCTGTCCTGAAGTGCCTGCCTGCGGGCGGCGAACGCCTCGTAGACCTCGGTCCGTTTGGTCTCCAGCTCGGTGAGGAAGCCCTCGTACTCGACGAAGCGCGACTCCAGGTCCTCCAGCTGGAGCAGCAGCCCGGCGAGCTGTTCGTCGCAGCTCTCGGGGGTGTCGGCGGCGGCCAGCGCGCCGGTCACCGCCTGCCCCAGCAGGGCGAACTCGGCCGCGAACTCGGCGCGGCCCTCGTGGTCGAGCAGTTCGGAGCGGCGCGCTTCGAGCGTGGCGCGGGCGCGGTTGACACCGCCGAGTACGTCCGCGACGCGCTCCAGGACGGACGTACGGACGACGGTGTCGCCGATGTCGAGCCCGGTGACGACATCGGTGACGGTCCGCAGCCCGGCGGCGTGCTCCTTGAGACGCGCGGCGACCGGGGCCGCGTCGGCGACCGTCGTGATGGCCGCCGCGTCGGCCGTCAGCCGCTCGACCTCGGCGTGGTGGTCGGCGAACGCGTCCTCGCGCCCGAGGAAGGCGACGGCGCGGCGCGCCGCCGCCTCGATGTCGCCCTCGGTCGCGGTGACGAGGCCGTCGATCCTCTCGGTGTCGGCGTACCGCATCTCCTTCAGGGTCACCAAGTGGCCCTGCGCACGCCGCAGTTCGGTGAGCCGGTCCACCCAGTCGGCCGCGCCGCGCGGTGCCTCGCCGCGGATGCGTCGTACGAGCGCGGCGACCCGGTCGGCGGACTCGGTGAGCGCGTCCGCCGCCTGCCGGGTCAGGGTCCGTACGGTCTCGAACTCCCCGAGCACCTGCTCGGCGGTGGCCCTGATCTCGGTCAACAGGCCCTGTGGGGAGCCCAGTTCGGCGTCGGTCAGCCAGTGGTGGCGGTCGGTGGCGCGGGCGCAGGCGGTGACGAGCGCGGCGTACGCGGCGGTCGTCGGTGTCGCGTCGGGTGCCGTCGTCCCGGCGACGGCGCGTGCGATCGACAGACAGTCCGCGATACCGCGCACCAGGTCGGCGTTGCCGACGCGGGCGAGGGGCCCGGTGCCGGTGGGGCGGGTCGCGGCGTACGTGTCGGAGACGTACGGCGAGTGCCACAGCTGGAGCGGATGCACCCGCGCGGGCTCGGGGGCGGCGCGCAGGGTCAGGAGCGTGCCGTCGTCGAAGACGGCGTAACCGGCGCCGGTCAGCGGTGTCGCGGCCTCCTTACGGATGACGTTGTACGGCAGGAGGAGGGTGCGGCCCTCGGCACGGTCCTGGAAGACGTACAGCACGTCCTCACCGTTGGGGGAGCGGACGGCCCGCTCGAACTCCAGGTCGCCCTCCGTGCCCGCGTCGAAGGTCCTGGCCGTGTCCGTGGCCGCCAGGTAGTAGCCGCCGGGGAAGACGACGCCCTGGTCCTCCGGGAGCCGGCGGCAGGACCGGCCGATGCCGTCGAGACGGGCGACCGTCCCGGTGAGGGTGTTGAGGACGAGATGGCGCCACGCGTCCTCCTTGTAAGGACGCACCCGCAGCAGGAGCAGCGCGCCCACGCGCGCGTGGGCGACATCGGCGTCGGCGAGCGACTGGAGCGGTTCGGCGACGGGCTCCGAGTAGATCCCCTCGGCCGTCTCGGTGTCGTCCACGGTCTTGACGGTCAGGGCGCCGCCGACCGTGGAGACGTACGCGTCGTCGCCGACGCGGATGTGCGGATGGCGGCCGAGGACATGGTCGTCACGGGTGGCCACCGTCCACTCCACGTCGTGCGACGGCGGGAAGACATGGTCCCGGTCGCCGCGCGCGTCGAGGAACTCCGCCGTGCCGTCGGTGCGCAGCGCCCAGCGCAGTACGCGGATGTCGCCGGCCTTCTCGCCCGTACGGAACACGGCCAGCAGCTTGCCGCCGAGATGGCGCAGCCGCAGCAGGCGCGCGCCCCGGTAGTAGCGGAACAACGCGTCCAGTTCCCGGACGAAGGCGGGGTCGTCCAGCAGCCCCGGGACCGCGTTCTCGGGGAGCGGGTCGAGCGCGCGGTCGTGCAGGACGAAGACGTCCGAGACCGCGATCTCCGGGCCCTGGCCGGTGGCGGCGGCACTGGCGGTGCCGTTGTCGACGGCGTGGCCGAAGAGGAGCGCGTCCCCGACGGCGACGATGTCGCGCGGCACACTCGCGTGCGGTGTGCGGACCTGTCCGGTGCCGGTGAGGCGCAGCTCGCTGGAGCCGAAGGTCTCGACGCGGCGGGAGTTGAGCGCCTCCGTGCGGAGGGCGAGTTCACCGCCCTGGGCGGCGAGCCGGTCGCGCAGCACCTCGTAGGCACCGGCGTCGATGCGCGTACCCGAACCCGTGCCCGTACCCGCGTCCGTACCTGTGCCAGTACCCGAACCCGTGTCCGTGCCCGCCTCGTTGGCCGTCGTCGTCATGTGTGGTCACTCCCTGCGGGGTCGGCGAAGCAGGGCCGGAGCCGCCGCACCCCCGTGGCGGCAGCTCCGGCCGGTCTTGATGGTCCTAGGTCCTGTCTTCAAACTGGCGTCTGGCTCACGACGCCTGGCACGCGCCCTCGCCGCGTTGTCGGAGTCGCTCAAGTACGTCCAGTACGAGAGCGATCCTCCGCCTTGCGATCGCACGCACCNNAGCAGTTCACCGAGCTGTCCGCTCCGTGCGGCCGCCCCCGGGCCCGCACCGCCGCCCGATGTCATCAGCTTCGTCAGCAGCGCCGACACCGTCAGATTCCGCACGTCCGCCGTCGAGACGGACCCGAGCATCTTCGCCAGGTCGTCCGTGAAGCTCGCCGACCCGTCCAGCCACGGCCCCGCCAGCGTCTGCGCGGTGTCCGAGTGCTTCATGAAGCCGTCCAGCCCCTTGCCGAGCGAGATCGACGACACGAGCCGGTCGAAGAAGACGGTGTCCCCGCCGACGATGTTGATGTCCGCGCTCTCCAGACCCGTCGCCAGCACGGCGGCCTGCGCCTCGGCGACCTGCCGCTGCGTCTCCAGCCCGGCGAGCCGCACCTCCTTGTCGGCCTCCAGGCGCAGCCGGTACTCCTCGTGGCCCCGCGACG
>NZ_MDCR01000351.1 GCF_001723055.1 Streptomyces niveus
GTGGGCGTTGGTGCCGCTGATGCCGAAGGAGGAGACGGCGGAGCGGCGCGGGTGGTCGGTCTCGGGCCAGGCGCGCTCCTCGGTGAGGAGCCGTACGTTGCCGGAGTCCCAGTTGATGTGCGGGCTGGGCTCGTCGACGTGCAGGGTCCGGGGGAGAGTGCCGTGGCGCATGGCCTGGATCATCTTGATGACTCCGCCGATACCGGCGGCGGCCTGCGCGTGGCCGATGTTCGACTTGAACGACCCGAGCCACAGCGGCTGGTCGGCCGCACGGCCCTGGCCGTACGTCGCCAGGAGCGCCTGGGCCTCGATCGGGTCACCCAACGGGGTTCCGGTGCCGTGTCCTTCGACGGCGTCGACCTGGTCGGGGGTGAGGCCCGCGCCGGCCAGAGCGGCGGTGATGACCCGCTGCTGCGACGGGCCGTTCGGAGCGGTGAGGCCGTTGCTGGCGCCGTCCTGGTTGACGGCCGAGCCGCGGATCACGGCGAGAACGGTGTGTCCGTTGGCCTTGGCGTCCGACAGACGCTCCAGGAGGACCATCCCCGCGCCCTCGGCCCAGATCGTGCCGTCGGCGCCACCGGCGAACGACTTGCACCGGCCGTCGGGAGCCAGACCGCGCTGGCGGCTGAACTCCAGGAACATTCCAGGGTTGGCCATCACCGTGGCGCCGCCGGCCAGGGCCATCGTGGACTCGTTGTTCCGCAGCGACTGGCAGGCCAGGTGCATCGCGACCAGCGAGGAGGAGCACGCGGTGTCGACGGTGACCGCCGGTCCCTCAAGACCCAGCGTGTAGGCCAGTCGCCCGGAGGCGACACTCGCCGTCGTACCCGTCAGCAGGAAGCCGTCGACCGGCTCGGTGCCCCGGTGGACGAGGGAGCCGTACTCCTGGGTGACGACGCCGGCGAAGACGCCGACGGGCTTGCCGCGCAGGGTGTCGGGGCGGATGCCCGCGTTCTCGAACGTCTCCCAGGTGGTCTCCAGGAGGAGCCGCTGCTGCGGGTCGAGCGCCAGGGCCTCGCGAGGGCTGATGCCGAAGAACTCGGGGTCGAAACGGTCGGCGTCGTAGAGGAACCCGCCCTTGCGCGCATAGGTCTTCCCGCGCATGTCGGGGTCGGGATCGAACAGCTCCTCCAGATCCCAGCCGCGGTTGGTGGGGAAGGAGCCGATGGCGTCCACCCCCTCGGTGACCAGTCGCCACAGCTCGTCCGGCGTGGTGGCGCCACCCGGGTAGCGGCACCCCATGCCGATCACGGCGATGGGTTCGTCGTCGTCGCGCGGTGCCACGGCGACGGCCGCGGTGTCAGCGGCGATGACCGGTACGGCCTCGTCGTCGACCAGTTCGTCCCTGAGGTGGGTGATCAGCAACTCGGGCGTCGGGTGGTCGAACAGCATCGTGGACGGCAGGTGCAGCCCCATGGACTCGCCCAGCACCATGAGGAGTTCGATGCCGGCGAGCGAGTCGAAACCGAGGTCCTTGAACGAGCTCTCGGGGTCGATGACGAGCGGAGAGCTGTGGCCCAGAACCGCCGCGACATGCTTGCGCAGGACCTCCAGGAGGAGTTCGCGCTGTTCGGGCTCGGGCAGGAGGGCCAACTGCTGGCGCAGCGAGGACTCGTCGACCGCTTCATTGCCGCGTTCGGCGGGCGCCGCCTGGGCCGGGAGCAGTTCGGCGAGCACAGGGGAGAGCATCGACGCCCGTTGCGTGCGCGCGTGGGAGACATCGACCCCGGCGGGTACGAGAACCGCCCGCGCCGTCGCGAGTGCCGAGTCGAAGAGCGCGAGGGCCCGCTCGGTGGGCATCGGCGACAGACCGCCGCGGCTCATCCGCGCCCGGTCCTGCTCGTCGAGGGTGCCGGCCATGCCGCTCTCCCACAGTCCCCAGGCGAGGGACTTGGCGGGGAGCCCGGCCGTACGGCGGTGCTCGGCGAGTTCGTCGAGGAAGGAGTTGGCGGCGGCGTAGTTGGCCTGTCCGGGCGAGCCGAGGACACCGACCACGGACGAGAACAGCACGAAGGCGTCCAGGTCCAGGCCCATGTCACGGGTCACCTGGTGCAGGTTCCACGCGCCGTCCACCTTCGGGCGGAGCACCGCGTCCAGCCGGTCCTCGGTCAGCTCCGTGACCACACCGTCGTCCAGGACGCCCGCGCAGTGCACGACCGCGCCGAGCGGATGCTCCGTCGGCAGGCCCGCGAGCAGGGTCTCCAGCGACAGCCGGTCGGTGACGTCGCAGGCCGCGACGGTGACCTCGGCGCCGAGTCCGGCGAGTTCCGCGACGACGGTGCTGTCCGCCGTACGACCGCTCCTGCTGGTCAGCAGCAGCTTCCTGACGCCGTGCCGGGTGACCAGGTGGCGCGCGAGAATCGAGCCCAGCGCGCCGGTGCCGCCGGTGATGAGCACCGTACGCCGCGCGTCGAACGTGGCCGGAATCGCGCCCGGGGTCAGACGGGCGAGGCGGGGAACGAACAACCGGCCTTCGCGTACGGCCAGTTGGGGCTCACCGACGGAGAGCGCCGCGACGACGGCCTCGTCGGAGGCCCGCGAGCCGTCGACGTCGAGGAGCGTGAACCGGTCCGGGTGCTCGGACTGGGCCGAACGGATCAGGCCCCAGACCGCCGCACCGGCCATGTCGGCCGCCGCGTCGCCGGTTCCGGTGTGTCTCGCGTTCTCGGTGAGGATCACCAGCCGGGTGTCCGGTGCCCCGTCGGCCAGGACGGCCTGGAGCAGGTGCATGGCGTGGCGTGTCCCGGTGTGTGCCGCCGCGACCGGGTCGGCGCCGTCTTCGGCGGTCCCGGTGGCGAAGCGGGCGACGATCGTCGAGGCCCGGACCGCGCCGGCCCGCAACGAGGCGCGCAGCGCTTCGGCGTCCGGGTACGACTCGGCGGCAGCACCGACCGATGCCAGCACTGCGGCGACTCGCGGGTCACGGGTGTCTCCCACCACGGCCCAGCCGACGCCGTCGGGGCGCGAGTTGGCGCGTGGCGGCGCGGGCACCGCGCGCCAGGCGACCTCGTGCAGCGCACCGTCGCGGTCGGGCCTGGCGGCTTCGAGCTGCTCGGCACGGACCCCCCGCATGGCGAGGGAGTCGACGCTCAGCACCGGCGCGCCGGACGGGTCCGTGACGGTCAGCGCGACCGTCTCCGGCGTGGAGCGCACGAGCCGGACCCGCAGGGTGTGCGCGCCGGACGCGTGGAGCGTCACACCGCTCCAGGAGAACGGCACATGGAGTGTGCCGTCCGTCCCGGCGCCGGTCGAGGCCAGGGCGATCGGGTGCAGCGCGGAGTCGAGCAGGCCGGGGTGGACGCCGTACGAGCCCGGGGAGGTCCCCGCGGGCAGGGCGACCTCGGCGTACAGCGTGTCTCCGTCCTCCCAGGCGGCGGAGAGCCCCTGGAACACCGGCCCGTAGCCGAACCCGGCCTCGGCGATCCGCCGGTAGAAGCCGTCGGTGTCGAGGACCGCGGCGGAGGCCGGGGGCCACGCCGCGTCCACGGGCGGAAGGGCCGGCGGTACGGCCGGGGCGACGCCCAGCGCACCGGTGGCGTGGCAGGTCCAGTCGGCGCCCAGCGGGGCGTCCTCGGGCCGCGAGTGGACGGCGAAGGACCGGCGCCCGGAGTCGTCCGCCGGACGGACGACCACCCTCAGCTGGAGGGCGCCGTGTTCCGGCAGGGCCAGGAAGACATGGTGGGTGAGTTCCTCGATACGAGGACGCCCGACCAGCGCCGCGGCGTGCAGCAGCATGTCGACGAACGCCACGCCCGGCATGACCGGGGTGCCGAAGACGGCGTGGTCCGCCGCCCAGGCGGGCGACGCCGCGTTCACCCGGCCGGTCAGCAGCAGCCCGCCCGGATCGGGAAGCTCGGCGGCCGTGGTCAGCACCGGGTGTCCCGTGGCGGTCAGCCCGGCCGACGACACGTCACCCGTGGCGGTGGTGGCCGCGTGCCAGTAACGCTGGCGCTGGAAGGGGTACGTGGGCAGGTCGGGGTGGGTGTGTGCGGCCGGCAGATGGGCGCCGAGGTTCACGGCGGCGCCGGCGGTGTGCGCGGTGGCGAGCGCCGTGAGGAGGGTGGTGGCCTCCGGGTGCCCCTTGCGCAGAACGGCGGAGGGGGCGGTGCCCCGGCCGGCGCCGAGCGTCTCGTTGACGAGAGTCGTGAGAACGGGGTCCGGTCCGAGTTCCAGGTAGTGCCGGGTGCCGAGCCCGTCGAGCGTGGTGATGGTGTCGGCGAACCGTACGGCGTCCCGGACGTGCTGGACCCAGTACTGAGGGGTGGTGATGCGGTGGTCCGCGAGCTGCCCGGTGACGTTGGACACGATCGGGATGGTCGGGGCGTGGTACGTGAGGTCCGCCGCCACGAGTTCGAACTCGTCCAGCATGGGGTCCATGTGGGGCGAGTGGAACGCGTGGGAGACCGTCAGCCGCCGCGTCTTGACACCTGTCTCCGCGAGAGCGGCGGCGATGGCGGTGGTGGCTTCCTCGTCGCCCGAGATGACCAGGGAGTTGGGTCCGTTGACCGCCGCGATACTGACGTGGTGCTCGTGGCCTTCGAGGAGCGGGAGGATCTGCTCCTCGGTGGCGCGCAGGGAGATCATCGCGCCGTTGGCGGGCAGGGCCTGCATCAGTGAGCCGCGCGCGGCGACCAGCCGGCAGGCGTCGTTCAGCGTGAAGATGCCCGCGACATGGGCGGCGGTGATCTCACCGATCGAGTGGCCGGTCAGATGCTGCGGGGTGATCCCGAAGGACTCGACCAGCCGGTAGAGGGAGGTCTCGATCGCGAAGAGCGCGGCCTGGGTGTACCGGGTCTGGTTGAGCAGGGTCGCGTCGTCGGAGAAGACGACGTCCTTGACCGCCTGTTCGGCGTTCAGATGCCGGTCGAGGGTGGCGCACACCTCGTCGAAGGTGTCGCGGAAGACCGGGTACGTGTCGTACAGCTCGCGGCCCATGCCGGCCCGCTGCGCACCCTGTCCCGTGAACAGGAAGGCGGTGGTGCCCTCCCGTGCCGTACCGGTGACGACCGCGCGGGAGGACTCGTCGTTGCTGAGCGCCTGAAGACCCGCCAGCAGCTCGTCACGGCCGGCCCCCACCACCACCGCGCGGTGCTGGAACCGTGCGCGGGTGGCGGTCAGAGCCTGGCCGATGTGCGCCGGGTGGACCCCGGGACGCGCGATGACATGGTCGAGGAGGCGCCGGGCCTGGTCGCGGAGCGCGGGGGCGCTCTTGGCGGACAGGACCCACGGGACGACGGCCGTCGCCGGCGCGTCCTGCTCGTGGTCGTCCTCGGCGGGCTCCGGTGTCGCGGGGGCCTGCTCGATGATGAGGTGGGCGTTGGTGCCGCTGATACCGAAGGAGGAGACCGCCGCACGGCGCGGGTGGCCGGTCTCCGGCCAGGCACGGGCCTCCGTCAGCAGCCGTACGTTGCCCGAGTCCCAGTCGATGTGCGGACTCGGCTCGTCGACGTTGAGCGTCCGGGGGAGAGTGCCGTGGCGCATGGCCTGGATCATCTTGATGACCCCGCCGATACCGGCGGCGGCCTGCGTGTGGCCGATGTTCGACTTCAACGACCCGAGCCACAGCGGCTCTTCACGGTTCTGGCCGTAGGTGGCCAGCAGGGCCTGGGCCTCGATCGGGTCGCCCAACGGGGTTCCGGTGCCGTGTGCCTCGACGGCGTCGACCTGGTCGGGGGTGAGGCCCGCGCCGGCCAGAGCGGCGGTGATGACCCGCTGCTGGGACGGGCCGTTCGGAGCGGTCAGTCCGTTGCTGGCGCCGTCCTGGTTGACCGCGGAGCCGCGGATCACGGCCAGGACCGTGTGTCCGTTGGCCTTGGCGTCCGACAGACGCTCCAGGAGGACCATGCCCGCCCCCTCGGCCCAGATCGTGCCGTCCGCCGCACCGGCGAACGACTTGCACCGGCCGTCGGGAGCCAGACCACGCTGCTGTCCGAACTCCACGAACATGCCGGGCGTCGCCATGACCGCGACGCCGCCCGCCAGGGCCAGCGAGCACTCCCCGACGCGCAGCGCCTGCGCCGCCTGGTGCATCGCGACGAGCGACGACGAGCACGCCGTGTCGACGGTGACCGCCGGGCCCTCGAGACCGAAGGTGTACGAGATCCGCCCGGAGACGACACTCGCGGTGGTGCCGGTGAGCAGATAGCCGCCCAGTCCGTCGTCGCCCTCGTGCAGCCGGGGGCCGTACTCCTGCGACATCGCGCCCACGAACACACCGGTGCTGCTGCCCTGGAGGCCGTCCGGATCGATCCCGGCGCGTTCCAGCGCCTCCCAGGTGACCTGGAGGAGCAGCCGCTGCTGCGGGTCCATCGCGGTGGCCTCGCGCGGGCTGATCCCGAAGAACTCGGTGTCGAACTCGGCGGCCTCGTCGAGGAACCCGCCGTGCCGTGTGTAGGTCTTGCCGCGCACCCCGGGCTCGGGGTCGTACAGGGCGTCCAGGTCCCACCCGCGATCGGTGGGGAAGCCCGAGATCGCGCTCACACCGTCGTCGACGAGCTGCCACAGCTCGTCCGGGGTGCCGGCGCCGCCGGGGTAACGGCAGGCCATGCCGACGATCACGATCGGATCGTCGGCGTCCAGCACCGACGCCGACCGCGACAGCGCGGACGCGGCCGACGACAGGTCCTCGCCCAGGGCCAGTTCGCAGAGCCGCCCGGCCAGCCGGGACGGGCTCGCGTAGTCGAAGACGACGGTCTCCGGCAGCGCCAGCCCGGTGATGTCCACGAGATTCTGACGGAGCTGGACGGCCATCGTGGAGTCCATGCCCAGCTCGCGGAACGCCTGGCCGACATCGACCGTGTCCGTGCTCAGATGACCGAGCACGATCGCCGTGCGCAGCCGCACCAGCTCCAGCGCCTCACGGGAGCGCTCGTCCGCCGGCAGTCCGGCGAGCCGATCCGACCAGGAGTCGCTCGCCGCGGGGGTCTCCTCGCGCACGGCTTCCTGGTGCTGGACGGCGCCGCGCGTCCCGGGCTCGAACGCGGTCGAGACCTCGGGCCAGTAGCGCTCGCGCTGGAAGGCGTACGTGGGCAGTGCCACACGACCGGGCGCGCGCCCGGCGAAGACGGCCGACCAGTCCACGGGCAGACCGGACACGTGCAGCTCCGCCAGGGACGTCAGCAGCTGCGGCCACGCGGCCTCGTTGCGGCGCAGCGAGTCCGCGACCAGCGCGTCCGGCAGCGTCGCGCGCAGTCCGACCGTGAGGACGGGATGCGGACTCGACTCCACGAACGTGCCGAACCCGTCCTCGGCCATGGCCTGGAGGGTCTTCTCGAAGAGAACGGGCCGACGGAGGTTGGAGAACCAGTAGTCGGCGTCGAGTCCCGCCGTGTCGACGGCGCCCGCGGTGACCGTCGAGTAGAAGGCGATGTCGCACGAACGCGGCGTCACTCCGGCGAACTGCTCCAGCAGCCGGTCCTTGATGGCGTCCATGTGCGGCGAGTGGGAGGCGAAGTCCACGCCGGAGACGGCCTTCGCGCGGATCCCGTCGCTCTCGCAGCGGGTCAGCAGCTCGGCGATCGCCTCGGGGGTTCCGGCCACCACCGTGGTGCCGGGCCCGTTGACGACGGCGATGCTCAGCCCGTCGCCGAAGGGGGTGATGTACTCGGCGACCCGGTCGGCCGCCAGCGGCACCGACGCCATCGCGCCCGTACCCGCCAGCGTCATGATCGTCTGGCTGCGCAGGGCCACGATCCTGGCGGCGTCCGCCAGGTCGAGCGCTCCCGCGATGTGCGCCGCCGCGATCTCGCCCTGCGAGTGCCCGACGACCGCGTCGGGCCGTACACCCAGCGACTCCCACACCCTGGCGAGCGAGACCATCACCGCGAACAGCACGGGCTGGACGACGTCCGCGCGGTCCAGGGACGTCGCGCCGGACTCATCGGTGAGCGTGTCCAGCAGCGACCAGTCGACGTACGGCGCGAGGGCTTCGTGGCACGCCTCGATCGACGCGCGGAAGACCGCCGACGTGCGCATCAACTCGCGCGCCATGCCCTCCCACTGCGAGCCCTGCCCCGGGAACACCAGCGCGATCTTCCCGCGGTCGCCCGTGACGCCCGTGACGAGCCCCGGTACGTCGGCGCCGGACCGCAACGCCTCAAGCTGCGCGTCGTGTCCGAGCCCGAGCGCGACGGCGCGGTGCTCGAAGTGGGTACGGGTGCCCGCGAGCGAGCGGCCGATGTCGAACGCGTCGGCGTCCGCCGTCCGCCGCTCCAGCAGCCGCCCGGCCTGGGCGCGCAGAGCCGCCTCGGTACGCCCGGACACCAGCCACGGGGCCAGCGGGATCTCCGGCTCCGCGCCCCGCGGCGCGTCCTCCTCGGACGCGGCTGGCTCAGGCGCCTCGGCCAGTACGACATGGCAGTTCGTTCCGCCCACACCGAAGGAGCTGACCCCGGCCAGCAGCGGCGCGTCCGGCCACGGGCCGGACGCGGTCTGGACGCGCAGATTCAGCGCATCGGGGTCGATCCGCGGGTTGGGCGTCTCGTAGTTGAGGCTGGCCGGGATCTCCCGGTGCCGGATGCTCAGCGCCGTCTTGATCAGCCCGACGATGCCCGCCGCGCCCTCCAGGTGCCCGACGTTGGTCTTGGCCGAGCCGACGAGTACCGGTGAGCCGGCAGGGCGCGCGCTGCCGTACGCGGCGCCCACACCCGCCGCCTCCAGCGGATCGCCCGTCGGAGTGCCCGTGCCGTGGAGTTCCACGTAACGGACCTCGGACGGGTCCACGCCGGCGTCCTCGCACGCCTGGCGCAGCACGGTCGCCTGGGCCTCGGCGCTGGGCACCGTGAGCCCGTCGGTGGAGCCGTCGTTGTTGACCGCGGTGCCACGGATGACCCCGTACACCGTGTCGCCGTCGCGCACCGCGTGTGCCAGCGGCTTCAGTACGACGACGCCGCCGCCCTCACCGCGCACGTAGCCGTTGGCCCGCGCGTCGAAGGTGAAGCAGCGTCCGTCCGGCGACAACCCGCCGAACATTCCGGCGACTTCGGCGCTCTCGGGCGCGAAGTTGAGCGCCACACCGCCCGCCAGGGCCAGGGTGCACTCACCCTTGCGCAGACTCTCCACGGCCAGGTGCACCGCCACGAGCGACGACGACTGCGCCGAGTCGACCGCCATGCTCGGGCCGTTGAGGCCCAGCGCGTAGGACACCCGGTTGGCGATGACACCGCGGTTCAGCCCCGGCAGCGAGTGCTGTGTGATCGCACCGCCGCGGTGGGCCAGCGCCGCGTAGTCCCCGGCGATCGCTCCCACGATGACGGCGGTCGCGGTGGACCGCAGCGTCTCGGGGACGATTCCCGCGTCCTCCAGGGCCTCCCAGGCCAGCTCGGCGAAGAGCCGCTGCTGCGGGTCGATCGCCACGGCCTCGCGCGGCGAGATCCCGAAGAAGGCCGCGTCGAACTGGTCCACTCGGTCGAGGAACCCGCCGTGGCGCAGCGCCGCGCGGTGCCGCTCCGGTGAGTCCGGCAGCACCTCGTCCGGGTCCCAGCGGTCCGGCGGCACCTCGGTGATCGCACTACGGCCCGACCGCAGCAACTCCCAGAAGGAGTTGGCGTCGGGTGCCTGGGGGAGGCGGCATGACATGCCGGTGATTGCGATTGCGTCCGTGCCGTGAACAAGATCACTCGACATGATGGCGAGTGCCTCCCTCATCGCGTGCTTCGAAAACGCCGGGCAGGCGTTCGTCTTGAGGGAACGATCATCATCTCCGCCGCTCACCCCCAGCTACCCGTAGAGCCCCCTAGGTGTATCGGCTCGGAGGGTTGCTGACGCGGGTGACGGGTGGTTCGCCGGTCGCGCCGAGGCCGGCCACCGGGCGACCGGAAAGCACACGCTCGACCGGCGACCGCCTCCCGTGCGCGCTTTGTCAGGGGTACCCCTGGTGACCGCACCGCACCGCACCGCCGCGGCCCCGCGATCAAAGAGAAGTCCGCCTGCCCGTCGGTCGACGGGCAGGCGGAACAGGGCGCTTACGGGGTGGGAGTCGAACGGATCAGACGGACTCGTAGCTGACCGCGTGGGCCCTCTGCAGGAGCTGCTCGCGGTTCCTGATGCCCATCTTGCGGTAGACGCGGGTCAGATGCTGCTCCACGGTGCTGACCGTGATGAACAGCCTCTCGGCGATCTCACGGTTGGCGTACCCCTGGGCAGCCAGTGTGGCGACGCGCCGTTCGGATTCACTGAGTGTGCCGAAGCTGTCCTGGCCCGGGCGGTCGGCGCCGCAGGGCCCCTCGGGCGGCTTCGTGTCCATGTTCTGGGGTATGGATGTCGGGAGCAGAGCCTGGCAGAGGGACTCCGCCTGGCAGCTCTTGGCGAGCCGCCAGGCCCGCCGTGCGGTCGGCCGGGCCTGTTTGTCGCCCAACTGCTGGTAGGCGCGGCTGAGATCGGCCAGGACGCGGGCAGCCTCGTAACGCGCGCCCGCGGCCTCCAGCAGTCGGAACGCGTCCCGCAGGATCGGGGGCTGCTTGGCGGTTGTCTGGACCAGGGCCAGGGCGTGCAGGGTCATCCCGCGCGACCGGGTGAGCCCGGAGTCCGAGTTGGTCAGCTGCTTCTCGACGAGCCGGGCCGCCTGTTTCTGGTCGCCCAGGCGCAGCCACACCTCCGCCTCTCCCAGCCGCCAGGGCGCCAGGGAGGGTGTGTCGATGTTCCAGCGACGCATCAGCGTGCCGCACTCCTGGAAATCGGACAGAGCCAGGTAGGTGTTGCCGGTCGCGAGGTGATGACGGCCGCGCGCGTACAGGTAGTGCAGCCCCGCGCGGGTGAGGAACAGCGCGGGCGGCGGCTCGGACGTCTCCAGATACTTGGCCGCGGTCTGATGGTTGCCCATGGCGGTGTGGGCCTCGACGAGCACGGTCAGCGCGAGCGCGCTGCTGACGTTCCACCTCGGCCCGGACAGCCGGGCGTGGGCCGTCTCCGCCTGGCGTACGGCGTCCGCCAGCCGCCCGCGCCGCAGCGCCAGGAGCGCGCCGACGCTTTCGATCTGGGCCCACCAGCCAGGGGCGTCGTGTCGTTCCACCTCGGTCGCGAGCAGGTCGTACCACGCGGCGGCGGTGTCGAGTTGATCGGCGTAGCACAGGGCCAGCAGCGCCTTCGGCAGGCCGCTGAGCTTCGACGTCGGCCAGTTCTGGCTGCCCTGGAACACCTGGTCGGCCAGGGCGATGGCGTACTTGTCCGCTCCGTTCTCAAGGATGAGGGCGAGGGCGTGACGGGCTCTCAACTCCGAATGGGACGTGGCCGGCGCGGTTGTGGCCGGCAGCGGGTGCTCCAGCCGTTCGAGCAGGCCCGGGACCTCCGCGGCCATGAGCATCCGGGTGCTGTGCAGCGCGGTGGACACGTCCGCCTCGCCGCTGTTGACATGGTCGACAACCTCGACGGCCTCGTCGAAGTCGAGGTGGAAGAGCATGCCCTCGGCGACCCACAGGGCGTCGGTGCCGGTGAGCTTCCCCTCAAGGATGGGGCCCTTGAGCGCGCGGAAGTGCGGGGCGGACTCGGCGGGTCTGAGCTGCCACTGGCCGAAGGCGTACAGCGACTTCGTCGAGAGCCGCTGTCCCTCGTCCAGGGAGCATTCGCAGGCCAGCTCCAGATAACGGATGCCCTGCGGTACGTCACCGTCCTCCATGGCGTGGGCCGCGGCCTCCTGGAGTACGGGCAGCACCCATCCGTCGTGCAGCGGACCGACGCCGAGCAGATGCATGGCGACGGCTTGCGGCGGCGCTCCCCCCTCGTTCAGGAGGCGAGCGGCGCGGTAGCGCTGCTGGGTCGCCTCGCCGTAAGGCATCTCACCCAGTACGGCCTGCCGTACGCCCGCGTGCCGCAGCCGCGCGCCCTCCAGCACGCCCAGGCCGGTGAACAACCGTAAGTAACGTTTCGACAGTTCCGTGTCGATACCGCTCAGCCGGCTCAGCAGAAGGGGAGTCGTCGCCTCGTCCAGGAGGGCGACGCACCGGGCGAGACGGACCGCGCGCGGGCCGAGCCGGTGCAGGTAGGCGAGGACGGCCTGGTAGAAGGCGGGGCCGATCGACGCCCCGCCCTCGGTGGTCGACTGGCGGCCGATGCCGTCGCTCTGCGGCGGCATCGGCCCCGCGACGGAATCGGACGCGAGACGCAGCCTGTGCTCCTCGATGAGCGCCTGGGCGAGCAGCGGATTGCCCCCGCTCAGCCGGTGGATCTCGACGATGAGCCGGTCCGACGGGAGGACCGGGAGCCGGCTCGCGGCCAGCCCCATGATGTCCACCCGCGAGAGCGGCTCCAGGTGGAAGTGGCGCGCGCTCGTGCGGTAGAGGAGGTCGTCCAGGACACTGGCCGACTGCTCGTCGACGGAGATCCCGTGCGTGAACACCAGCGCGAGTGAGAGCTGGGTCAGACGCTGCGCCAGGTAGCGCAGGCACGTGAGGGTGGCCGTGTCGGTGTGCTGGATGTCGTCCACCGTGATCAGCAGAGGCCGCAGGGCGGTCAGCTCGGCGATGATCTGGTAGGTCCGCCGTGCGACTGCCATCGGGTCGTCCTGGGCCGACGGCGGGGCAAGGGCGGAGGCCTCGTCCGCCTGCCTGCCGTCATGGACGGTCCCGGCGCCCCCGGCGCGCGGAACGTCGGCGGTGGTGCACTGGGCTTCGATCGAATGCAGCAGCTGGGCGAGGGCGCTGTAGGGAACCTCGCGCTCGTGCGGCGAACTCACCACGCTGAGCACCGTGATTCCGGCCGAAGTCGCCCGTTCGGCCAGGGCGTTGAGTGTCGTGGTCTTGCCGATCGCGGTCGAACCGCTGATCGCGGCGATGGCCCCCCTGCCCCGCGTGGACCGGATCAGTAGGGCATCGAGCTGTTCGAGTATCTTGTCCCGTTCCTTCAACACAGCTTACTTTCCCCCCCTGTTGACACCTTTTGATCGTGAAGCTCATCGGTTTCCGGCAGCCAGAAGCGGAACCCAGTCGTCAATATTAAGAAGCTAGCGACCGTATTCGGTAACATCAAGAAGCTAACGGCCGCATTCGGTCACCCACTCGGCGATAGGGTAATCGGTGCGAGGCTAAGAGGTAGTCAAGACGGGTGTGCGAAATCTCCTAGCAACCTCGCGGCGATTTCTCCGTGGCTGGGAACTTCGCAAGGGCGCCGAGCCGGGTCTGCTGCTGTTCGGGGCGAATTGCGGGGGTGGCAGTGCCTGACTCGGCCGCTTCACAGACCACTTGTACGGTGATGCGGTCCCCGTCGCCGATCATGGTTACCAATGAGTTCGGCCGTCGTCGGCGCACAACGCAGGGCTGATTTCGGCCATATTGAAGACCAGCCTTAACTGTCCGGTAACCAAGAGGACCGGAGTTAACTGGTCAGTAACCAAGATGGAATCCAAGCGTGGAGCGTTCCGGGTGTGCTGCGCCCACCTGTATCGATAGTGAACTCGGAGGATCCGGGCGGCCGTGCGGCTCGAATGGCACAGCCCGGACGGGATGCTTGGCCGCTGTGCGGACGGGGCTGCCGGCGGGCCGACTCCAGGCCCGTGGGTGTGTGATCCTGGTCGGCGTGAGCATCGCGGCCCCCACGCGTCCGGTGCGGAAGCGCGCGGATGATGCCCTCTTGGCAAGTCGGTCGTCCGAGGTTTACGACGCCTCGGCGGGCTTTGTTGCAAGAAGATGACGGATCGAAGCGTGCCGCAGAGGCCCGTTTTGGGTGATGGGGGATGAACGGCCGCCGGCCTTGGGATGCGGGGCTGTGCGAGGCGGAGGGTGAAGTGCCGGCCCCCGTCCATTCCGTTTGTGGAGGATAGCGCGGAGCCAGCAGTGACTGCCTGTCGGAGAATAAGTCGGCAGGCGTCCCGCACGCGAAGCGGAGCGCGGCGGAGATGTTTACCTCGTTGTTGATAAACAATAGCCGCGCCTTTTCCCTCGCGCCAGAGCGCCCCGCGCCGGCGGGATAGGCGGCTCCCCGAGTGGGTACTCCCGGGCGACGTCGGACAGCCCGTTCGGGCAAGGCGGCGAGCGCAGTGGAAACATAGCGCATCAGGGTGTTTGAACTCGTCGGCTTCTCCACGCTCGAACAATGCCTCGCAGGTGGCCTGTCGGGCACCTGCGAGGCATTGTTCGA
>NZ_MDCR01000352.1 GCF_001723055.1 Streptomyces niveus
GTGGGCGTTGGTGCCGCTGATACCGAAGGACGAGACGGCGGAGCGGCGCGGGTGGTCGGTCTCGGGCCAGGCCCGGGCCTCGGTCAGGAGCCGCACGTTGCCGGAGTCCCAGTCGATGTTCGGGCTGGGCTCGTCGACGTGGAGCGTCCGGGGGAGAGTGCCGTGGCGCATGGCCTGGATCATCTTGATGACTCCGCCGACGCCGGCGGCGGCCTGCGCGTGGCCGATGTTGGACTTGAACGATCCGAGCCACAGCGGCTCTTCACGGTTCTGGCCGTAGCTGGAGAGCAGGGCCTGGGCCTCGATCGGGTCACCCAGCGGCGTTCCGGTGCCGTGTCCTTCGACGGCGTCGACCTGGTCGGGGGTGAGCCCCGCGCTGGCGAGCGCTGTGTTGATGACCCGCTGCTGCGAGGGCCCGTTGGGGGCGGTGAGGCCGTTGCTGGCGCCGTCCTGGTTGACGGCCGAGCCGCGGATGACGGCCAGGACCGTGTGTCCGTTGGCCTTGGCGTCCGACAGACGCTCCAGGAGGACCATGCCCGCGCCCTCGGCCCAGATCGTGCCGTCGGCGGCGCCCGCGTAGGACTTGGCCCGACTGTCGGGAGCCAGACCGCGCTGGCGGCTGAACTCCATGAACATGCCCGCGTTGGACATGATCGTGGCGCCGCCGGCCAGGGCCATCGTGGACTCGTTGTTCCGCAGCGACTGGCACGCCAGGTGCATCGCGACGAGCGACGACGAGCAGGCCGTGTCGACGGTGACCGCCGGGCCCTCAAGACCCAGCGTGTACGAGATGCGCCCGGAGGCGACACTCGCCGTCGTACCCGTCAGCAGGTAACCCTCGACGGGCTCGCCGCCGTGGTGGGTGAGCGAGACGTACTCCCCGGCCGCGACGCCGGCGAAGACGCCGACGGGCTTGCCGCGCAGGGTGTCGGGACGGATGCCCGCGTTCTCGAACGCTTCCCAGGTGGTTTCGAGCAGCAGCCGCTGCTGCGGGTCGAGCGCCAGGGCCTCGCGAGGGCTGATGCCGAAGAACTCGGGGTCGAAACGGTCGGCGTCGTAGAGGAACCCGCCCTCACTGGCGTACGACTTCCCCCGTACGTCGGGGTCGTCGTCGAAGAGGTTCTCGATGTCCCAGCCACGGTTGTCGGGGAAGGCCCCCACCGCGTCACGCTCGTCCGCGACCAGCTTCCACAGCGCCTCGGGCGTGTCGGCGCCACCGGGGAAGCGGCACCCCATGCCCACGATCACGATCGGGTCGGCCGCGTCGCTCCGCGAGGACGCCGGGCGAACGGTGCGGCGGGCCACCTGCGCGCCTGCCTCCGCCTGCTTGCCGCCCGCCAGTTGGTTGCGGATGTAGCCGGCCAGTACCGAGGGGGTGGGGTAGTCGAACAACAGGGTGGACGGGAGTCGCATCCCGGACGCCTTGTTGAGCGAGTTGCGCAGTTCCACCGAGCTGAGAGAGTCGAAGCCCAGCTCCTTGAAGGAGTGCGCGGGGTCGATCGCGTTCGCCGAGCCGTGTCCGAGGACGGTGGCCACGTGATTGCGCAGGAAGTCCAGGATGATCTGGTCCTGCTCGGCCTCCGGGCGGCCCGCGATCGACTGCCCCAGGGCTCCGACCTCCGCTCCCGTGCCGCCCGCCTGGGCGGCGGTGCGCAGCGGCGTACGGACCAGCCCACGGAAGATCGGCGCCACCGGGACCGTCGCGGCGCGGGCACGGAGCCCGGCGAGGTCGAGCTTGGCCGGGACCACGACGGTCTGGTCGGTCTCCAGCGCCGAGTCGAAGTGCCCGAGCGCCTGTTCGGCGGGCATCGGCAGGAGCCCGCCGCGGTTCATACGCGCCTGGTCCTGCTCGTCGAGGGTGTCGGCCATGCCGCTCTCCCACAGTCCCCAGGCGAGGGACTTGGCGGGCAGCCCGGCCGTACGGCGGTGTTCCGCCAGCTCGTCCAGGAACACGTTCGCGGCGGCGTAGTTGGCCTGTCCGGGCGAGCCGAGGACACCGACGACCGACGAGAACGTCACGAAGGCGTCCAGGTCCAGCTCACGGGTCAGCTCGTGCAGGTTCCACGCGCCGTCCACCTTCGGACGGAGCACCTCGTCGATCCGCTCGGGAGTCAGCGCCGTGACGATGCCGTCGTCGAGCGTTCCGGCGCAGTGCACCACCGCGCCGAGCGGATGCTCGGCCGGCAGGCTCGCCAGCAGGGCCTCCAGCGACTCCCGGTCCGCGGCGTCGCAGGCCGCGATGGTGACCTCGGCGCCGAGTTCGGCGAGTTCCGCGGTGATGGTGCTGTCCGCCGGACGGCCGCGCCGGCTGGTGAGGAGCAGCTTCCTCACACCGTGCCGGGTGACCAGGTGCCGGGCGAGGAGCGTGCCCAGGGCGCCGGTGCCGCCGGTGATGAGCACCGTCCGCTCCGGGTCGAACGACGTGGGCGTGGCGGTCGGCTCCGGGTCGGCGGTGCCGATACGGGCGAGGCGCGGGGCGAGAAGTCGGCCTTCCCGTACGGCCAGTTGGGGTTCGCCGGCGTTCAGGGCGGCCGGGATCGCCCGCAGGGACGCCTCCGAACCGTCCAGGTCGATCAGGGTGAACCGGTCGGGGTGTTCCGTCTGCGCGGTGCGGACGAGTCCCCAGACCGCGGCTCCGGCCAGATCGGCCGCGCCGCCCGTACTCGTGGACATGGCGCCCTTGGTGAGGATCACCAGGCGGGAGTCCGGCCGGTCGTCGGAGAGGACCGCCTGCACGAGACCGAGCACGCGGTGCGTGAAGGAGCGCGCGGCCTGTGCCGGGTCGGTGCCGGGCTCGGAGACGCACCAGGTGAAGACCACGTCCGGCCTGGTGGTGTCGTCTCCCGGTGTCGTCGGCAGTGTCACCGCGTCCGGCCGTACTTCGACCGCCGCGCCGAGCGGGGAGAGTGCCGCCGGGACCTGGGTGTTCGCCGGGTCGGCGACCACGGCCCACTTGGCGCCGGTCGTGCTCTGGGTCTTGTCCTCCACGGTCTGGACGTCGATCCAGTCGACCTTGTACAGCTCTCCGGCGTCGGCCGCACGGGTGGCGGCGAGTTGGTCGGCGCCGACCGTCCGCATGGCGAGGGAGTCGATCGTCATGACCGGCGTCCCCGTCTGGTCGGCGATGACCAGCGACGCGGTGTCCGGTGTGGTCCAGGTGTGGCGGATCCGCAGGGAGCTGGCGCCCGTCGCGTGGAGGGACACACCGGCCCAGGAGAACGGCACCCGGATCGAGTCGGCCGCCTCGGTCTCCCCCATGATCAGCGCGGCCGGCTGGAGCGCCGAGTCGAGCAGACCGGGGTGGATGCCGTAGTCGCCCGGATCCGAGCCCGCGGGAAGCGAGACTTCCGCGTAGGTGGTGTTGCCGTCCTGCCAGGCCTTCCTGAGTCCTCGGAACAGCGGTCCGTAGCCGAAGCCACCGTCCGTGACCCGGCGGTAGAACTCCGCCACGTCCATGGTGTCCGAGATGTCAGGCGGCCAGACCTCGTTCCTGAGCGAGTCGGCGCCCGCAGGGACTTCCCTGCGTTCGGCTCCGAGCGCGCCCGTGGCGTGGAGGGTCCAGTCGGTTTCGACCGGGGCGTCCTCCGGCCGTGAGTAGAACGCGAAGGCCCGGCTTCCGGAGCCGTCCGCCGGCTCGATCAGGAGCCGCAGCTGGAGGGCGGCGCGCTCCGGCACGGCGAGGAACACGTGGTGGGTGAGTTCCTCGATGTGCTCGCAGTCCACATGGCGTGCCGCGTGGAGCAGGAGGTCGACGAAGGCCACACCCGGAACGATCATTGTCCCGAAGATGATGTGCTCGGCCACCCAGTCCGGATCGTTCCCGGAGACGCGGCCGGTGAACAGGTGCCCGCCTCCGTCCGGGAGTTCGGCCAAGGTGGTCAGCACCGGATGGTCGGTCGCCGTCAGCCCCAGACCGTCGGCACCCGAGGTGGGCTTCGCCGCCTCCAGCCAGTAGTGCTGGCGCTGGAAGGGGTAGGTGGGGAGGCCGAGGGCGGGGACCGAGGTCTCACCGACCACGGGGGTCCAGCCGACCTGGATGCCATGGGCGTGTGCCGTGGCCAGGGCGGTGAGGAAGCTGTGGTTCTCGTCCCGGTCGCGGTACAGGGTGGCGACGAGGGTGGCGTCGCTGTCATCGGCCACGCTGTCCTGCGCCATGGTGGTCAGGACGGGGTCGGGTCCGAGTTCGAGGTAGTGCCGGGTGCCGAGCCGGTCGAGGGTGGTGATTCCGTCGGAGAAGCGGACGGCCTCCCGGACGTGCTGGACCCAGTACTGCGGAGTGGTGATGTAGTGGTCGGCGAGTTCGCCGGTCAGGTTGGAGACGATCGGGATCGTCGGGGCGTGGTAGGTCAGCTCTCCGGCCACGAGTTCGAACTCGTCCAGCATGGGGTCCATGTGGGGGGAGTGGAACGCGTGGGAGACCGTGAGGCGCCGCGTCTTGACGCCCGTCTCGGCGAGGGCTTCCGCGATGGCGGTGGTGGCTTCCTCGTCGCCGGAGATGACGATCGAGCTGGGCCCGTTGACCGCCGCGACGCTGACGTGGTGCTCGTGGCCTTCGAGGAGCGGGAGGATCTGCTCCTCGGTGGCGCGCAGGGAGATCATGACGCCGTTGGCGGGCAGGGCCTGCATCAGTGAGCCGCGCGCGGCGACCAGCCGGCAGGCGTCGTCGAGGGTGAAGATCCCGGCCACGTGGGCGGCCGTGATCTCACCGATCGAGTGGCCGGTCAGGTAGTGCGGAGTGATCCCGAACGATTCGACCAGCCGGTAGAGGGAGGTCTCGATCGCGAAGAGCGCGGCCTGGGTGTACCGGGTCTGGTTGAGCAGGGTGGCATCGTCGGAGAAGACGACGTCCTTGACCGGCTGTTCGGCGTTCAGATGCCGGTCGAGGGTGGCGCACACCTCGTCGAAGGTGTCGCGGAAGACCGGGTACGTGTCGTACAGCTCGCGGCCCATGCCGGCCCGCTGCGCACCCTGTCCCGTGAACATGAAGGCGGTCTTGCCGGGGTGCGGCATCCCGCGTACCAGCGCCGGGGACGGCTCGCCGAGGGTGAGCGTGCCCAGAGCGCGGTCGAACGCCTGGTGGTCGGTGCCGAGCACCACGGCCCGGTACTGGAACTGGGCGCGGGTGGTGGCGAGCGCGTGAGCGACTCGGTCCGTGCGCAGCCCGGGGTTGAGTTCGAGGTACGTGCGCAGCTGCTGCGCCTGGTCGCGGAGGGCCTGTTCCGTCTTGCCGGACAGGACCCACGGGACCAGGGTCGCCTGCGGCGCGTCCTGCTCGTGGTCGTCCTCGGCGGGCTCCGGTGTCGCGGGTGCCTGTTCGAGGATGAGGTGGGCGTTGGTGCCGCTGAT
>NZ_MDCR01000353.1 GCF_001723055.1 Streptomyces niveus
TCCCAGGACAGAACACCTAGGCCGCGTCCGCCAGCGTCTTCAGCCGGTTCGCCGCGTCCGTCAGGACCTCCGTGCGTTTGCAGAACGCGAAGCGTACGAAGGGCGCGCCCTGCTCCCGGTGGTCGTAGAACACCGCGTTCGGTACGGCCACCACACCGCACCGCTCCGGCAGCGACCGGCAGAAGGCGAAGCCGTCGCTCTCGCCGAGCGGGCGGATGTCCGTGGTGACGAAGTACGTGCCGGCCGGCCGGTAGACCTCGAAGCCCGCCGCGGCGAGTCCCGCCGACAGCACGTCGCGCTTGGTCCGCAGGTCGTCGCGCAGGTCGGCGAAGTAGCTGTCCGGCAGGCGCAGCGCCTCGGCGACGGCGTACTGGAAGGGGCCCGCCGAGACGTACGTGAGGAACTGCTTCGCCGCCCTGACCGTGGTCACCAGCTCCGGCGTGGCCGTCACCCAGCCGACCTTCCAGCCGGTGAACGAGAACGTCTTGCCGCTGGAGGAGATGGTGACCGTGCGCTCGCGCATCCCCGGGAAGGACGCGAGGGGCAGGTGTTCGCCGTCGAAGACCAGGTGCTCGTACACCTCGTCGGTGACGACCAGCAGATCCCGCTCGACGGCGAACACCTGCCC
>NZ_MDCR01000354.1 GCF_001723055.1 Streptomyces niveus
GGTCACCGACGGATCGGCGACCAGGCCGAGCTCGTCGGGGTCGGGCGGGGGAAGCAGCGTCGCCGATCCGTCGGTGACCGGTACGACGCCCAGCGCGAGCAGTTCGGCCATGGCGGCGCTGCCGGCCATGTCGCGGACCTGGAGCTGGTAGCGGGCCGTGGTGCGGTACGCGCCTCCGGCGTCGTCGCCGGTCCGGTGCAGGAAGCCGGAGTCGGTGAGGAAGGCCATGGCCTTGCCGATGATGCCGGTGGTGGAGCCCGCGAGGCGGCGCGCGTCCTTGGTGGCGCCGGTCGCGCTGCGGCGCGCGTAGACGCGCCAGGCCGATTCGAGGCCGGGAGTGTCGGTCGCCGGGTCGGTGTTCTCGCCCTGTTCCTCGGCCTGTTCCTCCAGCCGGTGGCAGGCCTGCCGTACGAAGGCGTCGACACCGTTGACGGTGATCCGGCCGATGTACCCGTCGTCGGCGAGGTCCTCGGGGCGGGGGAAGGCCATGGCGGCGACGGCGAGATGGGCCAGTCCGTGCAGGAAGCGGTCCGCCGAGTCGGTCGACGCGCGGCGGGCGTAGTCGCCCATGCGGACGGCGAACACGGAGTCCTCGCCCGCCGTCACGGCCATCCCCGTACGGGAGGAGACTTCGAGGACGACGAGACCGAGGCCGGTGGCCACCGCGTCGGCGAGCCGGGCGAAGGCCGTCTCCTCACGGTAGCGGCGCAGCAGGTCGGCGTACTCGGCGTCCCGCGCGGGCAGCACCTTGGGCTGGAGTCCGAAGGAGACGAGGCGGGCGGCGTCGGCCGCGTCGGCGGGGGTGACGGCCGGAGCGAGGGAGCCGCCGGGCGGTGGGGGTGCGGACGTACGGGCCGTTTCGGCGGCGCCCGGCTCGCCCCACGCGGCGGCGTGCTCTGCCTGGTGGTCGCTCACGGGCGTCGCTCCTTGCTGGGGGTGGTCGTGTCGCGGGTGCGGGGGAAGGCGCGGGTGCGGGCCGCCGGCCGGGTGGGCGTCACGCGGCGTCCGTACGGTCGGCGGTCATCCCGGCGGCGTCCAGGAGGGCGGTGCCCACTATGAGGTCCGCGCCGCCGAACTCCTCGTCGTCGAGGGGCGTCCCGTCGTCCACGGCGAACAACAGCCGTTCCTCGCCCTGCCGGTAGGCCGTGCCGACCGGTGGGCTCGCGGCGTGGATGGCGAGCAGCGCGACCAGGTAGGGCAGGTCCGGGTCGCGGCGGCGGGCCTCGGCGAGCAGCCCGGAGAGTCTGCGCGGCGCGTCGTGCTCCAGGTCGAGCAGGTCGCGCGCGTTCGCCAGCTGCTCCTCGCTGAAGCGGCTGTCGTCGGGGGTCGCGATCAGGTCGGGCTCGGGCATCTCCGCGCCGAGGTGCTGGCGCTCCACGGGCGGGGTGAGCAGCAGGTCCACGAGGTCGCCGACGCGGACGGACGCGGGGGTGCGCAGTCCGGTGCCACGGGCGAAGAACGCGTCGGTGACGCGGGCGGCCCGGTCGACGGACAACGGCAGGAGCGGGGCGAGGAGTTGGCCGTACAGGTCGAGTCCGGTCCGGGTGGTGGGCTCGGCGAACGCCTGGCGGTCCTGTTCGGCGCGGAACAGCGGTCCCGCTTCGAGCAGTCGGGACTGGAGCTGGGTGTGCCGGCGGATGCAGTCCTTGACGATGTCGACCAGTTCGGCGGCGCGCCGTTTGTGCTCGGCCGTCTTGGGGTCGGCGCCGGTCTCCGCCTCGTCACGGGATCTGCGGATGTTGTTGAGGATCGCGTTCTCGTGGCGGTAGCGGTCGGCGACGTGGTCGAGCGCTTCGGCGATCATGTCGGGCACCGCGTTGAGCCAGTCGACCGCGCGGACGTTGCGCCGGGTCGCCTCCAGGGTCCTGCGGAGCGTCTCCGCGTACTGCACGGTGCGGTACCGGGCCTGTTCGGCGGCGAGTTGGGCGTCGGCGAGCCGGCCCCGGTTGATCAGCACCTCCAACTTGACCTCGGCGGCGATCTGGGCGCTGGTGACGTCCGTGTCCAGTGCGCCCACCAGCACGTTGACCGCCTCGTCGGTGGTGCGCAGATAGACACTGCCGCCGTGGCCGGGGACTTCCTCGATCAGTTTGAAGTCGTAGTCCCGGCGGGTGTAGACGCCGTCGGCGCCGAACGTGCCGTACACGGCGCGGAATCCGCGGTCGACGCTGCCGACGTTGATCAGATTCTCCAGCACCCAGCGGGCCACCCGCTCGTGCTCGGTGACCGGGCGGTGCGGTGCCTGGGCCGCGACGCGCGGCAGGAGTCTGGCCACTATCTGCTCGTGGTCCGCGCCGGTGTCGAAGTCCATGTTGAGCGTCACAAGGTCGATCGCGGCGAGCGCGACCTCCGCCATCGCGTAGACCGAGTACTCCCCCGCCAGATTGGCCTTGCGGGTGTCGAGGTCGTGCAGCGGCGCGGTGCAGGCGAGCGCGCGCAGCCGCCGCGCCAGCCCTTCGTCGGCGGCCGGGCCCTGGGCGAGCCGCGGCCCCGCGCTGAGCTGGGGCGGAACAGGGTCCGTCGAGGCAGGCGAAGTCACGCTGAACAGATTAGGTCCTCGGACTGACAACGGTCGAAACGACGCAGAAGCCCCAGTGACTTCCCCGGCACCCGCGCATGGCGCCCGCGCATGGCTGCGGGTGCGGCGGGCCGGCCACCGGCCCGCCGCACCCGGCGAGTTCACTCCGGTGTGCCGTATCCCCCGCCGCCGGGGGTGCGCAGCACCAGTACGTCGTCCACGGCCACGTCCACCGAGTCGACCCCCTTGAGCGGTGTACGGGTCCCGTCGGCCCGGTCCACCTCGTTGCCGCCGAGTTCGCCCGGCTCGCCGCCCGCCATGCCGTACGGCGCCACCGTGCGGTGCCCGGTCAGCAGGGTGACCGTCATGGGCTCCAGGAAGCGGATACGCCGTACGACCCCGTTCCCACCGGTCCAGCGGCCACGGCCACCGCTGCCGTCCCGGACGGCGAATCCGTCGACGCGCACCGGGTAGCGCCATTCGAGCACTTCGGGGTCGGTGAGGCGGGAGTTGGTCATATGGGTCTGGACGGCGTCGGCTCCGTCGAAGCCGTCGCCCGCGCCCGATCCGCTGGCCACCGTCTCGTAGTACTGGACCCGCTCGTTGCCGAAGGTGAGGTTGTTCATGGTGCCCGAGCCCTCGGCCTGGACGCCGAGCGCCGCGTACAGGGCGCCCGTCACGGCCTGCGAGGTCTCGACGTTGCCCGCGACCGTCGCCGCGGGGAAGGACGGCGACAGCATCGACCCGTCGGGCACCCGTACGTCGAGCGGCGCCAGACAGCCGCTGTTGAGGGGGATGTCGTCGGCGACCAGCGTCCGGAAGACGTACAGGACGGCGGCCATCACCACGGACCGGGGCGCGTTGAAGTTGCCTTCCTGCTGAGGTGAGGTCCCGGTGAAGTCGATCACGGCGCTGCGGGCCTCGCGGTCGACGCGTACGGCGACCTCGATGACGGCTCCGTTGTCGGTCTCGTAGCGGTAGGCGCCGTCGCCGAGCCCGGCGATGATGCGGCGTACGGACTCCTCCGCGTTGCGCCGTACGTGGCCCATGTAGGCGTCCACCACGTCGTAGCCGAACTGCTCGGTCATACGGCGCAGTTCGGCGATGCCCTTCTCGTTGGCGGCGATCTGGGCGCGCAGGTCGGCGAGGTTGGTGTCCGGGTCGCGAGAGGGGTACGGCGCGTCGGCGAGCAGGGCGCGTGTCTCGCTCTCGCGGAGCCTGCCGTCCCGTACGAGCAGCCAGTTGTCGAAGAGCACGCCCTCCTCATGGATGGTCCGGCTGAAGGCGGGCATCGAGCCGGGCGTGATGCCGCCGATCTCCGCGTGGTGGCCGCGCGAGGCGACCAGGAAGCGGAGTTGTTCGCCCTGCTCGTCGAAGACGGGCGTCACGACTGTCACATCGGGCAGATGGGTGCCCCCGTGGTAGGGGTCGTTGACGGCGTACACGTCGCCGGGTCGCAGCGAGCCCTCGTCGCGCTTCAGCACCTCCTTGATGGATTCGCCCATGGATCCGAGGTGGACGGGGATGTGCGGCGCGTTGGCGATCAGATTGCCCTCGGCGTCGAAGAGGGCGCAGGAGAAGTCGAGCCGTTCCTTGATGTTGACGGAGTGGGCGGTGTTCTCCAGCCGTACGCCCATCTGCTCGGCGATGGCCATGAAGAGGTTGTTGAAGACTTCGAGCAGCACCGGGTCCACGTCCGTGCCCGCCGCCACGCGGGTGGGGCGGGGCGTCGCGCGGGTGAGGAGCAGATGCCCGAGTTCGCCGACCGACGCCTGCCAGCCCGCGTCCACGACGGTCGTCGCGTCGGCCTCGGCGATCATCGCGGGGCCTTCGACGGTGTCGGAGGGGCGCAGATCGGCGCGCCGGTGGAGCGGGCAGTCGCGCTCGGTGCCGTCGACGAACATGCCCACCGTCGCGGGCGGTACGCTCCCGCCGTCGCCTTCCACCCAGGTCTCGTCCGTCGCGTACGCCCCGTGGGACGCGGCCTTCCCCACGGCTTCGACCGACACGGCCTCGACCACCACGGGCTTGTCCATGGTGAAGGCGTAGCGCGTGCGGTGTTCCCGCTCGAAGGCCGCCGTCATGTCGGCGGCGCCGCCGAGGGGCACCGCCAGGCCGGCGTCCGTTCCGGCGTACCGCAGGAGCACGCGCGCGTGGGTGGTGATCGCTGCGTCCGGGACGGAGTCGGCGCGCAGTTCGGCGCGGGTGCGCTCGGCGAGGGCGGCGCACAGTTCGCGCACCCGGCCGATCGTGTCCCCCTCGCCGTCTCCGGTGCCGAGTTCGGCCTCCACGGACTGTTCCCGCATGGCGGTGGCGTCGGCGAGCCCGATGCCGTACGCGGAGAGGACCCCGGCGAGCGGCGGCACGATCACCGTGTCGACGCCGAGCGCGTCCGCGACGGCACACGCGTGCTGGCCGCCCGCGCCGCCGAAGCTGGTGAGGGCGTAGCGGGTGATGTCGTGGCCCCGCTGAACGGAGATCTTCTTGACGGCGTTCGCCATGTTGAGCACGGCGATCTCCAGGAAGCCGGCGGCGACTTCGGCCGGCTCGCGCCGTACGCCGGTGGCCGCCTCGACCTCGTCGGCGAGCGCGCTGAAGCGTGTCCGCACCACGTCGGCGTCCAGCGGCTGGTCGCCGTCCGGCCCGAACACGGCGGGGAAGTGGTCCGGTTGGACCCGGCCGAGCATCACGTTGGCGTCCGTGACGGTGAGCGGGCCGCCCCGGCGGTAGCAGGCGGGGCCGGGTACGGCGCCCGCCGAGTCGGGGCCGACGCGGTAGCGCTGGCCGTCGAAGTGGAGCACGGAGCCGCCGCCGGCGGCGACGGTGTGGATGTTCATCATCGGCGCCCGCATCCGGACCCCGGCGACCTGGGTGCCCAGCTCGCGCTCGAACTCCCCCGCGTAGTGCGAGACATCGGTCGACGTGCCGCCCATGTCGAAGCCGACGACGCGGTCGAAGCCCGCCTGTCCGGAGGTACGGGCCATGCCGACGACGCCGCCCGCGGGGCCGGACAGCACGGCGTCCTTCCCACGGAAGTGGGCGGCCTCGCGCAGCCCTCCGTTGGACTGCATGAACATCAGCCGGATGTCGCGGAGTTCGGAGGCGATCTCGTCCACGTAGCGCCGCAGGATCGGGGAGAGGTAGGCGTCCACGACGGTGGTGTCGCCGCGCGGCACCAGTTTGATCAGCGGGCTGACCTCGTGGGAGGTGCTGACCTGGGTGAAGCCGGCCGCGCGGGCCGCTTCGGCGACGGCGCGCTCGTGGTCGGGGTGGCGGTAGCCGTGCATGAGGACGACAGCGGCGCTGCGGAAGCCGTCGTCGTACGCCTCCCGCAGCCGAGCGGCGACGGTACGCGTGTCCAGCGGCCGGACGGTGGCGCCGTGCGCGTCGACGCGTTCGGGAACCTCGATGACGCGCTCGTGGACGGCTTCCGGCAGCACGATGTGCCGGTCGAAGAGACGGGGGCGGTTCTGGTACGCGATCCGCAGCGCGTCGCCGAAGCCCTCGGTGACGAGCAGGACGGTCGGCTCACCACGGCGCTCCAGCAGCGCGTTGGTGGCGACAGTGGTGCCCATCTTGACGACGTCGATCCGGTCGGCGGGCACCGGCTCGTCCGGTGCCACACCGAGCAGCAGCCTGATGCCCGCGACGGCCGCGTCGGCGTACTGCTCGGGGTTGTGCGAGAGCAGCTTTCTGGTGACGAGGCGCCCGTCGGGGCGCCGTCCCACCACGTCGGTGAAGGTGCCGCCACGGTCGATCCAGAATTCCCAGCGCCCAGTCATTCCCCCATTCTGGCAAGGGGAGCGGCCGGCGGCAGCGCTGTCAGCGCGCGGCTGAGGGCCAATTCGGCGCGCAGATCGAGTCGGGCGGCGGTGCCGCGCACCAGATGGCGCACCTCGGCACCCGCCAGCCAGAGGAGTTCGGGGAGCAGGTCGGTGCTTCTGCGCACCATCCAGCCGGCGCCGGCCGTGGCCAGCCACAGCAGCGCCTCCGTCCGGCTGGGCGGCGGCCGTTCGGGCTCCCTGGGCGGTGGCGGGCCCAGGGTCAGGCCGCGCGCGGTGAGCATCGCGTGGAACTGCGCGGCGATCATCCGGTGGCCGCGTTCGCCGGGGTGCAGCCGGTCGGCGCTCCACAGGGAGCGGTCGGCGACCCACGCCGGGTCGGCGGCGTGCAGATGGACGGCGCCGTACCGCGCGGAGAGCGTGTGGACGAGGGTGTTGACCGCGCGCTGTCTTCGCGCGAGAGGTCTCGCGAGCGGCGCGGGCAGGCCCAGCATGACGCCGGGGTCGGGCAGGCAGGCGGTGAGCAGGACCGTACCGCGGGCGGTGAGGGCGGCGCAGACCTCGTCGAGGGCGCGCGCGATGGAGGCGATGTCGAAGGAGCGGCGGAGGGTGTCGTTGACGCCGACGACGACGGAGGCGATGTCGGGCGCGAAGGCGAGAGCGGCGGGGGTCTGTACGGCGCGGACGTCGCGGGTCAGGGCGCCGCTGGTGGCGAAGTTGCGGAAGGCGGGAGCGGGGGCGACGGGGCCGGGGGGACGTAGTCCCGCCGGGTCACCGTCCCCGACCGCCGGTGTGAGCGCTTCGGCGAGCAGCACGGCCCAACCGCGCCAGCCGCCGTCCACCCGGTCCCCCACGCCCGCCGTGAGCGAGTCCCCGAGCGCGGCGAACCGCAGGGGCCTCGGTACGGACGGCTCCACCGGAGCCGCGGCTTCCTGGGGAGCCTCGGAGTTCACGTACACGGTCATCGCGCGCCTCCGTCACGAGGCAGCACCGCCGTCGGCGCTGCGAGCCGCCCCCCGGGGTTCGCGTACGCGGTCATGCCGCGCCCCCGTTCCGGCGCCGTACCGATGCCGCCACCACGGACGGAACGGACGGCACGGCCGGCGTCGACGGCATCCCGACGGGCGCCCCCGGCACGGTGGTGCCGCGGCCCGGCTCGACGACCGGCCGCATGCCCGAGGGGGCCTGTCCCGCTCCCACCGGTGCCTCGTGCGCCGCCAGGAACGCCGCCACCGCGCGGTCCCACGAGAACAGTTCGGCCCGCGCCCGCGCCGCTGCGCGCCGGAGCGCCTCCGGCCGGTCGAGGAGTCCCTGTACGGCGTCGGCGAACGTCTCCGGCGTGTCCGCCGCCGTACCGCCCGCCGCGCCCAGGATCTCCGGGAGGGCCGACGACGCGCTCGCGACGACCGGCGTGCCGCAGGCGAGCGCTTCGAGCGCGGAGAGGCCGAACGTCTCGGCCGGTCCCGGTGCCAGGCAGATGTCGGCGGCGGCCTGGAGGTCGGCCAGTTCCTCCCGGTCGCCGACGTGCCCGAGGAACACCACGGGCAGCCGGCGCTCGCGTGCCCGGCGCGCCAGCGCGCCGGCGAGCGGGCCGTCCCCGGCGATCACCAGCGTCGCCCGCACACCCCGGTCGCGGAGCGTGGCGAGGGCGTCGAGCGCTGCGCCGGGACGCTTCTCGACGGACAGGCGCGAGCACATCAGTAGGAGGACGTCGGCCCCACGGGCGTACCGGGCACGCAGCTCCGCGCGGCGCCGTTCCGGCCGGCAGCGCACCAGGTCGACGCCGAGCGGCGCGCGCACCACGTTGCGCGCGCCGATCCGGACGAACTCCCGCTCGGCCCACTCGGTGGTGCAGACGATCCGCGAATAGGACCACGCGCTGCGCCGGTTGAGCCGGTCGGCGGCCCGCCCGGCGGCCACGGCCGGTACGCCCCAGGTGCGCAGCACCCCGTCGGCGGTCTCGTGGGACACCATGACGGACGGGATCCGGCGGCGGCGTGCCCACTCCCCCGTCCACCGCAGGGTGGTGCGGTCGGAGACCTCCAGCCGGTCGGGGGCGACGGAGTCGAGCAGGGCGCTCAGCCGTCGGCGGTCGGTCAGCACCCGGTAGCCGCCGGTGCCGGGCAGTACGACTCCGGGCAGGGTGATCACCCGCCCCTGCGCCGTGTGTTCGTCGCTCGGGCGCTCACCGGGCACGATCAGGACCGGTTCGTGCCCGGCGGCCAGATAGCCCGCCCCAAGCTGCTGGAGGGCTGTGCGCAGCCCTCCGGAGGCCGGGGTGACGAAGTTGGCCAGCCGTACGATCCGTACGCCGCCAGGGGCGGCTGCTATGTCGCTCATGCGACCACGGCCGTGCGCTCGCCGAGTACCTCGGCGTAGTGGTCGAGCAGTTGGTCGCCGACCGCGGCCCAGGTGCGGCCCTCGACGGTGGCGCGCGCGGTGCGTCCGTAGGAGGCGCGCAGTTCCGGGGCCGCCTGGAGGTCGCGTACGGCGCCGGTGACGGCCCGTGCGTCGTGGGGCGGCACCAGCAGCCCGGTGCGGCCGTGGTCGACGAGGTCGATCGGTCCGCCGGCCGCCGGGGCGACCACCGGGACGCCGCTGGCCATGGCCTCCTGAACGGTCTGGCAGAACGTCTCGTACGGCCCGGTGTGCGCGAAGACGTCGAACGAGGCGAAGATCCGGGCCAGTTCGTCGCCGGTCCGGCGGCCGAGGAACACGGCGCCGGGGAGGGTGGTGCGCAGGGACGGCTCGCTCGGCCCGTCCCCGACGATGACGACGCGGACGCCGGGCAGTCCGCAGACGCCCGACAGCAGCTCGACGTGCTTCTCGGCGGCCAGCCTGCCGACGTATCCGACGATCAGCTCGCCGTTGGGCGCGAGCCGGCGGCGCAGCGCGTCGTCGCGCAGTTCGGGCCGGAACCGGACGGTGTCCACGCCGCGCGGCCAGAGCCGGACGCGCGGTACGCGGTGTTCCTCCAGGTCCTTGACGGCGGCGCTGGACGGGGCGAGGGTGCGGTCCGCCGCGCTGTGGACGGCTCGCAGGCGCCGCCAGGCAGCCGCCTCGCCCGCGCCCATGTAGGTACGCGCGTAGCCGGCGAGGTCGGTCTGGTAGACGGCGACGGCGGGTATCCCGAGCCGTGCCGCGGCTGCCATGCCGCGTACGCCGAGGACGAACGGCCCGGCCAGGTGCACGAGGTCGGCCCGGTGCGCGGCGAGGGTCGCGGCGACCCGGCGGCTGGGCAGGGCGACGCGTACCTGGGGGTAGCCGGGCAGGGGGAGGGAGGGGACGCGCACCACGGGGCATGGTGCGTCGGAGTCCGCCGTACGGGGTTCGCCGTCGAGTGC
>NZ_MDCR01000355.1 GCF_001723055.1 Streptomyces niveus
GCGCTTCGCACTCCCGGGCGGGTCCGCTGCGCTCCCCCGCCTAACAGCCCTTCCAACTGCACCTCCAGGACCGCTTGACCCGCTGCGCGGCCAGGCTGATCGAGTCCTGACGATACGGCTAATACGTTGTTAGGTATGAGAGTTGGGAAGTGCAGGGAGCGCTTCGCACTCCCGGGCGGATCCGCTGCGCTCCCCCGCCTAACAGCCCTTCCGGCTGCGCCTCCAGGACCGCTTGGGCCCGCTTCGCGGGCCAGGCTGGCTACGAGTGGCAGGGGTGTTCGTTTGGGGTGGGTTTCGGTGTGGTGGCTGCATCAGTTTGATGCAGCATGTAGCACTGGTGAAAATGTAGGACGCCCTCTGAGCCCAGCCGCACAAAGCATTGAGGAGGATCACTTGCCTGCGGCCAGGAACATGGAGATTGTCGCTGTGTGTTCTGCTTGGCGCTCAGGGGTATGTTTCCAGCGGTCAGCGCTGCGGTGAGCGTCGGCCGTGCGGGCGGCGCCGTGGTCCAGCAACAACCGGACGGTTGTCGGTCGGCCCCCGAACGCCGCCCACTCCAGCGGTGTCTGGTCCCGTCCCACCGACTCAAGGCCTGCGCCGTAATCCAGCAACATTTGAGCGATGCCCTCATGGCCCTCGGCGGCCGCCATCATCAAGGCAGTAGCCCGTCCCTCGCACAGCCGGCCATCAGGCTCCGCCCCGGCCTCCAGCAGAATGCGGGCGGTGGCCCGCATACCTCGCTCGGCAGTGAAGCGTAGTGGCAGCGTCTCGGCGTACTGCCCGATGGACCTCTTGGTGGCCAGGGCGGATTCGTCGACCGGGCGCACGCTGAGCTCCGTGGCAGCGGACTTCCCGGCGAGATCGGAACCTCAAGGCTCCTGACTGCTCGGCTAGAGCGTGTCTCTTTGGTGTTGTCCGCCATGCGAAGCTGTTCGCCGTGGCGCCTTCGATAGTCCGTGGACTTGCTTTGCCCGCCCCGCTGACATCGCTCATCGATCGCGGCCTCTGGCGTCACCCGGGCGATGCGGTGCTAGCGAAGGTCATCCCGTGGTTCAGGGACCCACTTGCCTTTGTATCGAACCCCGAGCAGATGGCGTACGCGTCCCAATCAATGGACATGTTCGCCGATGATCCGCACTCCGCCTTCTTTCGCCAGGCACGCGGAATCAGGGGCGCCGCCCCGCTCGAACTTCCTTGGCTTGACGTTGAACAGGCAGTGCTGATCGCCACCACTCGCAACCCCGGCGATGATGGCGCCTTGGCTCTCGACTACCGGACTGACCCCTCTGATCCCCGCGTAGTCGGCAGTGACTTCTGGACGGACCACCTTCTGTGCCAGTGGCGGGTCGTATCACCTACTTTCTCGGGCTTCGTCTCGAGCTTGGGCCTGTAGGTTCTGCGGTCATGTCATTGACGCGCCCAGATAAGGATGGACGCGACGTGGAGTGCGGCCCGGTAGGCAATGGCGAGTTTGTCAGTCCGCAGGGCCAGGCCGCGACACTGCTTGAGTCGGGCGATGCACCGCTCGACGGCATTGCGCTCCTTGTATTTCTCGGCGTTGAAGCTGGGCGGGCGGCCTCCGGCACGGCCTCGCCGCAGGCGGTGACCGATCTGGTCGGCGGGCTGCGGGATGACAGCCCGGCTGCCTCGGCGACGAAGGTGTCTACGGATCGCGCGGGACGAATAGGCGCGATCCGCTAGGACGATTGCCGGGCGGGTCCTTGGCCTCCCAGGTCCGCTGCGCGGGATCCGAATCCTGGCCATGACCGCCTCGAAAGCCGGCGCGTCACCAGCCTGACCGGCGGTGACGTGGATACCCAGAGGACGAGCCCGGCTGTCACTGGCCAAACGGACTTTCGTGCTCAGCCCGCCACGAGAGCGTCCGAACGCGTGATCCTCAGGCGCTGACCGGCCTGGCGCCCCCTTTTCCTGGCTCCGGCCGAATGCTGGTGACCCCGGCAGGCAGTGGAATCCACGGAGACTGTCCAGTCCACACCGTCACCATCATCCGTCGCAGCAAGTAGTGCCGCGAAGGTGCGTTCCCATGTGCCTACCACGGCCCACCTGATCAAGCGCTTGTGAGCGGTCCGAAAAGACCCGAGTTTGCTGGGCAGATCCCGCCAGGGCGAGCAGGTGCGCTACTTCCACGCAATAGCCTCAAGGGTCCACCGGTGGTCAGCCCACCGTCACCCACGGGCCGGATCGGCCGGCATCAGCGGCTCGATCCGGCCCCACATCGCATCAGTGATCACCAACCGGACAGACATATCCGATCAACTGGCCAGCGCATCAAAGAGACACGCCCTAGTCGAGGTACAGGTGAGTGGTGCCGCACGGCCGTCTCGGCGCGGCCTCGGTAGGCGCCATCATCAAATCGGAGTCGGGGAAGGTCCATCTGACTGCCCTGACAGGGCGGAGGTGACTTCCTCGATTTCGCCTCGGGACGTCATGAGGAGCAGCCCGACGATGTCCTCCCAGGAGGAGAGCATTGCGTCCAGCGGTTCCGGCCGGCCGGGTTCGGCGTTCTCCCACCGTACGAACTTGTCCGGAAAGACGCTCAGCGCCCATCCGGACTCGTGCTTCAGTGAGACGTCCGGGTGTTCCTCGTCCGCGTTGCTGAGTTCGGCGAGGATTTCGCGGATCCGGGTCTCGTCGGGCTCGTCGAATGCTTCGCCCATGTTGTCGTGCATGGAGTAGGTCACGGTCATTCTCTCCGGATTGCCGGTGCGCCGCTGGGATGGCCCCGTCCGCCCGCACGCTGCTGTCACCGGCTACGTTGCCAGAATTCGCTCGGCCCGCCTAACGGGTGCCTCAGCAAACCCGCTGCATGGAAAGGGAGTTGCCGACGTGGGGCCCGGCATGTCCGTTCGCCCGTCCGCGGTTTGTGGGTGAAGCCGGAGAGTACCTGCGTGCAGCTCGACACCCCCACTACCTTCGGAGGATCCCGTGATCTTCAAGCGCCTCTCACCGCTCAAGGGCACTTCCAGACGGACTCGGCTCGTCGCCGTGGCGGCCGCTCTCGTGACCGCCGTCGCGCTCGCCGCTCCCTCGGCGATCGCCGCCCCGTCGGCCGACACCTGCGCCGTCAAGTCGAAGCCCGCCGGCAAGGTGCTCCAGGGCTACTGGGAGAACTGGGACGGCGCCGCCAACGGCGTTCACCCGCCCCTCGGTTGGATCCCCATCACCGACAGCCGTATCCAGAGCCACGGCTACAACGTGATCAACGCGGCGTTCCCCGTCATCCGCTCGGACGGCACCGTCCTGTGGGAAGACGGCATGGACACGACGGTGAAGGTCGCGACTCCGGCCGAGATGTGCCAGGCCAAGACCTCGGGGCAGACGATCCTGATGTCGATCGGCGGCGCGGCCGCCGGTATCGACCTCAGCTCCAGCGCCGTCGCCGACCGCTTCGTCGCGACGGTGGTGCCGATCCTGAAGAAGTACAACTTCGACGGAATCGACATCGACATCGAGACCGGCCTGGTCGGCAGTGGCAACATCAACACGCTGTCCGCGTCGCAGGCCAACCTGATCCGCATCATCGACGGCGTACTCGCCCAGATGCCCTCGAACTTCGGTCTCACCATGGCGCCGGAGACGGCGTACGTCACGGGCGGCAGCGTCGCGTACGGCTCGATCTGGGGCGCGTACCTGCCCATCGTGAAGAAGTACGCCGACAACGGACGCCTGTGGTGGCTGAACATGCAGTACTACAACGGCAGCATGTACGGCTGCTCGGGCGACTCCTACTCAGCGGGCACCGTCCAGGGCTTCACCGCCCAGACCGACTGCCTGAACCGGGGGCTGGTGATCCAGGGCACCACCATCAAGGTTCCGTACGACAAGCAGGTCCCCGGGCTGCCGGCCCAACCGGGCGCGGGCGGTGGCTACATGAGCCCGAGTTTGGTGGCACAGGCCTGGAACACGTACGGCAGCAGCCTCAAGGGGCTGATGACCTGGTCCGCCAACTGGGACGGCTCGAAGAACTGGACCTTCGGCAACAACGTCAAGGCCCTCCAAGGCCGCTGACTCACACCTCACCACGCCACGGGTACCAAGTTGGCTGGAGCCCGTCTCCAGAGTGGCTCAGGGAGAACGGCATCCATGGCGCGGGGCCGGCCTGGGCCGTCGTGCTCAGCGGTCCAGTCGGTGTCGGACGTACTCCGGTAAGGCATCACCGGTCTCGATGCGGTTTTCGTCGAGGCCGTTGGCGATCCGCAAGCAGCCCCCGGCGAAGACGAACTCCACCGTCACCGAGCCGGCGGCCAGGTCGCGATTGGGCTCTGCCGGCCGCCACTCAAGTAGTGCGACCTCGCGCAGTTCCTGGCCGACGAACGGCTCCAGATATTCATCGCGGTGGGACCACCGGGGTGTGAACTCGGACCACTCCCACCCGGTGATACTCGCTTCGGTGTCGATCGTGTCCCAGCCGATCGCGAGTTCGTCGAACTTCGAGTGACACACCTCCACCTGAACGCCGTCGAAGTCCAGCATCACCGGGCAATCGGCGAACCAGTCCCCGTCCTCGACGAAGCGCACCAGAGCGAACTCCGTCAGCCGCTGGCCTGCGAGCTTCACCAGAGGTGATTCGTGTGCCTGCCGAACCGACTCGATCCCGACCAGGAAGGACGGATTGAAACCAGAGATCCCCATGTTCACACCACCTGAGTCTCCCGGCCCTCAGCCCGACAGGCCAGCGCAAGATATCCAGAGCGAGCCGCGGTCGCGGCGCCACCCGGCAGTCCCGGCCCGCAGAACCCGTGAAAGGCGGTCGGGGGTTCATGGCCCGCTGGGATGCTGCCAGTTGCTCGACAGGCTTGCTCCGTCGATGCCGGGGAGTCAGAGACCCCGGCCCGGGCATCGAGGGCCGCGAGACCTCCACGAACTGCTAGCGCCGCCTCGTCGAGCACACGGCGTTCGTGCACTCACCAGTTCGCGTCGATGCGAAACGAATCTCCCTTGAAACGGGGGAAGACATGCAGGTGGACGTGGAAGATCTCCTGGAAGGCCGCCTCGCCGTCAGCCAGGAAGAGTGCGACGCCTTCACACCGAAGGCCGGACAGCCTCAGCGCCCGTCCGACACGGTGCCCCACTTCCCAGACTCGTACCCCCAGATCGTCCGGCAGGTCCACCAGTCCTTCCGCATGAGACTTCGGAACAACGAGCACGTGCCCCGGGGTAACGGGGCTCAGGTCCATGAAGGCGACAACCCGGTCGTCCTCATGAACAACGCTCGCAACCACATGGCCTCGCGCGATCCCGCAGAAGACGCAACCATCGTTCGGCAACCCGGCCTCCTCAGACTCGCGGACATCGCCTGCCTCAGCACATCAGACATAGCTGTTTCGGGGGAGGGCGCTTCCCGCCGACGCGCAGTCGGCCAGTGCGGGATGACGCACCGGACGATCAGGTTCGACGTACGTTCCTTTTGCCTGGAACTGGCGCGAAGCGGCTCGAAACCCGGGCAATGCGGCGCTCAACTACTGTTGCTGCGCATGGCAGTCACCACGACCGACATCACCGAGGACTTGATCCGGGATCTGCTGCGCGAGCAGCATCCCGACCTGGCTGACCGGCCCGCGAGGCTCGGAGCGCGGGGTTGGGACAATCAGGTGTGGCGGCTCGGCGACGATCTCGCCGTCCGGCTGCCCTGGGCGACGCAGTCTGCGGACGCGCTGCTGCGGAAAGAACATGCCTGGGTGCCCGCCCTCGCCCCGCGCCTCCCTCTGCCGATTCCCGTACCGCAGCGTCTCGGTGAGCCCTCCGAGCGGTTTCCACGGCCTTGGATCGTCACCACGTGGGTGCCGGGCGAGCCCGCCGACCGTGCCCCCGTCACGCGCGCCGCAGAGGCGGCCGACACCTTGGCCGCTTTTCTGACGGCCCTTCACCAGCCCGCCCCCGCCGGTGCGCCCGCCGGCCGTGATCGCGGGGGCCCGCTGGCCGGCAGTGCCGAAGGCCTCGCCCAAGGGCTCGCCTCGGCAACCGAGCTGGGGCTGATCCGTGAACCGGACGCCGTCCGCGCGGTGTGGGAAGACGCCGTCGCCGCGCCCGGCTGGACGGGCCGCGAATTGTGGCTGCACGGCGACCTGCATCCGGCCAACGTTCTCACCGCTGACGGCACCCTGTGCGGCGTGATCGACTTCGGTGACCTCTTCGCCGGTGACCCGGCCTGCGACCTCGCCGCCGCCTGGTTCCTGCTGCCCGACGGCGCCGCCGACCGATTTCACCGCGCCTACCGGCCGACCCCGGACGCCGCGACCTTGCGCCGCGCCCGCGGCTGGGCCGTACTGCGGGCCCTCAGCGGCCTCCACATCGGACACGCCGGTGACCACGGACGCCCCGGAGGCAAGTCCACGTGGGGTCCGCCCGCCCAGGCCGCACTGCGGCGCCTCACCGCGACGGTCCACCGGTGAGAGGCAAGCCCCGAAGCCGCGTGAGGCATCCGTCATCCCGGAAATCGGCTCGGCAGTACACCGCGGAACCGGCACAGTGAACTCATGAGTGGACAGGGACTGGCCCCCGACGGAACGATCGCTCGCGAGGGCGCGCCGGACCGGGTGCCGGCGGCGTTCGTCCCCGTCGTCGACGCCGCCCGCAACCGAATCGCCGAGACGTACGGCGGCGTGCGGCTGCACAGCGCCTACCTCTACGGCAGCATCCCCCGCGGCACCGCCGTCCCCGGCGTGTCCGACCTCGACCTCCAGCTCGCCCTTCGCCATGAGCCCACCGACACCGACCGGGCCGACGCGGTGGCGATCGAGGAGGCACTCGACCACGCGTACCCCCAGATCGACGGCGTCGGCATCCTGCTGACCAGCACACGCGCTCTGCTGAGCGACATCGAACGCCACGACGCCGGGTTCTTCATCGCCTGCCTGTGCACCCCGCTGCTCGGCCCCGACCTCGCTGAGCAGCTCCCCCGCTACCGGCCCACCACCCTCCTCGCCCGCGAAACGAACGGCGACCTCCATCTCGTGCTGAAACGCTGGCGTAGTCGGGCCGCCGAGGCCGTCACGGACGCCGATCGCCGCGCCCTCAGCCGCGTGGTCGCCCGCCGTATCGTGCGTACAGGATTCACTTTGATCATGCCCCGCTGGGGTGGCTGGACCAGCGACCTCGACGAATCCGCCGAGCTCTTCGCGCGCTACTACCCCGAGCACGGTGACCGGATGCGTACCGCCGCGGCGGTCGGCCGTGTGCCCTCGGCCGACCCGGCCGTGCTCGGCGCGCTCATCGGCGACCTGGGGCCCTGGCTCGCCGCCGAATACACGGTCGTGCACGGCGAGAAGCGACTCCGGGTGTAGAAGCCTCACCCCGTCGCCCTTACCATCCCGGAATGAACGTCCGCGAAGGCACAGCCCATCTGGAATGGTGGGCCAACCCCGCAACGTGCCTGGCTCGCCTACCGGTCAGGGTCACCTCCACGCCCGATGGCGCCGCCTTCTGCTCGCTCCACTTCGATGACAGCTCGGCCGTCAGTGTCGAAGCGGCACAATCCGGAGACGTCAACTACCTGTGGCTCAGAGTGGTCTTGGCCCCTGATTCGGGGGCCGAATTCGATCGAAGCGGGGCGGTGCTCGAAGCAGTAGCGTGAACCCGCGACAGTCAGATCCCCTCGAAGGCATTCACTCGGGTGGTGGGGCGGGAGTGAGGCGGGTCCAGCCGGTAGGTGGGGCCAGGAGTGTGCGGACATGGGGTTTGCGGGTGCGCGGGCGTACGTGGCCCTGGTGGCCGTGAAGGATGAGGTGGGCGAGGTGTTCGAGAGCCTTGACGGCGAAGCCGTTCGCCGGGCACATGCCGTCGCCTTTGCCGAAGGGGAGGTAGGAGCGCCGCTGGGCGTCGGTCGGCCGCTCCCAGCGTGAGGGACGGAAGTCCAGCGGTCTGTCCCATACGGCCGCCGACCGGTGGATCGCGTGCGTCCCGATCAGGACGTGTTCACCCTCCTGGACCCGGGCGCCCGCGATGTCGTGGGCGGTGGCTGCCACCCGGATCAGGCGCCACGCGGTCGGATACAGGCGTAGCGCCTCTCTGACCAGCCGCTGGATCTGCGTGTGGCTCACCGTCGGGGTGTCGTAGCCGTGCTGGATGCCGAGCATCACCACCCATTCGAGCGTCACGCCGGTGAAGCCGACGGTGGACAGCACGAGGCGTTGCAGTAGCTGTGCGCGGTCGGCCGGGGTCAGGTCTCCGGGCAGGCCGAGCACCAGGTCGACCAGGTCCTGTGCGCCGTCCTCCGGCGCGGGGAGTCGGTCGAGTTGTTCGGCGAGCCCGGCCCGGATGGCGGGCACCGTGCGATGCGACCGCCTCAGGACATGGCCGACGATGTCGTCGGCGACGACGCTCGACGTCACATAGGTGTCAAGGAGGACGTTGATCTCGGTATGACGCCGGTGAGCGATGACGGGGGCGAAGTAGCGCCGGACCAGCTCGACGCCCCAGTGCTGGTGCCGCAGACGGCCGTGGCGGTCAGTCACCTCGCCGAGCGCCAGGTCGAGGTCGAACGACTGCGGGAGGTCGTGCCGGGCCAGAACCCTGAGCAGGGCGCGGGAGGCTTCGCTCCGGACCTCGTCGGGCAGGGACTTCCGTCCGAGGCGGAAGAACCCGGACTGGGAGAGGTAGTTGCCGGCCGGATCGACGAGCACGTCCCGGGCCGCGGCGGCGTCGGCCACGAAGAGGGTGCCGAAGCGGAGCCTGAACGGACCGTCGCGGTCCGCGGCCTGCTCCTCCCACCGCCGCAGATGCGGCCACAGGCTCTTTCTGTCCAGGAACACGGTCGTCCGCCCGAGGTCCGCCGGATGTCAGTCGTTGTGGCCGTACCTGTCGCCGTACTCGTTGCGGCGCGTACGCCCCTCACCGCTGAGCGCCCGAAGGCTCCTGATGATCCATGACATCGCGGATGTCCTCCTTGTCGTTCGGGGTGTGCCTGTTCCGGCCGCCGGGCGTCAGTCCTGCTGCCCGTAGCCGACGAAGTACCCGTGCCACCGTGCACGCATCTCACCGCTGAGGGCTCGGAGGCTGCTGGTCACCCATGACATCGCCGGTCGTACTGCCCGATACGGCGACTCGGCGCCTTGGCACCACACTCGCCGGTCGGCCGCGAGGTGAGTAAGCACGCTACTCCCGCCGCAGGGCCGGACCAGCTGCCGGAACCGGCCAAAGACGCTCCCCAAGTGCCTTCCGACCAGCCCGTGGAGCGACGCCGTCAGCGAGGTGGGCCGAGGATGATCTGGCCGTACTTGTCCGTCGCCTCCGCCAGGCGCTCCGGTGAGATCTCGAAGCCTTCGGGGCGGGGGGACGCCAGGTCGCGTCCGGCGTGGCGGAACATGCCTTCGATACCCGCCGGGGTGCACATCATCAGCATGTCTGCTGTGTCGGACGTGATCCGGTATCCGTGCGGCACGTTACGGGGCAGGTAGACGATCCCGCCCTCCGACAGCTCCATCTCCTCGTCGTCGCACCACAGCAGCGCGGTGCCCTTGAGCAGCATGAAGACCTCGTCCTCGCGGGTGTGCATGTGGTACGGGGGTGCCTCGCCCTTGTTCACGGTGAACCGTCCGACTGTCAGCTGGCCGTCCGTGGCCGCGCTGTCCAGGAGGACGGCGAACTGGCCGCCGTCCAGCCATTCGAGCTTCTGCTGCTGATCGGGCTGTGCGAGATAGGCCATGGTCACGGCGGTCTCCGTTCCGTACTGTCGGCGGGCCCTGAGTCATCGCCGATGGGTTGACGCAAGCGTCAAAGGTGGTCGTGAGTGATCATTGTCCGCCCCGTATCGCACCATAAATCGACAGACCATGGGCAGTGCATGACTGATCTTGTCAGTTCGTGTCAGGGCCCCGTTTCGGCGTCCCGTCAATTTCCGCCGCGTCGACTTGCCCACGCGCTGTTGCGCGTGGGAGGGCCAACCGCGGCGGCCACGCGGACATCACGATCGGCGCGACGCGCGGTGGCTCAGGAACGCAGGAACGCCGACAGGGCCGCCGTCAGGCGTTCGATGTCGTCCGCGTTGTTGTACGGGGACAGGCCCACGCGCAGGCCGCCGGCGGTTCCCAGGCCGAGGTGGCGGGAGGCCTCCAGGGCGTAGAACGAGCCCGCCGGTGCGTGGATCCGGGAGCGGGCCAGGAAGTGGTAGGCGTCCGTCGCCTCGTGGTTGTCGAACGTGAGGAGCAGCGTGGGGGTTCGCAGGGCCGCGCGGGAGTGCTGTGTCACGCCGTCGAGTTGGGACATCGCCTCCTCGGCGCGCTCGCGCAGGGCCGTCTCGTGCACCTCGATCGCCGCGAAGGCGCTCCGGAGGCGGGTACGCCGGTCCTGCGCCGTGCCGGGGGTGTCGGGGGTGTCGGGGGCGAGGTCCGCCAGGAAGTCCACGGCGGCGCGGGTGCCCGCCAGGGCTTCGTACGGGAGGGTGCCGAGCTCGAAGCGTTCCGGTACGGCGTCGGTGGACGGCGCCAGTTTGTCCGGTCGCAGGGTCTCCAACAGGCCCGGGGAAGCGGCGAGTACGCCGTGGTGGGGGCCGAAGAACTTGTACGGCGAGCAGACGAAGAAGTCCGCGCCCAGTGCCGTGACGTCCACGAACGCGTGGGCGGCGAGGTGGACGCCGTCGACGTACAGCAGGGCTCCCGCCCGGTGGACCAGGTCGGCGATGGCCGTGACGTCCGGGCGGGTGCCGATCAGGTTCGACGCGGCCGTCACCGTGACCAGGCGTGTGCGGTCGGTCAGCAGGGCGCCGATGGATGTCACCGGCAGTTCGCCGGTGGCCGGATCGAAGTCCGCCCAGCGCACCACCGCACCGGCTTGTCCGGCCGCCTGGACCCAGGGGCGGATGTTGGCGTCGTGGTCCAGCCGGCTGACGATCACCTCGTCGCCGGGGGCCCAACCGCGGGCCAGTACGCGGGAGAAGTCGTAGGTGAGCTGTGTGGCGCTGCGCCCGACGACGATGCCCGCGGTCTCCGCGCCGAGCAGGTCGGCCATCGCGAGCCGGAAGTCGCGCACGATCGTCTCGGCGTTGATCTCTCCCGGTGCGACGGAGCCCCTGACCGAAAGGGGGTTGCTCAGCGCGTGCGTGATGGCCTCGACGACCGGCGTGGGCGTCTGCGTGCCGCCCGGGCCGTCGAAGTGCGCCACTCCCGCGCGCAGGGCGGGAATCCGGGCGCGCAGCGCGTCGATGTCGATGCCGGTCCTGGTTCCGGTGTCGTACGTCATGAATGCCCCCGGCCGCCGCTCGGTCCGGGACAGGTGTCCCGGCTACGGCCGATCATCGCAGAGGGGACCGACATCTTCCCCGTGCGCTCACTGCTCGTACGACTCCACCTCGGCCACCGGGCGCGCTTCCACCCGCTGCGTATCCGCGCCGGAGTCCGCCTCCGCACGCCGTCTGCGCAGCAGGTCCCAGCACTGGTCCAGCCGCTGTTCCAGCACCTGGAGGCGTGCGCGTTCCTCCGGGTCGAGGCCCTTTCCGGGGGCCCGCTCACGGAGGCGGTGTTCCTCCGCGACCAGTGTGTCGATCGTGCGCAGAATGTCGTCCGCCATCACTACCTCCGCTGTTGTGGGCCGCCACCCGGCCGGACTCGCCCGCTCACAGCATCTCCAGCGGTACCGGGCCCCGGACGGGCGGAAAAGCGTCGTCAAGGGCGGCGAGGTCGTCGTCGGTCAGGGTGAGTGTGAGCGCGGCGTGGTTCTCGCGTACGTGCTCCGCCCTGCCCGTCCGGGGGATCGCGATCACGCCGCTCTGCCGGAGGACCCAGGCCAGGGCCACCTGCGCGGGTGTGGCCTCGTGGCGGCGGGCCACGGCGTGGAGCACTCGGGCGGGCAGCAGCCGGCCTTGTTCGACCGGTGAGTAGGCCATGACCGGGACGCCGGTCTCCTGGCACCGGGGCAGCAGGTCGTACTCGATTCCGCGCCGGGTCAGGTTGTAGAGGACCTGGTTCGTGGCCGCCGCGTCGCCGCCCGGTAGCGCCGCCAGCTCCCGTAGGTCCGCCGGGTCGAAGTTGCTGACTCCCCAGTGGCGGATCTTGCCCGCGTCGCGCAGGTCCTCGAAGGCTTCGAGCGTCTCCGCCAGCGGGACGGCCCCGCGCCAGTGCAGCAGGTAGAGGTCGATCCGGTCGGTTCGCAGGCGTTTGAGGCTGCGTTCGCAGGCGTTGGCGGTGTCCGTGCGGCTCGCGTTGTACGGCAGCACCTTGGTCACCAGAAAGGCCTCGTCCCGGCGGCCGGCGAGCGTTTCTCCCACCAGTTCCTCCGCGGCGCCCTGGCCGTACATCTCGGCCGTGTCGATCAGGGTCAGGCCGAGGTCCAGTCCCAGCAGCAGGGACTCCTTCTCGCCGGCCCGTCGCGCCGGGTCCTGTGCCCAGCCCCATGTGCCCTGTCCCAGCACGGGAACGTGCTCGCCGGAGGGGAGCGGGACGGTGCGGACCTCTGGTGGCTGTCCCATCGGCACCCCTCCTCTCCTGGCTCTTCGCGCGCCTCTTCAAGGCTCTCACCGGGGCGGCGTCTGTCAACCGCGCTGATCACATCGCTCTGCCGCCGTACACGTTCCCGCGCCGTGCGGCCGAGACATGACGTTCCGGGACGGCGTCCCTTGCACCACGCAGTGGTCTAGACCTAGCGTGTGCCCCTTGCGGCCCGTCCGTCTCGTACAGAGGACCGATCCTGTGATCGACATCGTTGTTGTACTCCGCGCCGAAGACGCCGTACTCGACTTCCTGTCCGTTCTCACCGACGGGGAGTGCGCCCTCGTCCTGGCCGATCACGGCCGGACACTCGCCTTCCCCGCCGGGCGGAGCCCGGCCGAACGGCTCGCCGGGATCGCGCGGTATGTGCGGCCGGCCGACGACGGGGCCGGATCGCCCGGTCCCGGTGCCCTGGCGGAGCTCGTACGCGAGGCGGGCGGTGACCGTGACGCGCGGGTGTGGACGCACTCGCCGGCGGACAACCGGCGCAGCAGGGGCAAGGTGGGGCGGGACACGGCGATCGGCTGTGCGGGCCGCGAGGTGCGGCACGCCGTCGGTTATTCGCCGTTCCTCCAGGTCGTGAGCGACATCGACCGGCCCCTGGAGCGTGAACTGGTCGCCACCAAGCTCGACTTCGTCAACCGGGCGTGCGAGCACCTGCTCACGGAGCCGTCGGCGGAGTACGTGGTCCAGACACCGCGCATACCCGCCACCGAGCGGTTCTTCCACACCGACGCCGACGAACGCGAACGGCTCTTCGCGCTGCTGGCGAGCCTGGACGACGAGGCCGCCTCCGTGCCGGATCCCTGGGAGTTCGGCAGCTCTCCCTACGAGAAGGACCGGCTGGACGCCACCGCCGCCTGGGTGCTGGGCCATCGCGGCGAGGCGGGTGACCCGCTGGTGGAAGTGGGCGCGTGCGAAGGCGCCCTGACACATCGTCTGGTGGCCGCAGGCCGCACCGTTCACGCCACCGAGCCCAACCCCCTTTTCCGGACGCGTCTTTCGGAGGCCGTACGCGGGACGGAGAGCGTACGGGTCTCCGCCGACGATCTCGCGGCGCTCACCGGGGAGGGCCGTCCGCGCGCCGGAGCCCATCTGCTCATCGAGATGCTCTACTACGGCCAGGACCTCGGCCTGCTGGACGGGCTGCCCACCGACCATGTCTTCGTGGCCCTCGAACCCGCCACCATGGACACCCTTCTGCGGCCGTGGCTCGCGGCGTCCGCGACCTGGCGGGAGGCGGAGAGCGTGCGTCTGGTCCCGCCGCGCGTCGAGACCGTCTGCGCGGGCCGCGCGTATCTCATCAAACGCGGCAGCGACGGGCTCCTGCTCCGGCGCACCGCCGGCTGAACGCCCCCATGACGCACCTGAATCCGGCCGCCTGGTCCGACGCGAACGACCCGTACGACGTCTGCGTGGGGCTCGGCTACCACTGCGAGACGACCTATCAGCTCCGCCGCATCACCGGGAACGAGTCGGCGCACTTCTTCGACTGGCTCGACCTCGACTTCGACGCGGTGGTCGAGACCATCACCGAGGACTTCGCCCACGTACTGCGTCCGGGGCGGGTGGAGCCGTTCAGCGACGGGCTCTGCGCACTCGACCGGGGCTCGGACATCCGCTTCTTCCACGACTTCGCGCCGGGCGAGGGACGCCTGCTCACCCAGGACGACATCGATCGCCAACTCGACGGCGTCCGGGCCAAGTTCATGGCCCTCGCGGAACGCTGGCGCGCCCTCGCGGCGTCCTCGGCCCATGTGCTGTACGTCCACCACGACGCCTTCGACGAGTGCGCCGCCAGGGACCTGGCCCGGCTGCGCCACACGATCGCGACCGCGCACCCCGGGCAGCGGTTCTCGCTGCTGTGGCTGCGCCGTACGCCGCCCGCCGACGCCGCGGACCTCGCGCCGGGAATCGCCTGGGGGACGGTGGCGGAGGCCGCCGGCCGCTGGGAGGGTGACGACGCCCAGTGGGACGAGGTGTTCAGCGCCGTACCGATGGCGCCGCGGCGTACCGATGCCGCCCGATCCGCCGCGACCCATCCGATGACCGAGGAGACCCCTGCATGACTCCCCCACCGCCCGGCACCGTCATCCTCTCGCCGCACTTCGACGACGCGGTGCTCTCACTCGCGGGGCTCATCCCCCAACTCCCCGGCCCCGTGACGGTCGTGACGGTGTACGGCGGTGAGCCCGGGCCGCACAACCCCGTCTCCTGGTGGGACAGCGTCTGCGGGTTCTCCACCGCGCGGGAGGCCCATCGCGCCCGCCGTACGGAGGACGAGCGGGCCTGCGCGCTCCTGGGGGTCCGCAGCGTCGCCCTGGGCCATCCCGACGGCCCCTACGGCGAGCGGACGGAACTGACGGACATCGACTCCTGTCTGGCCGAACTGTCCCCGGAGACCACGCTGTTGATCCCCGTGGCCACCAACCAGAAGGACCACCAGAAGGTCCGGGACCGCGCGCTGGCGGTGACCGAGAAGCTCGGCCGCCCGCTGCCGCTCGTCTACGCGGACCTCCCCTACACCGGCCATCTTGACGAGTGGGGCTCCCCCGAGACCGACGACGCGCTCGGCCGCAGCCATCCGTACGGGCTCGCCTACCAGGATCTGACGAGCCGTCATGAGCTGCGTCTCGCCCACCATCTGATGCTGACGGACGAACAGTGGGCCCTGAAGCGGGAGGCGGTGCAGTGCTACGGCTCGCAACTCGCCCCGCTGGCCGCCGATCACGGCATGGTGCTGGCGCGTACCGGGCCGCTGCGTGCCGAGCGAGTCTGGTCGATGGAGCCGCTGGCCGGGAGCGTCTGACGGAATTGACGGACGGTCACCAGCGGACGGATCGCGGGGGCTCGGGCGGCGGGGTGCCGGTGTCACGGTTCGCCGTGCCGGCCCCGCCCGTCCAGGTCGGCGGAACGGGCATCGTACGCGAGGCGCCCGGCGCCTCGGTCAGCTCCGGCCGGTTCGTCTCGCGCTTCCTGGCGGAGGTTTCGTTCCACTCGCCGTCCCCGAGGATCAGGAGCGGGTCGAACATGACGATCACGCCGGCCAGCACGAGAAAGACGACCGGCCCCAGCAGCATCGGGAACATGATCGAGGGCAGCGCGTCGCCGGAGGCCCCCGTGCGGGGCGCCCCGCCGGCGAGATGCACGCTGACCGCGGCCATCCCCGTGTAGTGCATCGCGGTCACGGCCACGCCCATGATGAGGCTCGCGAGGAGGCTGGGGAAGAAGCCGCGTACGGAGACCGCCGCCCACAACGCCGCGGTCGCGGCGACGACGGCGATCACCACGGAGATCGTCACGATCGCGCTGTCGTAGTGGAGTTGGCCCTCCAGGCTCAGGCCGGCCATGCCCAGATAGTGCATCGCCGCGACGCCGAGACCGGTGATGACTCCGGCGGTGATCAGGACGGCCGGGGCGCTGCCCAGGTAGCCCACGATGAACACTCCGGCGCCGACCACGAGGACCGCCACGGCCAGGCTGGCGACGGTGAGCGGGACGTCGTGGCCGATCGGCGTCTCGCGTACCTGAAAGCCCATCATGGCGATGAAGTGCATCGTCCAGATGCCGCAGCCGATGGAGGCCGCTCCGAGCGACAGCCAACCGGGTTTGAAGGACTGCGCCGCCCGGAGTGAGCGGGTGACGCAGCGCAGTCCCAGCGCGCTGCCCAGACAGGCCATCACGAAAGCCGCGATCGGCGTGAAGACCCCATAACTGAATCCGTCAACCGTGCCTTGCATGCGCAGTGCCCCTGTCCCTCACATCTGTGGAGATGATGTGTAGGCGCTCAGATGGCCGGATGACAAGCCTCGTGCCCCAATATGCAGGAACTCCGGTGCGCAAATACCCTGTAGCGGCTGATAGTCACCCGGCGGCGGGGCGGGGCGGCCACGCGCAGGGCGAGCCCATCGAGTCGCGGATGACCGTCGAGATCTGGCCGAGCGCGCGCAGTTGGTCCGCGTCGATCGGGTCGAGTACGAGCCGGCGGACCGCCTCGACATGGCCGGGCGCGGTGGCGACGAGTTTGTCGTATCCGGCGTCGGTGAGGGTCGCGACCGTGACGCGGCCGTTCCCCGGGGAGGGGCTGCGGCGGACCCAGCCGCGCTTCTCCAGCGTGGACACGGCGTGGGAGAGGCGCGAGAGGGAGCCGTGCGCCAGGACCGACAGGTCGCTCATGGGCAGCGTACGTCCGGGTGCCTCGGACAGGCCCGCCAGCACCAGATAGCCGAAGAAGCTCACCTTGGCGTCGCTCTGGAGCTGGGCGTCGAGCGCGCTGACGAGACCGAGGAGCATCCCGCTCAACGGCACCCACGACTCCAGCTCCGTCGCGGAGAGCCACGGCGTGTCGTCGCCCGGGGTGGTCTCGTCTGTCATGCGACGATCGTAGCGGCTTGACTTGAGACTTCAAGCGCGGGCAGGATTGCGTCAGTTGACATCTCAAGCCAGGAGCAGGTTCATGACGGTGAAGATCGCGATCATTCTTGGCAGCACCCGCCCCGGCCGTAACGGCGAGGCCGTGGCCAAGTGGGCCCAGGAGATCGCCTCCCGGCGCACCGACGCGGAGTTCGAACTGGTCGACATCGCCGAGTTCAAGCTGCCGCATCTGGACGAGGCGATTCCGGCGACGATGGGGCAGTACGCGCACGACCACACCGTGGCGTGGGCGGAGAAGATCGCCTCCTTCGACGGCTATCTCTTCGTGACTCCCGAGTACAACCACTCGACGTCGGGCGCCCTGAAGAACGCCATCGACTTCCTGTACGGCGAGTGGAACAACAAGGCCGCCGGCTTCATCAGCTACGGCAGCGTCGGCGGCACCCGGGCCGTAGAGCACCTGCGTCTGATCATGTCCGAGCTCCAGGTGGCGACCGTACGGGCCCAGGTCGCCCTCACGCTCAACGGGGACTTCGAGAACTACACCAAGTTCACGCCCGGCGCGCACCAGCAGGGGGCCCTGGAAACCACGCTCGACCAGCTCGTGAGCTGGACGAAGGCGCTGCGGACGGTCCGTACCGACGCCTGACCGAGCACGACGCGGGACCCGGCCGTTGGCGGGGGCCGTTGACTCGGTCCTTGGCGCGTCCTACGTTCCCCTTGTTCATGTCCGGGATCGCGACCGGCGTCCGACATATCGAACAAAGGTGAGGAACGCATGGCCTCTACCGCCCACTTCACCCTCGACCCCGCCTTCAGCGTCGGCGAGGTCGACGCCCGCCTCTTCGGCTCCTTCGTGGAGCACCTCGGCCGCTGCGTCTACACGGGGGTGTACGAGCCGGGCCACCCGTCCGCCGACGCCGCGGGCCTGCGGGGTGATGTGCTCGCTCTCGTAAGGGAGTTGGGCGTCAGCGTGATCCGCTATCCCGGCGGCAACTTCGTCTCCGGCCACCGGTGGGAGGACTCCGTCGGCCCCGTCGACGAGCGGCCCCGCCGGCTCGACCTCGCCTGGCACTCGACCGAGACCAACCGGTTCGGCCTCGCCGAGTTCATGGATTTCGCCGGCAAGGCCGGCGCGGAGCCGATGATGGCGCTCAACCTCGGTACGCGCGGGGTGCGGGAGGCGCTCGATCTCCAGGAGTACGCCAACCACCCAGGCGGCACCGCCCTGTCCGAGCTGCGCCGGTCGCACGGCGCGAAGGAGCCGTACGGGATCAGGCTCTGGTGCCTCGGGAACGAGCTGGACGGCCCGTGGCAGACCGGGCACAAGACGGCACGGGAGTACGGGCGGCTCGCCGCCGAGACCGCGCGTGCCATGCGCCAGCTGGACCCGTCCGTCGAGCTCGTCGTGTGCGGCAGTTCGAACCAGTCCATGGCGACGTTCGCCGCGTGGGAGGCGGAGGTGCTGCTGGAGACGTACGACCTGGTCGACCACATCTCGCTGCACGCCTACTACGAGGAGACGGAGGGCGACCGGGACTCGTTCCTCGCCTCCGCCGTCGACATGGAGTCCTTCATCGAGAACGTGGTCGCCACCTGCGACCATGTGGGCGCCCGCCTCAAGTCCGGCAAGCGCGTGACGCTCTCCTTCGACGAGTGGAACGTCTGGTACCAGTCACGCTACGAGCCCCCGGCCGGCGACACCTGGGACGAGGCGCCCCGGCTGCTGGAGGACGCGTACTCCGTCACCGACGCGGTCGTGTTCGGTTCGCTGCTGATCGCGCTGCTTCGGCACGCCGACCGCGTGAGAGTCGCCTGTCTCGCCCAACTGGTCAATGTCATCGCGCCGATCATGACGGAGCCGGGCGGCGCGGCCTGGCGGCAGACCACGTACTTCCCCTTCCAGCAGGCGTCGCGGTACGGCCGGGGCCGGGTGCTCCAGGTGGCGCCGGACTCGCCCACGTATGCGACGCGGAAGTACGGGGAGACCGATCTGCTGCACGCCACCGCCGTGCGGGGGGACGACGGGTCGGTCACGGTCTTCGCCGTGAACCGGAGTACGGCCGAGCCGCTGCCGCTGCAGGTCTCTCTGCACGGGACCGGCGTGCGCGAGGTCGTCGAACACAGTGCGCTCCATGACGCCGATCCCGACGCCCGCAATACCCTCGCCGACCCCGAACGGGTCGCGCCTCAGGCCCAGTTGGGCACCGTACTGTCGGGCGACCGGCTGCGTACCACGCTCGCACCGCTGTCCTGGAACATGATCCGGCTGGCCTGATCGCGGGGGCCCGATGTCGAGAAACCTCTGTGCGAGGTATTTACACCGGGCCTTTTACATCGATGTAATCGATGTCCGGCCGCACGCGTCCGCCCAGCCTCCCCGCTGTCCGTCCCGTGCCCGAGTGCTCAAGTGCCCCGCGCGCCCGTGCGCCTTCGTACCCAAGCGCCTACGTGCCTCTTCCCTGACCGGAGACGCCATGTCACTGCCCCCCGCCGGCCCGCCCGACTCCCTGTCCGACCAGTCGAACACCGTCCCACGGCCCGAATATCCGCGCCCGAGCTTCGTGCGTGAGGAGTGGCGGAATCTCAACGGCACGTGGCAGTTCGCCTTCGACCCCGGCGACAGCGGTCTGGAACGCGGCCTGGTCCACCAGGAGTTCGACGGCCGGATCCTGGTGCCCTTCTGCCCCGAGTCCGAGCTGTCGGGCATCGGGGATCCCGACTTCCATCCCGCCGTCTGGTACCGGCGTACGGTGCGTGTGCCGGCGCACTGGGCGGGCCGGCGGGTGCTCCTGCACTTCGGCGCGGTCGACCATGACGCGACCGTGTGGGCCGACGGACGTGAAGTGGCCAGGCACAGCGGCGGGTTCACGTCCTTCACCGTGGATCTCGGGGATGTCGCGGGGAGTTCGGCGGCGGGTCCGGGCGCGGACGGCGAGGTGGTCGTCGTCGTACGGGCCAGGGACAATCCGCACGGTCCGCAGGCACGCGGCAAGCAGTCCGTGGAGTACGCCAACTCCGCCTGCCACTACACGCGGGTGACCGGGATCTGGCAGACGGTGTGGATGGAGCCGGTCGCCGACGTCCGGCTGGAACGGCCCCGCATCACGCCGGACCTCGGCTCGGGCGCGTTCCATCTCGACCTGCCGCTCTCCGCGAACCGTCCCGGGCATCGCGTACGGGCCGTGCTGCGCGACGCGGACGGCGACGCCGTCGTACGCGCCGAGGTCCGCGCCGACCTCGACCTCGCGCCGCGCATGGTGCTGACGGTCCCCGCCGGCCGGCTCAGGCCGTGGAGCCCGTCGGACCCGCATCTCTACTCGGCGCTGATCGAGCTGGTGGACGCGGCCGGGCAGGTGACCGACTCCGCCGTCTGCACGGCGGGGCTGCGGTCGGTGGCCATCGACGGCAAACGGCTGCTGCTCAACGGGCGGCCGGTCTTCCAGCGGCTCGTGCTCGACCAGGGCTGGTACCCGGACGGGCTGATGACCGCGCCGGACGACGCCGCGCTGGTCCGTGACATCGAGCTCTCGCTCGCCGCGGGCTTCAACGGTGCCCGGCTCCACCAGAAGGTCTTCGAGGAGCGGTTCCTGCACCACGCCGACCGGCTGGGCTATCTCGTCTGGGGCGAGTTCGGCGACTGGGGCTGTGCGAGCGGCACCACCACCCGGGACAACCAGCGGCCGACCGCCGGGTACACCGCGCAGTGGCTGGAGGCCCTGGAGCGGGACTACTCCCATCCCTCGATCGTCGGCTGGTGCCCGCTCAACGAGACCCATCAGAAGCTCCACGACCGGCAGAGCGTCCTGGACGACGTCACCCGGTCGATGTTCCTCGCGACGAAGGCCGCCGACCGTTCGCGGCCCGTCATCGACGCGTCCGGGTACTCCCACCGCGTCGCCGAGACCGACGTGTACGACTCGCACAGCTACGAGCAGGACCCGGCGCTCTTCCGCGCGCAGATGGCGGGCCTGGACAAGGACGCGCCGTTCGTCAATCCGGACGAGCGGGACACCGATGCCGTGTGGTCGCTGCCGTATCGCGGACAGCCGTACTTCTGCAGCGAGTTCGGCGGCATCTGGTGGAATCCGGAGGAGGCGGCGGCCCATCGCGACGGCCCGGACGGGGACGCGGGGGTGGACGACGCCGATCGCAGCGTCTCGTGGGGCTACGGCCAACGCCCGCGTACGGAGGAGGAGTTCCAGCGGCGCTTCGCCGGGCTGACGGGCGTACTGCTGGACGATCCGCACATGTTCGGCTACTGCTACACGCAGCTCACCGACGTGTTCCAGGAGCAGAACGGTGTCTACCGCTTCGACCGTACGCCGAAGCTCGATGTCGGGCGGCTCCGCCTGGCACAGGAGCGCCGCGCGGCGTTCGAGGGCCCGGCGGGAGCGGAGGCGGCGGCGGTCGGCGACGGCGGGGACAACGGGGACGAGCGGTGAACGGGCTCTCCCGGCGGCGGCTGCTGAAAGGGTCGCTGTACGGGGCCGGGGCCGCCGTCCTCGCTCCCGCGCTCGGCGCCTGCGGCTCGGTCACCGGCAGCGTCTCGGACGCCGACGAGGTGCAGTTCTGGAATCTGTTCCAGGGGCCCGACGGGGCGCTGATGAAGGACATCACCCGCGACATCGAGCGCCGTACGCCGGGGCTGAAGGTCCGGAGCACGGTCCTGGAGTGGGGAGCGCCGTACTACACCAAGCTCGCCATGGCCTCCGCCGGCGGGCGCTCGCCGGACCTCGCGATCCTGCATCTGACGCGGCTGCCCGGCTACGCCCCCGGCGGGCTGCTCGATCCCTTCGACATGGATCTGCTGGCCGAGTTCGGGGTGCGCCGTGAGGATCTCAACGAGTCGGTGTTCAAGCGCTGTCTGTACGAGGGCGAGCCCTACGCGATCCCTCTCGACACGCACCCGTTCATCATCTACTTCGACCGGGACATGATGGACGAATCCGGGCTCCTGAAGAGCGACGGGCAGCCGGTTCCCTTCGAGTCGCCCGCGCACTATCTCGAACTCGCGGGGAAACTGCGCGCGGACCATCCGGGCAAGCTCGGCCCGGTGTTCGGGCATACCAGCGACGCGGGCATGGGCTGGCGCATGTTCTGGACCCTGTTCAACCAGACCGGCGCCACGTTCGACCTGTCGGGCCGACGGCTGGAGATCGACCGCGAGAAGGCCGTGGAGATCGTCGAGTTCATGGCGGACATCGTGCGGCCCGACTGCCGGACGATGGACCTCACCACGGCGATCGCCACGTTCGCCAACGGGCAGTCCCCGCTGATCTTCGCGGGCGAGTGGGAGCTGAACACCTTCCGTACGGCCAAGAAGGACACCCTCGGCGCCGCTCCCTTCCCCACCTTCTTCGACCGGCCGGGCGGGGCGTCCGACAGCCATTCGCTGGTGCTGCCCCACCGGGCCGACGCCGATCCGCGACGGCGGCGCCGTACGCATCAGTTCGTCGCCGAGCTGCTCAAGTCGAGCCTGGCGTGGGCGGAGGCCGGGCACATCCCGGCGTACCTGCCGGTGGTGGAGTCGAAGGAGTACGCGGGGCTGCGGCCGCAGGCCGACTACGCGGCGGCGGCCGATCATCCGGTGCTCGATCCGCAGGCCTGGTTCACCGGCTCCGGCTCCGACTTCCAGAACCGGATGTGCCAGGCCCTTCAGCCGACCCTGACCGGGGCGGCGTCCGCGCGGAGCGCCGTACGGACGATGGAGTCGGAGATCAACACCCTTCTGTCCAAGCCGAATCCGGCCTGATCGCGAGGAGGAGGAAGAACGATGGCGATGAGCAGCCCGCCCACCGGTACGGGCCCAGACCCCGGCACGGAACCGGGGATCGGGAACGGGACCGACACCGGTCCGGACGCGGTCGATGACAGCCGGGCCTCCGCGGAGCGCCCACGACGTGGACGTGGTTCCTCGGGGGTCGCCGGGTGGCCGTTCGTCGCGCCGTTCCTGGTCTTCTTCGTCCTCTTCCTGGTCGTGCCCATCGGCTTCGGACTGTGGATGAGCTTCACCGACTCCAGTCTCACCGGCCACGGCGACACGGACTTCGCCGGACTGGGCAACTACACCGAGGCGTTCACCGACAGCGAGGTCTGGCAGAGCCTGGGCAACACCGCCTGGTTCACGGTGCTCTCGTCGGTGCCGCTGGTGTTCTTCGCCCTGGTCATGGCACTGCTCGTACACACCGGGCTGCCCGGCCAGTGGATGTGGAGACTGTCCTTCTTCGCCCCGTACCTGCTGCCGGTGGCCGTCGTCACGCAGGTGTGGAATCTGCTGTACCAGCCCGAGTCGGGAATGTTCAACACCGTGCTGAAGGCCGTCGGTATCGACGGGATCGGCTGGCTGGTGGAGGAGAGGTACGCGATGTGGTCCGTCGCGATTCTCACGCTGTGGTGGACGGTGGGCTTCAACTTCCTGCTGTATCTGGCTGCCCTCCAGTCCGTCCCGGACCATCTCTACGAGGCGGCGGCGCTCGACGGGGCCGGTGCGTGGCGCAGGCTGTGGTCGATCACGCTGCCGCAGTTGCGCCGTACGACCGGGCTGATCGCGGTCCTGCAAGTGCTGGCCTCCTTGAAGGTGTTCGACCAGATCTATCTGCTCACCAAGGGCGGGCCCGCCGGGTCGACCCGGCCGATCCTCGAGTACATCTACGACACCGGCTTCACCAACTACCGGCTGGGCTACGCCTCCGCGGTGAGTTACGTCTTCTTCGCGATCGTCCTCGTCCTGTCCCTCGCCCAGCTGGGGCTCTTCTCGCGCAGGGAGGACTGATCCGGCCGTGACCACCGACGCATCACGCATATCTCAGGCGCCCGGACCGCGCCGCAGCACCATGCCGAGGGAGGTGGCGCGCAGACGCCGTGGCGGAGGCGGAAGCGGGGGCGGCGGGCGCGGTTGGCATCCGATGCTGGGTGCGGGCCTTCTCCCCCGCGTACTGTCCGTGCTGGCGCTGATCCTGATGGCCGGTGTCTGGCTGGTGCCGCTGGCCTGGGGTGTGAACACCTCCTTCAAGTCGGAGGTCGACGCGAGTGCGGCGGGCGGCGACTGGATTCCGGCGGGCGGCTTCACGCTGGCTGCGTACCGGGAGATCTTCGCGCAGGGGAACCTGCCCGTGTGGGCGCTGAACAGCCTGCTGATCGGCGTGGCGGTGACCGTGCTGACGGTCGTCGTGTCCGCGATGGCGGCGTACGCGCTCTCCCGGGGGCTGTTCCGTGGCCGGCGGGCGCTCCTGGCGGTCACGGTCGCCTCGATCATGGTGCCGCCGCAGATCCTGATCGTCCCGCTGTTCCGGCAGATGCTGGTGATGAACCTGGTGGACACCTACGCGGCGGTGATACTGCCGCAGGTGGTGGCACCAATCATGGTCTTCATCCTGAAGAAGTTCTTCGACGCGGTCCCCCGCGAGTTGGAGGAGGCCGCGCGGATCGACGGCGCGGGGAGCGTGCGGATATTCGTCAGCGTCATACTGCCGCTGTCGCGGCCGATCCTCGCCGCCGTGTCGATCTTCGTCTTCATCACCACCTGGAACAACTTCCTGTGGCCGTTCATCATCACCAGTGACCCGACGCTGATGACGCTGCCGGTGGGCCTGTCGAGCGTCAAGGACTCCTACGGTCTGCAGAACGCGCAGGCGTCGGCGGCGTCGGTGCTCGCGGCGGTTCCGCTGCTGGTGGTCTTCATGCTCTTCCAGCGGCAGATCGTCAAGTCCGTGGCGACGACGGGGCTGGGAGGTCAGTAAGGGGTGTTGTCGCCCCGGTGGTCGGTCATCACCTGCCGTACCTCGACGGGCCGTTGGGTCGGCGCCCCGCCGGGGCCGGGGGCGGCGGAGATCCGGGCGGCGATCTCCAGAGCTCGGGCCTCGGAGGCGACGTCGAGGACGTGGAAGCCGGCCAGGAAGTGCGCGGTCTCCGGAAACGGCCCGACGGTCACCAGGGGCGGCGCGTCGGTGCCGTCCGCCCGTACGATCTTGGCCAGTTGGGGGTCGGCGAGCGCGGTGAACCGGCTCAGCTCGCCGCTGTCGGCCAGCTCCCTGCCGAGGGCCGCGTAGTAGTCGAAGTGGGCGGCGATGTCGACGGGCTCCCACTGGTCCATGGGCTCGTCGAGGACGCCGCCGTCGTGATTCACCATGAGCAGGAACTTCGGCACGGGGAACTCCTCTGTCTCGAACGCGCGCCCAGTGTGGCGGAGCCGCGTACGCTTTCGCGGGAGGCGGCTCCGGCGCCGTTCCTCGATCATCTTTCGATCATTCGCCGTCAGATGCGGAACGATCAGAAGTCTCATACGGAACAGCTTTCACATCAGCCGCAGAGACCTCCCGGCCGAACCACGCACTCCATACTTTCTTTTGAAGAGCGGTCGCGTTCAATTTGAAGATCACCGTGTTAATCTGCGAGTCCCGGACGACACGATGAAATCGTCCTCGCCGGGAATGGGGAGGAAATGATCGATTTACGTGAACAGCTCGGCCCGGCCGGCGGAGTCAAACAGATCAACCGGAAACGCGTGCTGCTCGCCGTAATGATCAAGGCGGACACCCAGGCGGGTCTGAGCCGGCGGACGTCGCTCTCCGGCGGCACGGTGTCGGCGATCGTGCGCGACATGGCCGCGGACGGCACGCTCCTGATCGAGAAGAGCGACAACGGGGGCCGGGGCGCGCTCGTACGGCTGTGCCCGACCTCGTCCGTCGCGGTGGGGGTGCACATCGGTTTCAACCACACGCGGGTCGTCGCCCGCCGTCTCGACCAGGGATTCGCCGACCGCCATCCCGGCGAGTACTCCAACATCGGCGCCAACAGCGGGCTCGACCGGCTGCTGCCGGAGATCCGGCAGCAGGTGGACGCGGCGGTCCGCCGGGCCGGCGGCGGGCAGCAGCCCGACATCATCTCCCTCGGGGTGGCCGTGCCGCGCATGATCGATCCCCGGACGGGCCGGTTCACCAGCCCCGTACTGCCGCCCTGGAACCGGAGGGACGACCTCGCGAAGCAACTCCGGCGGACGCTGGGCCTGACCACGGTGGTGCTGGACAACGACGCCAACCTCGGAGCCCTGGCCGAGCAGACGTTCGCCACGGACGACGGCATGGAGACCGTGGTCTATGTGAAGGTCTCCACCGGCGTGGGCGCCGGGCTGATCATCGGCAACAGCCTGGTCCGCGGGCACCGCGGGATGGCGGGCGAGATCGGCCACTCCGTCATGGAACCGCGCGGCGCCCTCTGCCGGTGCGGCGGGCGGGGCTGTCTGGAGACCGTCATCGGCGCGGACTCGATCGTGCGGCAGGTACGGGAGGCGCTGTCCGGCAGTTCCCTCGACGTACCGGACTCCCTGCGGTCGGTGATCGACCGGGCCCACGGGGAGGACGCGGTCTGTGTCCGTGTCCTGGAGGACGCGGGGCGCCGGCTCGGCGAGGCGCTGGCGGTGGTCTGCAACATGCTGAACCCGAACCTCATCGTGCTCGGCGGCCGGCTGGAGGCGGCGAGCGATCTCGTGCTCGGCCCCTGCAAGGAGTCCCTTGTCCGGTACTCCCTGCGCGGTACCGCGGACGCCGTGCTGCGCAAGAGTTCACTGGGGCAGCTGACCGAGGCGCACGGAGCGCTGGTGCTGGGGCTGCGGTCCTACGACCGGGACGGCGAGGCGCAGGCCGTCGCCGGGTGACGGGGTGAACTCCGGCGGCCCGTCCTGGGCCGCCGGGGTTTCGAATTGACCGCTCGGGCCCGCCGTGCGCGATTCGCCGCCCACAATTCATCGACCGGATTCCCTCAACTTCCTGAAATCAATTCCTCGCCGGGCTCGGGGGCACCTTCATCTGTTCGAAAAATCAATACGGGTCAGCTACCCTGAAGAGATGTCATCGTGTGGATGAGATCGAGTAACGTACGGCTGCGCTGCCTGTCCGGCCGGGATATCCGCCGGCATGTATTCGGCACGATTTCCTGACGTACTTTCCGACGTAGACCCGAGGTGGATCACATGACGACGTCGCACAGAGGGCACGAGTACCCGCTCGGCGGATCAGCCGAGGCCGTGGTCCTGGACGACGTCGACGACATGTTCTACGAACCCCCGGTGGTCGTCGGTCTCGGTTCTGTGCGGGACGTGACGCTGGGGAGTTCCACCAGCGGTACGGCCGATGCCAATTCCCAGTACTACTGGTAGGAACGGCCCGTGCGGAATGGGCTGCTCGGTGTCTTTCCCCCGGCGAGTTCCGGTGAGGTCGTGCGGGTTCAAGGGCCTTGGCGGGAGGGCGAGTTACGCAGGGTCGACGGTCCGGAGGGGACCGTCGTCGTGCTCGGTCAGTGTCTGAGTGACGACGACCGATTACGGCGCACGGCCCTGCGGGCACTCGCGTCGGGCGGGCCGGACGAACTGACCCGGCTGCCGGGGAGCTACCTCTGTCTGGTGATCCGTCACGAGGAGCTGACCGCCTACGTGGACGCGGCGGGTCAGTACCCGCTGTTCTTCCGGGACACCGGCGCCCGCCTGGTGTTCGGCACCCGGCCCGTCTCGGTGGCGGACGCGGCGGGCGCGCGACGACGGCCCGACACGGCGGTCCTCGCCGCGGGGATCTTCTGCCCGGGGGCTCCCTCGCTGACCGGCGAACGGTCCGTCGTCGCCGGCGTCAGCAAGGTGGGCGGCGGGCAGGCGCTGCGACGTACCGTGCGGGGCAAGGTTGAACGCTGGGTGCATGAACCGCTGGAGACCGACCCGGGGGCGTCCTTGGCGCGGAGCGCCGAAGCTCTGCGTGACGCGCTGGAGACGGCGGTCCGGTTGCGCGTCGCGGGCAAGGAGCGGGTGAGTGCCGACCTCAGCGGCGGTCTGGACTCCACCTCCCTCGCCTTCCTGACGCTCCGTCACCGACCTGGCACGCTGCCGGTGACGACGTACCGGGGCGCCGCGTCGGCGTGTGACGACCTCGTCCACGCCGAGCGTTTCGCGCGGCTCGACCCGCGGCTGCGGATGGAGGTGGTGACCGGCACCCGCGAGACCCTGACCTACCAGGGCCTGGGCGACCGCTCGGGCGGTGCCGGCCACGACAGCGATGAACCCGACCCCGCCGTGGTCGCACTGGCGCGCAGCCGGCTGAGGCTGGACCAGGTGGCACGTCTGGGTTCGGGAGTACATCTGGGGGGTGAGGGCGGGGACGCACTGCTCGTCGCGCCGCCCGGCTATCTCGCCGCGCTCGCCCGGCCCGAGCGGCTGCGCCAACTGGCCAAAGAGAGCAGGGTGTTGGCCCGCGCGCGACAGGAGGCACCGTCCGCCGTCGCGGCGCGGGCGGTCGGCCTGGCCCGTACGCCCCTCGCGACCGCCTTGCGGCGGCTGGCGGACGGCTTCGAGCGCCACGCGACGGGTGGTCCGGGACGGGCGGGCACGGGCGACGTCGGCTGGCTCGACGCCATCGCCTGGTGGCCCGAGCCCGGCTCCGAGACCGGATGGCTGACGCGCGCGGCGAGCACGGACCTGGCCGGGCTCGCACGCGAGGCCGCCGGGAGCGCCGGGCGCACGGCAGGCTGGCGGGCGGGTGATCTCACGGCGCTGGACAACGTACGTACGTCGGGAGCCGTACAGCGGCAACTATCGGAGATGGCGCGGCCGTTCGGGGTGTGGCCGCAGGCGCCCTTCCTCGATTCGGATGTCATTCGCGCGTGCGCCGCGCTGCCCGCCCATCTGCGCGCCGCGCCGCCCGCCTTCAAGCCGCTGCTCGGCGCGGCGCTCGCGGATCTGGTGCCGGCGCCCGTCCTGGCCCGGCGGACGAAGGGCGACTACGGCGACGAGGACTACCGGGGCGCCCGCGCGTGCGCCCGCGAGCTGCGAGGGCTGCTGGTCGACTCGCGGCTGGCCGAACTGGGCGTCGTCGAACCGTCCGCCGTCGTGGCCGCCCTCGATCGGGCGGTGATGGGGCTGCGGGTTCCGTTTCCCGCGCTGAACCGGTTGCTGGCGGCGGAGATCTGGCTCAGGAACACCACATGGCACTGACGTCGAGGAGAGAACGGCCCATGGCTGCCTTCCACATCCCTGAGCACGTGCACGAGAGCAGCGGACCGCACGGCGGGACGGTGCTTCTCGACGCCCGCACCGGACAGTGGTACGCGATGAACGGCACGGCGCGCGCACTGTGGTCCGAGTGGCGCGAGAGCGGGGACTTCGACACCGGTGTACGCACCGTGGCGGCCCGGTTTCCGCCGGCGCTCGGTGAGCGGGTACGTACCGACGCCGGGCAGTTGGCCGAGACGCTGCTCCGGCGCGGACTTGTGAGCGCGGAGCCGTCGTCCGACGGGTCCGAGCGGTGCCCGCGCCCCGTGAGACGGGCGGGGCGCGGGTTCTCGGCCGCTCCTCGACGCAACCGGTCCGGGGCGACGGCCGCGCTCGTCGTCGCGCTGTGTCTGCTGCGACTGCCTTTCGGCGTCACCGTACGCGTGGTGGCGGCCCTCACCTCACGGTGCCCGCGCCCCGCCACGCACGCCCAGGCGGAGCAGGCCCTGGCGGCGGTGCGGCGGGTCTCGCGGCGCTATCCGGGGCGTGTGGCCTGTCTGGAGCTGTCGTTGGCCGCCACCGTACGGCTGGCACTGGCGGGGCTCGGCGCGCAATGGTGTCTGGGCAGCGCCGACGACCCGTACCGGTTCCACGCGTGGATCGAGGCGGGGGGCCGCCCGGTGACCTCGCCGTCCGAGGGTGAACTGAGCGGTTTCCGCAAGGTCTTGACTGTATGAAGGCCGCGGCATCGACCGTGGGCTGTGCGGGGGCGGGCGCCGATTCGGGTCAGTTGCGGCCCGTGTGACGCAGCCGGCGTCGTACCGCACGCTGGGCCAGCGGTCCCAGTTCGTCCAGCACCGAGGCGAGCACGGCCAGTTGCTCCAGGGCGTCGAGGGCGTGGCCCGCGCCTTCCTGGTCGACACCCTCGTACAGCTCAAGGCCGACGAAGGACGCGGCGACCGCGCGTGCCAGGCCCGGGGTGTCGGTGAGATCGGCGATCGGGCTGCCGGTCAGCACACGGGCCAGGACCTGTTCGATCTCGTCGATCCACAGTTGGAGGCCGCGTCGGGCCGCGTCGGCGAGGCGGGGCTGAGTCTGCGCTCCGGCGAGCATCTGGCCGAGGACGGCGACCTGGCCGGCCGCCCGTTCCTCGGCGTGCATCTCCCGGCCGAATGCGAGGAGTTCGCCGAGGGACGTGACTGCGGCGAGCCGGTCGCGGTAGCGGGAGACGCGCTGTTCGGCGCCGTGGTGGCAGGCTGCGCCGAGGAGTTCGTCGACGGAGCCGAAGTGGTAGAAGACCAAGGCCTGGTTGACCCCGGCGGCGGTGGCGATGGTGCGGGCCGAGGTGCGGGCGATGCCCTGTTCGGTGAGCGTGCGCAGGGCGCCCTCCAGCAGTTTCGTCCTGGTGTCGCCGCGCTTGGTGCCGGAGGTCGGCGAGGGTGCGGGCTCGGGTGTGAGTGCGGGTGCGGGGGTCGCGTCGGCGTTCATGCGCGGGCCTCTTCCCGTACCGGACGCAGCCCGGCGCGTAGCCCGTAGGAGCGCAGGGGCACGTACGTGGCGGTGAACGAGCCCTCGTACCCGAAGAGGGGGCCGAAGCGGCGGTTGGTCACGCGTACGCGGATACGGAAGCGGCCGGTCGCGTCGTCGTAGGACTCCCGTACCTCTGCGTCGCCGCCGATGAGTTCCGGTACGCGGACGTCCACCGGCCCCTCGCGGAAGCGGTGGTGGCCCGAGCGGATCAGCAGGGAGCCGTCGGGTTCGGCGGTCGGGTGCAGATCGCTGGCGAGGTGCTGGTGCGTGCCGAGGTAGTCGAGGACGCAGTCGCGCTCGGGGCTGTGGATCATGGTGGCGTCGAACCGGCGCGGTCCGTCGGCCAGGGCGAAGGTCCGGACGAAGGTGACGGTCTCGCGGCCGTAGGCGTCGGTGTAGGGGACGTTCTCGATGGTGAACGGGACCCGGCGGCCGGTGCGTGGGACGAGTATGTTGCGGCTGCCGCCGAGCGCGAGGAACGGCTTCACGAAGGGGCGGCCGTGCCAGATGCGGTCCATCACGCCGCGCCCCAGGCATGCCTCGCCGCTGTCGAGTCCGACGGAGAAACGCCGTCTCAGCTGCGGGTGGAGGCGGTCGAAGTCGTCGCCCATGGCGAGGCGGAAGATCGAGGTCACGGGCGCTCCAGTGTGGCGAGAAGTGCGGGGGCCGCCTGTGTACGTACGGAGGTGGCCTGGCGTTCCGGCGGCTTACGCAGACAGCGCCGGGCGGCCGGGGTGCGGGGCAGCGGGGGTACGAGGAACAGCAGGACGGCCGGTGGGAGCGCCGCGACGGCGGGCAGTGCGAGCAGGGCGGTCAGCGCCAGCACACAGGCCGTGGCGAGCAGTCGGACAGCCACCTCGGCCACCCCGTGCGCGAGGGATCGCGCCGGGCTGACGCCGTGCTCGCACCAGAGTCGCAGCCGGTCGAAGGACCAGGCCGTCGCCCACCCCATCAGGGGCCGGAACACCCGGCGGTCGGCGACGGCGCCGAAGCGGCCCCAGCGCGGCCGGTAGTCGTAGCCGGTGAGGAAGCGGATGCCGTCGGGGGTGGGCACGTAGCGCCAGTACCCGCTGCCTTCCGCGAGGAGGGACAGCGGGTGCGCCGAGGCGAACCTCAGTACGGAGACGCGCCGCCCGTCGGCCCCGCCGCTGTCCCCCGCGCTGATGCCGGTGCCGGAGACGGTGAGGAAGGGCAGTATCCGGACCGCGTAGCGGAAGCGCTGCGGCTCACCGGGTGGGCGGGGCAGGTAGTCGATCTCCGAGAAGCGCAGATCCCATCGTTGGTGCTGCGCCGGGTCCTGGGTCCGCTGCCAGAGCGTGTCCATCTCCGTACGGATGCTTGTCTCGACGTACAGGCCCATTCCGTCCCCCGATCGTCGGCCCAGCGCTGTTGGGCGATCACACTTGAGCGACCGCTCAACTGAAGGTAGCAGTACTTTGAGCGGTCGCTCAAGAAGAGGTGAGGGTTGACGACAGGGACGACAAGGACCACAGGAACGACTTCGGCGGCAGGAAGTGATTTCTGCCGCCGAAGGGCACAGCCGTGGCGCCGGACGGTGCGGTCCGGCGGTGGGCGTCAGGCCAGCAGGCGCTTCCACCGCGTCGCGTCGAGTACGCCGGCCGAGTGGGACCGGTCGGCGCCCGCCCGGTGCAGGGTGGTCACGGCCCTCTCGACGTCGGCGTTCTCACTCGCCCTGACCTTCGGGGTGATCAGCGGCCAGATGTCGGAGCCGAGGTAGCCGGTCTCGTCCGTGCCGGCGCGGAGCGTGGCCGCGCAGGTGTGCTTGTCGATGTTGTGCACGTCGGCCAGCTTCGCGACCGCGCGCTTGGTGTCCGCGCCGAAGACCCCGTCGACCGGGACGTCCGAGAAGCCTCGGGCGCGCAGGAGGTACTGCGCGGCACGCACCTGAGGACCTGCCGCTCCCGGCCGCAGCAGCGGCCAGACGGAGGGCCGGGCGGCGGGCGCGACGCCCAGTGCGCCGGCGACCGCGTCGCGCAGCTCCTGGAGTCTGCCGTAGAGCACGTCGCCCGGGCATTCGGTGGAGTTGAAGTCGCGGTGGCCCATGATGTCGGCGACCGGCCGGCCGTACCGCGAGGCGATCCACGCGACGAGCTGGACGAGGGAGTCCCAGAGCGCGGCCGGTACGTCGACCTGGGTGTAGAGGCCCTCGTTCTCGATGCCGATGACTTCGCTGTTGCGGCCACCGACGTTCGCGCCCTGCACGTGCCGCGTACCACCGCGTACGACATCGAGACTCTGGTGCCTGCCTTCGAGGACGAAGCCGCCGCGCGAGTTGGTGAACTGCTGGCCGGAGTCGCTCCAACCCTGGCCGTCCATGTGGTAGTTCTGGATCGACCGGCAGATCGCCATCGCGTGCGCCAGCGAGTAGTCCTCGCTGTTGCCGGGCTCGGCGGTGTGGTGGACGACGATGTAGGTCGGCACCCGGTCGAGCACGACGATCTGTCCGTTCGGGGGCCGCGCGCCCCATTCGGACGTGCTGTAGATCCGCGGTTCGGGCACGGCGAGCAGGCGGCGGCTGTCACGCGCCGGGGCGGCGGCGGCAGGGCCGTTCGCGGCGAGCGCGAACGCGCCGGCCGCCGTGGCGGTCAGACCACCCCGCAGCACGGTGCGACGGCCGGGTCCAGGCTGGGTAACCATGTCGATCTCCTTGGGAAGTGGGGGGGGAAGCTCTCCCGGGTTCAACGACAACGGGCACGTCGCGCAACAGTCGTACGCCCGTGCTGTGAGGCGGAGTTGACGCGCGTCGACTGTCCACGACGCATCAAGACAAGCAATCCCGCCATGTCCTCGACAACCCTGTCGGACAAGCTATTTGACACTCTTTCGGCCGACTGAAACCGCGCGTGTTCGCGAATCACCCGCAGGGCGACGAATCGCCTCCGGTTGCCTTTGCTCGGACCAATGACGGGGATCGAATGCTGTAGGCCGCCTGAAGGCGCGGCCCCTTTCCGGCATCTGACGGCGCCTTAGGCAGAACGGGGGAAATCTCCGGGTCCGGCTCTGATCGCGCATCGCGGGGCGGTCGGATCACACGATGATCGCGTTTCATGGCGCAGAGACACGCGGCGGACGAGGACGGACCGTCTGCCAACGCCCACGAAAGGCTTGACATGCTCCTCCTCCCCCGCGCTCTCCCTCTCGCCAGGGGCGCCCTGGCCCTCGCCTCGCTCTGTACGTGTCTGCTCCTGACCGGATGTGCTGAGCAGGCGCCCCCTCCGAGCGCAGGGCCGGTGGTGGAGAGCCGGGCGGCGCGGACCGGGCCGCCGCCGAGCCGGAGCGCGGAGAGCGCGGCCACGGAGAGCAAGTCGGCGGAGGGGAAGCACGCGGCTGGGGAGCATGCGGCGGGGACCGCCGAGCGGCGCCAGGGCTCGCCGAACGAGGCGGCACGCGGTCTCGCCGGAACGCCGGTGGAGGCGGCGATGGTCCACGAACTCCCCGGCCTCGGCCCGGCCACCCGCGCCCGTATCCCCGTCGCCACCCGCCAGGCGCTCGTCGTCAGCGGCGAGGGGCGGAAGTCCTCCCGCTCGGGCGTCGTGCTGTACGAGCGCGACGCGGACACGGGCTGGCGGCCCGTCACCGACCGCTGGCCCGCGCACAACGCGCTGCGCGGCTGGACCTACGACCACCACGCCGACGACCTGCGTTCGCCGATCGGTGTCTTCACACTCGGCGACGCCGGGGGCCGGCTTCCCGATCCCGGGGCGCGGCTTCCGTACGACGAGAGCGAGGACTTCGAGTCCCCGGGCACCGGCTTCCTGGGTGAGCCGCTGGAAGGCTCCTTCGACTATGTCGTGGCCATCGACTACAACCGGACGCCGGGCACGACTCCGCTGGACAAGAGCCGCCCGCTCGGCCTCGGCAAGGGCGGCGGTGTCTGGGTCCATGTCGATCACAAGGGGCCCACCCAGGCGTGTGTCTCACTGGCGAAGGAGCGGATGGTGGAGCTTCTGCGGCTGCTGGACCCGGCGAAGCGCCCCGTGATCGTGATGGGGGACGCCGTCGCGCTGCGCGACTGACGCCGCCGGAGGGGCTCTTGCCGTCGGGGGCGGGATGGCGACAGGGTGTCTGCCACAACACCGGCAAGCACTCCCCCCACGAGTCATCCGAGGTGCCCGGCATGAGAAGCGATCACACGGAAACAGCGTCAGAGGCACGGACGGCAGAGGCGGCGGCCGGCGGGCCGAGCCGTCGTCAGGTCGTCGGCATACTGGCAGCCGCCGTCGCGGCGGTCTCGGTACCCGCCACGGCTCAGGCGAACGCGACGGCTGCGGGGAGCGTGAGGCGCTCCCGTCAACCGCGCGCCACGAGGCCCCTGTTCATCGGTACGTACACCTCCGGCGGCGGTCCGGGTATCGGGCTCGGCTCGTACGACACGGCCACGGGCCGCATCACCGGCGCTGGGACTCTCCAAGGCGTCGGCGACCCTTCCTACCTCGCCGTACACCCCGACGGCAGCACCCTGTACGCGGTCAACGAGCGCCAGGACGGCGGCGTCACCGCGATCGCGCTCGGCGCGGACGGTGATCACACGGTCCTGGGCACGCGCGGCACGGGTGGGTCGTCGCCCTGCCATCTGTCCGTACACCCCGGCGGGCGTTGGCTGTTGAGCGCGAACTACGGCTCCGGCGATGTCGCCGTCCACCCCATCGAGGCGTCGGGCGCGCTGGGCGAGCGCACCGATCTGGTCGCCCATGACCAACCTGCTCCGGGGCCCGGCCAGAACGGCCCGCACGCGCACCAGGTCGTCACCAGCCCGGACGGCGGTCATGTGCTCGCCGTGGACCTCGGTACCGACAGCGTCTACAGCTACCGCCTCGACGAGACTGCGGGCACGCTCACCCGGGTCTCGTACGCGACGCTTCCGGCGGGTGCCGGGCCACGGCATCTGGTCTTCCACCCCTCGGGCCGATTCGCCTATCTGGCCAACGAGTTGAACAACACGATCGCCGTCTGCGGGTACGACCCCGGCAGCGGCGCCCTGACTCCCGGCGAACCGCAGCCCACCGGCGCCGGGGGCGCGGGCAGCAGCTTCCCGTCCCAGCCGGTGATCACGGCGGACGGGGCATTCGTCTTCCTCGCCAACCGGGGGCACAACAGCCTGTCCCGTTTCGCGGTGGAGGACGACGGGGCGGGTCTGCGACTGCTGGACACGGTGCCGGTCGGCGGTGACTACCCGAGGCAGCTCGCCCTGTCCCCCGACGGGGCGCTGCTCTTCGCGGCGAATCAGCGGTCGAACGCCGTGTCCGTCTTCCGGGTCGACCAGGGCAGCGGCCAACTCGTCCCGGCGGGCGAGCCGTTCGCGTCTCCGGTCGCCGTCTGCGTACTGCCGCTCTGAGACGTGTGCCGCCGGGCCGGCCGGGTCAGTGCGGGCGGTCCGGCCGGTCCTTCGGTATCCGTACGACCGCGGTGCCGCCGTCCAGATCCACCATGGTCCGGTTCGGCGGGGCGCCGTCCTCCTCGTCGTCGCGCATCAGCAGCGCCGACCGGCGTTCCTTCAACTCGCTCTGCTTGCCGGGCGAGAAGCTCGCGTGCAGCATCTCGAATCCGGTGGTCGAGACCTGGCCCTGGCGGACGGAGTTGCGCCACGGCAGGACACCGGCCCGGCCGGCGCGCAGCAGCAGTTGATCGACGAAGGCCAGCGCGGTCAGCAGAATGACCAGACCGGGCAGAGTGACGAAGACGGCGAATCCCATACGTCAGTATCCCCCGCACCCCGCACCGCGTCACGTGCCTGTGGAGCAGAGCTCCTGCCGAAGAGCCGGGTAGTCGGTGTAGCCCTCGGCACCGTGCGTGTAGAGGTGCCGTTCATCGACGGTTTCGAGGGGCGCGCCGGAGGCGAAGCGCGCGGGGAGGTCCGGGTTGGCGATGAAGGACCTGCCGTACGAGACGAGGTCGGCGAGCCCGTCGGCGAGCACGGCCTCGCCGCCCTCGCGGGTGGTCGGGTCGCGGTTCTCGCCGATGTTCGCGATGAGCGGTCCGTGCCAGCGGGGGCGCAGGTCGGCGAGGGCCGGGTAGGTGTCGTTGTCTGTGAGGTGGAGGTAGAGCAGACCGAGGCCGTCGACGGCGTCGAGGAGCGCGCGGTAGACGGGGGCGGGGTCGGCCTCGGCCATGCCGAACTGCGGGTTGCCCGGCGAGAGCCGGAGCGCGGTGCGGCCGGCTCCGATCGCGTCGGCGACCGCCGTGACGAGTTCGACGGGGAGGCGGATGCGGCCTTCGGTCGTACCGCCGTAGGCGTCGGTGCGCAGATTGGTGTTGTCGGCGAGGAACTGATGGATCAAGTAGCTGTTGGCGCCGTGCAGTTCGACTCCGTCGAACCCGGCCGCCATGGCGTTCCGGGCCGCCTTGACGTGGTCGGCGACGGCCTGCCGGATGTCGGCGTGCGTCATCTCGCGGGGCGGGAGCGGGTCGGCCTTCCCGCCGTCGCGTACGTGGACGGGGCCCGGCACCAGTACCGAAGACGCACCGCTCGGCACGTCGCCGTCGATCCGGGACAGCGGGTGTCCGTGCCGGCCGCCGTGCATCAGCTGGGCCATGATCCGCCCGCCGGCGGCGTGCACGGCCTCGGTCACGGCCCGCCAGCCCTCGACGTGCGCCTCGGTCTCCAGCCCGGGGAGCCGCCAGCCGCTCTGGCCCCGGCTGCTTGGCCAGATGCCTTCGGTGACGATCAGGCCGGCCCCGGCACGCTGCGCGTAGTGCTCGGCGACGACGGGCAGGGGCGTGCCGTCGACGGCGGCGCGGTAGCGGGTCATGGGGGCCATCACCATGCGGTTCGGGAGGCTGAGGGGGCCGAGGGAATACGGGGCGAGAAGCGTCGTTTTCGTCATGGTGGGACGGTAAGACCTCACACTGGTGTGAAGTTCAATCCCCGTCGCCGCCACGGCGACGGCGCGGACCCCGGGAGGAAGCGTGAAGATCGGCGAACTGGCGCGACGTACCGCCGTCAGCGAACGGTCGCTGCGCTACTACGAGGAGCAGGGGCTGCTCGTGTCCACGCGTACGCCCTCCGGCCATCGCACCTATCCGGAGCGGGCCGTCGACCGGGTGATCCGCATCCAGGAGCTGTTCGCCGCCGGACTGTGCAGCGGGAAGATCGCGGAGCTGCTGCCGTGCATGCGGGACGAGGACGGGGGTCCCTCGGAGGCCGCGACGCCGTGGCTCGTCGCGGATCTGAGGCGGCAGCGGGCGAGGATCGACGAGCAGATCGCGGAGTTGATGCGTACGCGGGAGATCCTTGACGACGTCATCGTGGTGGCGTCGGGGGCGTCGGCGGAAGCGGGGGTGGAGACAGTGGAGCCGGCTCCGTCGCGGCGCTAGGGCCGCTTGCCGGGTCGCTTCAGGGTGGGGCGTTTCACCCCGCGTAGCCACTGGGTGAACGCGGTGAGTTGTGGGTGCCGTTCGCGCTGTTCACGGGTGGAGCGGTCCAGTTCCTCCATCAGGCGCTGGGAGCGGTGGTCGGTGTCGAGTTCGTCGAGCAGTCTGTCGATGTCCGACAGCAGCGCGCCGTGGAGCTGCCACTGCCGTGGGTGCCGCTGTACGCCTTCCAGCAGCAGGTGCGCCGCCCTCTCGCGCGTCGCGGCGGCTGCCCCCAGGTCCCCGGCGAGGCGGTCCTCCGCCGCCTCCGCGGCCTCGCTCGTCTGCGTGGTGACCAGCACGGCGAAACTGACGAGCGCGTCGGCGACCTGCGACAGGAGCTCCTCCAGGGCCGACCCGACCTCCGGCGCGAAGAGGTCTTCGTCCTGGCGCTCCTTCGCGAGGTCCGTGATCGTACGGGTGAGGACGCGCAGCACCACCGCGCAGATCTCCAGCGTGTCGAGGCCGGTACGGAGCACCACGCGGTGCAGCAGGCCCTCCTTGACGCGGGGATTGAGCCGCAGGCTGTCCTCGGCCTGGCGCAGGGCGGCGTCGACGTCGGCGATGCCGTTGTCGAGGCGCCGGGCCTCGCGCAGTCGCGCGGCGGCGCGTTCGACGGGGGTGTGGCTGGTCAGCTCCTCGCCGACGTCGCGCATCAGCCGGCGCATCCGCCGGGCGAGGTCTTCGATGGACTCCCCGGCGGCGCCGACCCAGACCGGCGGCACGAACACCACGTTGAACAGCAGCCCCACCACCGCGCCGATCAGCGTCTCCAGGACGCGGTCCCAGGCGGTGCCCGCCGCGTGGGTCACGCCGAGGACGAGCATGGCGCTGATCGCGACCTCGGGAACGAATTCGTTGACCCGGACGAGCCGGCCCGCGAGGAGTGAGGCCAGGATGATCAGCGCGAGGCTCCACCACGAGAGCCCGACGAGGACGCTGAATCCGATGGCGATCAGCACGCCGGCGACGACGGCGTTCACGCGGCGGATGCTGGTGGTGATCGTGGAGTAGAGCGTCACCTGCACCACGAGCAGCGCGGTGAGGGGCGCCGTCAGGGGCGCGGGTTCGCTGCTGAGCCACAGCGCGACGATGTAGGCGAGCGTCGCGGCCGCCGTGGAGCGCAGCGTCTGGGTGACGGTCACGTCGTGCCGCAGATCCAGCAGCTCGGTCAACGGCCCCTTTCCGGAGCCCCCTTTGTCGTCCTTGTTCGCGCCCGGCAGTCTCATGATCAGCACCCTGCACACAGACTGCGGGCGGGGCACGTACGACACGCTGCGCGCGGCGTCCGTTGGCGTGTGTCAGGTGGTGGACACCAGGCGGTCCGCGCCGCTCGGCGGGCGGCGAAGTGGCGGCCGGCCGGCTCGGGCCTTACAAGCGCTCACACCGCGGGATGACGTACCGGGTGCTGCCACGCGGGGTGCGGACGGCCGGCCCCGTCAGCGGACTGATCGCGCCTGCCTGACGCCGCCGTCTGATTCAAGGTCCGGGTCCGGGTCCGGGTCCGGGTCCGGCTCCTGGCGGGGCTTCGTGCTCGGTGGGACCACGGGGTCGTCGGCCGGGCGGCCCTTGCCCCGCAGGCGGTCCATCTCCCGCCATTCCGGGCGCAGTCCGGTGAGGTTCGTCGTCAGGAAGTACAGAGCCCCGCCCACCAGCAGTACCGGCGCCAGTCCCGCCGAGGCCACCGCCGCGCCCGCGGCCAGGCCGCCGAGCGGCATGCCCGACCAGGAGAGCGCGCCGCTGAGTGCCTTGACCCGGCCCAGCAGTCGGCGCGGCACGCGTTCGTAACTGACGGCCGCCAGGATGGGGTTGAGGAAACCGGCCCCGAAACCGCCGACCGCGAACACGGTCACCACGGCCCACACGGGCGCGGGCGAGGCGAGAATCAGCCAGCGGGGCGCGCCCGCCAGCAGGAACCCGGCGAAGAACACCACGCGCCGCCGCATCCGGTGCGCGACGCCCGCCGCGATCAGGCTGCCGCCGATCGCCGCGAGTCCGCCCGCGGCGGCGCACAGGCCGATGGCGCTGGGCCCGTGGCCCGACTCCTTGGCCCAGACGGGCAGGAGTACGGCGCTGAACGCCGCGTCCAGGAAGTTGGTGACCATGACCATCACCACGATCGTCAGCAGCAGCGGTTCGCTCCGCAGGAAGGTGAAGCCCTGCCCGAACCGCCGCCAGTAGCCCGGCTCGGCGGACGGGCCGGTGGCGTCCTGGGGCGACGGGAGCTGCTGGGCCGGCCGGCCCATGCCGCGGGGCAGCGCCAGCCCGATGATCACCGAACCGAGCGCGAAACAGGCCGCGTTGACGGTCAGTCCGGACAGCGGTCCGAGGAAGGCGATCAGCGCGCCGCCCGCCGCCGGGCCGAGGGTGGAGGCGAGCCGCTCGGTCACACCGGCGAAGCCGGTGGCCCTCTCCAACGGTACGCGGGCGTGGTCGGCCGCCTCCGGGACCATGACGTCCTTCGCCAGATCGCCCGGCCCCCGCGCCGCGCCGATCAACGCGACCAGCACGAGCAGCAGGGGGAACGAGAGCCGGTCCGCCGCGTGCAGAAGGGGAACCGCGAGGGCCGCCGCGGCGCTGATCAGGTCGGTGGTCCAGGAGATGGTGCGGGGTCCTGCCCGGTCCACGAGCGGTCCGGTGAACGCCTTCACCACCACGTACGGCGCCATCTCGCAGAAGGCCACCACTCCGGTCTGGGTGGCGCTGCCGGTGGTGACGAGTACGAACCAGGGCAGTGCGATGGCCGACACCCGTGTACCGGTCAGCGACACGGCCATCGCGGCGAGTACGCCGACGAGCGGCAGCGACGCACGCCGCCCTGATATGCCGTCAGAATCCTTCGCCCGCCTGGTGCTTGACCCGGGCTTTCTCACGAGGTCTCCATTCCGCGCCGGCGTGCCCGGGGCGGAGCGCTCGCGGTGCCGGTGGCGCCGTCGGGAGTGTCCGGGCCCGGCACGTCCAGCTCCGGCAGGATCTGGGTGATCAGGGAGACGCGCTCGGCGCCCTCGGGCGCCTCGGCCACCGTGTCCGGCCCGTCCACCCGGTAGCGGGCGAGGAGCGCGTACAGCTCGTGCCGCAGGTCCACCGCTTCCTCGGGCGTCAGCCGTAGCGCCCAGTCGCTCATGTCGAAAGTGCCCCGCCACTGCTCGGGCATGGTCTGAATCTCGCCGAGGGCTCGTTGGGTGTGCAGGGTGTACACGGCGGCGACCGACTGGAGATACGCCAGCGCCGCCTCGGGCTCCTGTTCCGCCAGCTCACGGTCGCTGAACCAGGTCGACTGGTGGACCGCACGCCACCAGCGTTCCCGTGCGTTGCCGCGCTCCGTGTCCTCCTCGACGAACCCCGCGTCGCCGAGCTGACGCAGGTGATAGCTGGCCGTACCGGAGTTGACCCCCAGCCGCTCGGCCAGCCGCGTGGCGGTCGAGGGGCCGAACTTCCTCAGCAGACCGACCAGTTGGACGCGTACAGGATGCGCCAGGGCGCGCAGTCCCTTCGCGTCCAGGACGACCGTGTTCGACTCGTGCTTCGGACCGCGTGCGGCGTCGTTGGAATCCGTCATGCCGAGCAGCTTAGACCGCAAAGAGTTCTTCGCAAAGACTTATTCGCAAAGAACTCTTTGTGATTCGATCCGGACCTCGGCGGCGGCTCTCCGGTTCAGGCGTGCGGCCCCTCCGTCGCGGCCAGCCACTTGACCAGCAGGGATTCCAGATGCGCGACCTCCTCCTCGGTCAGCGCGGCCAGAAGGCGGCGTTCGTTGGCCATGTGCTCCGAGAAGGCGCGGTCGATGAGCTCACGGCCCTGCGGGGTCAGCGCGACGACCCTGCCGCGCCCGTCGCTCTCACTGGCGCGCCGGGACACGAGCCCTGCCCGTTCGAGCCGGTCGACGCGCTTCGTCATGGCTCCCGTCGTGACCATGGTGTGCTCGGCCAGCTCGCCGGGTGCGCGCTCGAACGGCGCGCCGGCGCGCCGCAGCGCGGCCAGGACGTCGAAGTCGCCCTCCCCCAGCCCGTACTTCCGGTAGACGACGCACAACTCCTCGGTGAGATACGCCCCGAGGCGGTGCAGCCGCCCGATGACACCCTGTGGGCGTACGTCGACATCGGGTCGTTCGCGGGCCCATTCCCGCTGGATACGGGCCACGCGGTCAAGAGATTCAGCCAGGTCAGCCATGGCAGGAATAATACCTTCCAGGGAAGATATTATTCCTTCCATGGAAGCCACCGCTCGTTGGTCACTCGTCACCGCCGTCGCGCCGATCGCGTGGGGCACCACGTACTTCGTCACGCAGCACTACCTCCCGGCCGACCACCCCCTGTACGGGGCGGTCTTCCGCGCCCTGCCCGCCGGGATCGTCCTGCTGGCGCTGCGCCGGCGACGGCCGCACGGCGCGCTGTGGTGGAAGGCGCTGGTGCTCGGCACTCTGAACATGGGGGCGTTCTTCACCCTCGTCTACATGGCGGCGCAGCTCCTGCCGACGAGCATCGCCTCCACGGTCATGGCGACCGCGCCCGTGGTGATGATGCTGCTGGCCTGGCCGTTGCTGGCGGAGCGCCCGCAGGTGCTACCGGCCGCGGGTGCGGTCGTCGGGATCGCGGGCGTCTGCGTCATGCTCCTCACGAACGCGACCGGGATCGATCCGCTCGGCGTGCTCGCCTCCGTGGCGGCCATGACGATGTCCTCGATCGGCTTCATCCTCACCAAGAAGTGGTGCCCGGACGTCGACGTGTTCGCGCTGACCTCCTGGCAGCTCATCGCCGGAGGCGTGGTTCTCCTGCCGGTCGCGGTCGCCGTCGAGGGGGCGCCGCCGGCGTTGGACGGCGGCGCGGTGCTCGGCTTCGTCTACATATCCGGCGTGGCGACCGCTCTCGCCTTCAGCGCGTGGTTCGCCGGTCTGCGGCATCTCAGCGCGGGGACGGTGGGGCTCGTCGGTCTCCTCAACCCGGTCACCGGCGTGCTGCTCGGCACGCTCGTCGCCGGAGACACCCTCACCGCGCGACAGGGCGCCGGGCTGGTGCTGGTGTTCCTCGGCGTCGTGCTGGGGCAGCCGGGCGTGACCCGCGCCGTGCGGGCCCGGCGCGGGCGTCGGTCGGCGTCGGCGTCGGCGTCGGCGTCGGCGTCGGCGTCGGCGTCGGCGTCGGCGTCGGCAGAGCGGCCCGAGGTACGCGAGTCGCGTCCACACCAACAGGCTTGATTCCGGGGGCGGTTGGCCAGGTTCGGGGTCCGGGCCGACGTTCGCCGCCGTACGCGGACCCCGCCCGCACCTCAGTGGACGTGGAACCCGCCGTCCACGAAGAGCGACTGCCCCGTGACGTACGCGGAGGCCCGGCTCGCCAGGAACACGGCGGCGCCCGCGAAGTCCTCGGCCACCCCGTTGCGCCCGGTCATGGTGCGCGCGGCGAGCGCGGCCACGCGCTCGGGGTCCGACGACAGCCGTTCGTTGAGCGGCGTCATCACGAACCCGGGCACGAGCGTGTTGCAGGTGACCCCGTACGGCGACCACGCCTCGGCCTGGGAGCGAGCCAGCGACTCCAGCGCGCCCTTGGAGACGCCGTAGACACCGCTCTGGACGAACGCCCGGTGCGCCTGCTGGGACGTGACATGGATGATCCGTCCGAATCCGCGCTCGGCCATGCCGGGTCCGAACCGCTGCCCCAGCAGATACGGCGCCTCGAGATTCACCGACATCGTCGCGTCCCACACGTCGTCGTCGATCTCGGACATCGCCGGGCGCAGGTTGATCCCGGCGCAGTTGACGAGGGTGTCGGGCTCGCCGAAGACCTCCGCCGCCTCGTCGGCCGCCGTACGTACGCCCTCGCGCGTACCGAGGTCGCCGCGCACCCACGCGGCCCGGCCGCCACGGTCCGTCAACTCCTCCACCGTGGCCGCCAGTTCGGCCTCCCTGCGGGCCACGATCACGACGCTCGCTCCGGCGCGGACGAGGGCCTCGGTGATGGCCCTGCCGATGCCGGAACTGCCACCGGTGACCAGGGCCACGCGGCCTTCCAGGGAGAACAGTTCGGAGAGGTACGCCTGCGATTCCATGCCCGCAGATTAGACGTCCGGCCGGGCTCCCGGCCTGGTGGGTGGGGTGGGCCGCGCGAAATCCGTTGGGCCGAACCCCTTGACGACGGCGGCGGGGACACTCCAGGATCCTGCCCACGGAAACGTTTCCATGGAATCGTTTCCAAGGCGACCCGACCGACCCGAACCGAACAGCAAGAGGCACTCATGGACAGCACCGTGACCATCAAGGACGTCGCCGCACTCGCCGGCGTCTCCGTGGGCACGACGTCCCGGGTCCTGTCCGGCAACCCCTCCACCTCCCCCGCCGCCCGTGAACGCGTCCACGCCGCCGTCGCCGAACTCGGCTACCGGCCCGACGCCCGTGCGCGCTCGCTGCGTTCGGCCCGTTCCCAGACGGTGGGGCTGCTCATCTCCGACGTACGCAACCCGTTCTTCGCCGACGTGGCGCACGGCGCCGAACAGGCGGCGCTGCGCTCCTCGTACGTCACCCTCCTCGCCAACGCCAACGAGGATCCCAAGCAGCAGGACACCTATCTGGAGTCCTTCCTCACCCAGCGGGTCGACGGCATCATCATCGCTCCGCAGGGCGAGGAGAGCGCCCACCTCCGGACCCTCGCCACCACCGTGCCCCTCGTCTTCGTCGACCGGACCGTCGACGGATTCGAGGTGCCCAGCGTGACCTCCGACAACGCGCTGGGCATCGACCAGGCCGTCGCCCATCTCGCCGACCGCGGCCACACCCGTATCGGCTACATCGGCGGCCCCCGGTCCATCTCCACCGGCCGCGCCCGGCACGACGCCTTCGTACGCTCCGTGGCCCGGCACGGTCTCGACACCGACCCCGGCCTGATCACCTCCGGCGACTTCCGCTCGGCGAGCGGCGCGGTGGCCGCCGAACGGCTGCTGTCCGGTGGGCAGCCGCCGACCGCGCTGCTCGCGGCCGACAGCCCGATGGCGGTGGGCGCGCTCGGCGCGCTGCGCCGCCGGGGGCTGCGGATCGGGTCGGACGTCGATCTGGTGGCCTTCGACGACATCGAGTGGTTCTCCGAACTCGACCCGCCCCTCACCGTCGTCTCGCACGACGCGCAGGCCATGGGGTCGACGGCGATGAGGCTCCTCCTCGACGTCATCGAGGGCCGCACACCCGAATCGGTGGTCCTGCCGACGCGCCTCGTCGTGCGGGAGTCATCGGGCGGGGCACGCCGACAGGCGTAACCGGCGCGAGGCGTAACCGGCAGGAGGCGGTACGCGGCCACACCCCGGTCCGCGCCCGCCGTCCGACCCCGGGCTGCCCGGTAGCCGACGCCCCGTACCGCTCGTCGTCCCACTCGCACCACAGACAACTGCTCATCCGAATCAGGCCCTTCGAGGGAAGCGGCGCGCCCGACCGGCGCCCGCCGTCCCGCACCGCACCGTGCCTTCCGCACCCATGAACGGGGATCCCCCATGCCCACCACCGTCTTCGTCGTCGGCAGCCTCAACGCCGACCAGCTCCTGGAGGTGCCCGCGTTCCCGGCGGCCGGCGAGACCGTGCTCGCCTCCGACGTACTGATCACCGCGGGCGGCAAGGGCGGCAACCAGGCCGTGGCCGCCGCGCGGGCCGGTGCGGCGGTCGTCATGATCGGCGCGCTCGGCGACGACGCGCACGGCGTCCTCGTACGCGGGGCGCTGACCGAGTCCGGTGTGGACACCGGGTGGGTACGAACGGCCGACGGTACGCACACGGGCACGGCGGTCGTCGCCGTGGAGGCGGGCGGCGAGAACCGCATCATCGTCGCCTCCGGCGCGAACGCCCGCCTCACCAGGCAGGACGTCGAGGCGGGTCTCGCGGGCGCGGCGCCGGGCGACCTCGTACTGCTCCAGCTGGAGACCCCGGTGGCGGTGGTCGCCCACGCGGCCCGCTTCGCCAAGGCCCGCGGCGCCACCGTCGTACTCAACGCCGCACCCGCTCCCGCCGACAACGGCTGTCTGACGACCGACATCGACGTCCTGGTCGTCAACCAGGTGGAGATGCGGGCGGTGGCCGAGCTGGTCGGGGCCGGTGCGGGCACCGGCGAGACAGGGGATGTGCCGGGGACGGTGCTCGCCACGTCCCGGACGCTGAACTGCGTGGTCGTCTGCACCACGGGCGCCGGCGGCGCGTACGTCAACGCCGGCGACCGGGTGGCGCACATCCCCGCCGTACAGGTCACCGCCGTGGACACCACGGCGGCCGGCGACACCTACACCGGCTATATCGCGGCGGCCCTCGCCCGCGGCGAGACGGATCTGACAGCGGCACTGACGACCGCTTCGGCCGCGGCGGCGGTGACGGTCACCCGGCGCGGGGCGATGGCCTCGATCCCGTACGCGCACGAGATCGGCCCGGTGGCGGCGCACGCCGGACCGGGCACCGACAGCAACTCACCACGAAGGGCTGACACATGAGAATCGCTCTGGGCAACGACCATGCCGGACACGCGCTGAAGGACCATGTGCGCGGCGTCATCGAACGGCTCGGGCACGAAGTCGTCGACCGGGGCACGGACAGTGACGCGCCGGTCGACTTCCCCGACATCACCTTCGCCACCTGCGACGCCGTACGTACGGNNGTGCTCGTGTGCGGCACCGGGGCCGGCGCGCTGATGGCGGCCAACAAGATCGCCGGGATCCGCTGCGGGCTCGGGCACGACGTCTACTCGGCCCATCAGGCCGTCGAGCACGACGACGCCAACGCCCTCGCGATGGGTGCCTGGCTGATCGGCCCGGC
>NZ_MDCR01000356.1 GCF_001723055.1 Streptomyces niveus
GGGGTGACGGGGTGCGGCAGCGTCTCGACCCCCGTACGGGACTGCTGCCGCACCGCGTCACCCCCGACACCGGCGAACCGGTCGAGGTGGCCAGAGGAACCTCGCAGAGCATCATCCAGCGCTTCCTGGTCGACATAGACCCGGACTTCGCCCGCGAGCAGTACACGGTCTTCCGTGACCGCTACGTCGTCACCCCGCTCGGTCTCGGGCCCACGACGCGCGAGTACCCCGCGGGGATGGACGGACCCGCCGACGTCGACTCCGGGCCGCTCCCCCTCGGCGTGAGCCTGTCGGCGACGGTCGTGACCATCGGCGCGGCGCAGGTCCGGGGCGACGCCTCGCTGGCCCGGGGGATCGCCAACTACGGGGAGTTGCTCGGCGTCCCGGTCAGCACCCCGTGGACCAAGCGTTACGCGCTGGGTGCCGTCCCGATCGGCGACGCGTTCGTCGCGTGGTCGAAGACGGCGCGGCCGTGGGTCGCGAAGCCCCAGGACCCGCCGCCCGCGCACCTCTCCGGCTGGTGGCGCCTGCCCCTGCTGTCACTGCTGCTGCTCGTCGGCGCCGCGCCGTGGCTCCCGGCGCTGCGCCGGTGGTGGCGACGGAGACGAGCGGCGGCAGTGGCCGGCGCCCCCGCGTCAGCGCTTGGCGAAGATCGGTTCCCAGCGGCCCGGTGAGTAGTCCTTGGGCGTACGGGCTCCGCTCAGCGAGACCACCTTGTCGCTGCCGATCGTGATCAGCACCAGCCGGTTCTCGTACTCGTTGCCACCGGCCGCGATGTCCCACGCGATCAGTCGCTCGTCGTCCGCCCAGACGAGCAGTTCCTGGCCCTTCAGCTTGGCCGCCCGGTCGCCGGTCCGGGGGTCGAGGACCTGTGTCGCCGTCGTACGCAGGCCGCCCGCGAAGGGGCCCGCGACGAGTTCGCCGTTCGGGGAGAGGCCCGCCGGGGCCATCATGCGGTCGACGTACTTCTCCCTCGGCGGCGCCGGTACCTCCTTGCCGCGCAGGTCGCGGTAGATCCGGGCGGGCACCTTGTCGGCGGACTCCTCCCCGGACGCGTCGACGGCCACGTTGATGGCCTCGTAGACCAGCGTGCCGTCGTCGTTGAACAGCAGTTTCTGTCCGGAGCCGAAGGTCATGCCGTATTCCGGTTCCTTGAACGCGGGCAGTGCGTGCCAGTCCGCCGTCCCCGACCCGACGTCGACGATCGCGAAACCGGTACGGCTGGAGACGGGCTGGGGCTCTTCGGTGTTGTTGACCGGGACCTTCTTCGACCAGAAGGTACGGTCCGGGTTCTTGTCGTACGTCGTGGCGATCAGCTTCTTGCCGTCGGGCGAGAACTCGACGGCGCCCACGCCCCCGCCCAGGCCCTCCATCGGGATCCAGCGCGTCACCTTCCTGGTGAGCAGGTCCAGGACCCCGATCCGGGTGGCGGGCAGTTGGCGTTCCAGGACGGCCGCCGTGCGCATGCCGGGCGCGACGGTCAGATACGCCCAGCGGGCGTCGACCTCGTATCTGCCGGTCCTCTGGTCCAGTACGGAGTAGGTGCGGGTCGCGATCTCGTCGCGGTTGGGCTGCTCGACCTTGCGGGTGGTGAAGTACGCGGCGAGTGCCTGCTCCCCGACCGCGATCAGGTCGCGGGGCGGCGACTGGTCGACATGGGTGAGGGTCCGGCCGCGCGAGACCTCGCTCGCCAGCCGTACCGTGTCGCCGTCCCGGTCGAGCGCGGCGGGCACGGCGACCGCGGCGGCGACCACCAGGACGGTCGTGGCGGCGGCCCCGGCGAGGTGGCGTGCCCTGCGGCGGCGGCGCGCGGTCAGGACCCGGCCCGCCAGGTCGGCGGGCGCGGACTCGGTGCCGGCGGCCTGCTCGCGCAGCGTGGCGCGGACGAGTTCCTCGACGTTCACGGTCGTACCTCCACGGGGGCGAAGTCACGGGACGGCGGCTGCTGTTGGCCCTGCCGCTCGTCGTCCGACGCGGCGAGCAGGTCGAGTTCGGGCGCGAGGGCCCGCAGACGGGCCAGTGAGCGGTGGGTGGTGGAGCGGACCGTGCCGACGGAGCAGCCGAGAAGGCGGGCGACGTCGGCCTCGGGCAGATCCTCGAAGTAGCGCAGGACGAGTACGGCGCGCTGCCGCGCGGTGAGCCGGGACAGCGCGTCGCGCATCACGAGGCGCAGCTCCGCGGCGCCGGTGCCGTCTGCGGCCGTCGCGGTCCCGGTGCCGTCGGCGGGGTCGGGCGGTTCGGCGACGGTGAGTTCCCTGCGCGGGCCCTTGAGGCGCCACCGGCTGACCTGTTGCCGGTAGAGGATCTGCCGTACGTACGCCTCCGGTTCATCGATCCGATGCCAGCGGCCGGCGGCCTTCATGAGGGCGTTCTGCAACAGGTCCTCGCCCGCGTGGCGGTCGCCCCCGCTGAGCAGGACGGCGGTTCTCAGCAGCGCGGTCGATCTGTTGGTCACGAATTCCAGGAAGCTTTCCTGGCTTGTGGCATCCATCGGCACCTTCTTCTCCCGGCGGGCGGCGCGGCGCGGGCCGGCCTGGCCCTGTCTACCCGTGCTGACGCGCGGAAGAGGTCCTCACTATGTCGGGTGCCGGGAGGCAGTTGACCGATGTTGACGCGTGACGCAAGAAGTCGACTCACAAGCGCAGTTGAGCGGCAGAGTCGCGAAAACTGTTCGCTGCCATCTTGTGGAGCGAGGTGCGGCGGTCCTACTGTCCACCTCACCCCCACGGCGTCGCCCGCCCCCACTCCCAAGCGCCCCGTGCGCCCGTGCGTCCGTACGCCTCAAGAGAATCGAGCTGTAGATGTCGTGGACCTCGTTGACCTCCGGCGCCGTCGCGCTCGGTCTGAGTCTTGGCCTGAGTGCCGGCCTGCTGAGCGTCGGCGGTACCGCCGTCGCCGCGCCTCGCGCCGACAGACCCACCGCCGGACCCGTCGTCACCCGCGCCGCCCTCGACCCCGCGCTCGTCGCCGGCCGGGGCGCCCGCGTCGGCTTCGCCGAGCAGGAGGCCGAGAACGCCGCGACGAACGGCACGGTCATCGGGCCGGACCGGACCGCGTACACCCTGCCCTCCGAGGCCTCGGGCCGTACGGCGGTGAAGCTGACCCCCGAGCAGTACGTCGAGTTCACCCTGCCCAGCGCCGCCAACGCGATCACCGTGCGCTACAGCATCCCGGACGCGCCCGGGGGCGGCGGCATCACCGCGCCCCTCGATGTCACGGTCAACGGCAAGGGCCGTAAGACCATGACGCTGACCTCGCAGTACGCGTGGCTCTACAACCAGTACCCGTTCTCCAACGATCCCGGCGCCGACCTCCTGCACCCGGACTGGTGGATCACCGAGTGCGCGTGCGTGCCCGCCTCGACCACCCCCGCGCCGGTCATCACCAAGCCGTTCCGCCCGAGCCACTTCTACGACGAGCAGCGGCTGAAGCTGGGCAAGACGTACCGCGCCGGTGACACGGTACGGCTGACGGTCCCGGCCGGCAGCAGGGCCGACTGGACGGTCGTGGACCTGCTCGACTCGGAGCTGGTCGGCGCGCCGCACGTGCGGCTCGTCGCCGCGAACGTGCTGCTGTTCGGCGCCGACCCGTCCGGCCGCCGGGACTCCGCCGACGCGTTCGACCGGGCCATCGCCCACGCGAAGCGGAAGAACCTCACGGTCTACATCCCGCCGGGCACCTACCAGGTCAACCGGCACATCATCGTGGACGACGTCACCATCGAGGGCGCGGGCAACTGGCACACGGTCGTCAAGGGCCGCCAGGTGACCCTCGACCGGCCCGCCCCCGACGGCTCGGTCCACACCGGCGTCGGTTTCTACGGCAAGGACGCGGCGGACGGCGGCAGCCGCGGGGTCCATCTGTCGGGCTTCGCGATCGAGGGCGACGTACGGGAGCGGGTCGACACCGACCAGGTCAACGGCGTCGGCGGCGCGATGAGCGACTCCACGATCACCGGGCTGCACATCCGGCACACGAAGGTCGGCCTCTGGTTCGACGGGCCGATGTCGAACGTCCGCGTGTCCGGCAACATCGTCGTGGACCAGATCGCCGACGCGCTCAACTTCCATACCGGCGTGACGGATTCGAGCGTGTCCGACAACTTCGTCCGCAACACCGGCGACGACGGTCTCGCGATGTGGTCGGAGAAGACCGCCAACGCGCGGAACACCTTCACCCGTAACACCGTGCAGTCACCGGTGCTGGCCAACGGCATCGCGGTCTACGGCGGCACCGACAACACCGTCTCGGGCAATCTCGTCGCCGACCCGGTCCGGGAGGGCAGCGCGCTGCACGCCGGGTCCCGCTTCGGCGCCGAGGCGTTCACCGGGGCGCTGCGCTTCACCGACAACACCACGGTGCGGGCGGGGACGTACGAGCTGAACTGGAACATCGGGCTCGGGGCGATCTGGCTCTACGCGCTCGACAAGGACATCGACGCGGACGTCCGGATCACCGGCGACCACTATCTCGACAGCACGTACAACGCGATCATGCTGGTCAGCGACTACGCGGTGAAGGACCTGTACGCGATCGAGGGCGTCCGCTTCAAGGACGTCAGGATCGACGGGACGGGTACGTCGGCGGTCAGCGCGCGGGTGAAGGGGTCCGCGTCCTTCGAGAACGTGGACGCGCGCAATGTGGGCGCCGTCGGCGTCAACAACTGCGGCTCCTTCAACTTCCCCGCCTCCGGTTCGGAGTTCGCCCTCACCGACCTCGGCGGGAACGACGGGGGCCGCGGTACGCAGTCGTGGCTCGCGCCGTGGCTGCTGCCGAACACCATCACGTGCGACGACCGTCCGCCGGTGGTGGCCCCGCCGGCGCCGTCCACCTGGTGACCTGACGCCCGCCTGTCATGGGTGTGGCCCCGCGCGGCGTCCCTCCGCGCGGGGCCACGGTCATGGGCGGCCCGTGGGAATCCGGGTCAGGGGGTGACTCGTAGCGCGTCCACCATTCCCACCGACGTACTGCGGTTCACGATCCTGATCGTGTGCGAACCGCGCGTGAGCCCCTGTTTCTGCCACACGACCTGCTGGACCTGTCTCGCGCCGTCGGCCTTCAGGTTCACCGTCGCCTGGAAGACGTTGTCGAGATAGACGTCGACGGTCCCCATGTCGCCGTTGCGTTCGGACAGATACTGGATCCCGGTGCCGTTGAACGTGTACGACGCGACGGCGTCCACCGTGTTGCTGTGGTGCGTGTCGTCGTTGAAGTCGCCGTAGCCGCGGCTGGTGGTGAGATGCCAGTTGTTGTCGTACGTCAGCGCCGTGTTGTTGACCATCGGGTCGGCCGTGGCGTTCGACCCCAGCGTGGAGCTGGTGCCGGCCAGGGACTTCATGCCCTGGTTCGCGGTGCCGGTGAGCTGCGTCTGGGTGTAGGAGCTGAGCGGCTTGGCGGTCCGCTCGACGACGTACACCTCGTTCGCCCCGGTGTTGAAGGTGATCTCGGCGCTGCCGGACGTGGTCACGATCGCGTTGTCGGAGGTCCTGCGGACCCTGACCTCCTGGGTTCCCCAGGGGTTGACGACGCGCGCCGCGTTGCCGAACTGGCTCTTGATTCCGACGTACTTGACCTCGCCGGCCTCCCTCTCCGAACTGACCATGAATCCGCCCTTGGCCAGCAGACTGAATTTGCCGACGAAGGTGGAATCGGTCGGGACGGCGGGAAAGACCCGGATCTTGTCGTTGTACGACTGGAGCAGCGACTCGTTCGTCGCGGCCAGGTGTACGCCGAGATATTCGAAGACACCGTTGGTGTTGCTGGTCATGCCGTTCGGGTAGTTCTGGTACTTCTGCAGCATGGTCTTCAGACCCTGGAGCGTCTGATTGCCGAGCCCGAGGCGGGCGGCCTGGATCGCGTCGTTGGCCCACACGTTTCCGTACGGGAACGGTCTGACGTTCCAGGTGTTGATCGCCTTCTGCTGGTCGGGATAGCCGATTCCGGTCAGGTCGTAGGGCCAGATGAGTTCGGCCGCGACATTCTCGTTGTTGCGTGTCTGGGCGATCGGCGGTGTGTGCGGCAGATAGGTGTTGGCGTTCGTGTCGGACGGATAGGCGATCAGGTTGTCCAGGATGTTCTGCCACTGCGGACGCATGGAGGCGTCCAGGCCCAGTTGGGTGCTGGCCTTGATGGCGAGCGGGAACAGGGTGCGTACGGCGGCCAGGTCGGTGATCGCGTTCGGCACGTTCCAGTACGTCTCGTGCGCGTGCGACGTGGCGACGTAGTACTTGCCGGTCGAGCTGTTGAACGACAGCTTCGCCTGGTAGAACTTGGCGACCTCGCGCATGAACGGATAGGCCGTGTTCCGCAGGTAGTTGGTGTCGTTCGTGTACGTGTACTGGAGATACATGTTGTACGCGGCCTCGGTGCCGGTCGACCAGATGTTGTTCGTGTAGTCGCTGTTGACCGTGCCGCGCGCGTTGCCGTCCCAGCCCATCGTCTCCGGCACCCAGATGCCGTCCACGTTGTAGCGGGTTCTGGTGTATGCCTTCAGCGCGTCGAAGTTACGGCTGTAGAGCTTGTTGAACCCGGCCATGAGATCGGTGTGGTTGGAGGCCAGGAACGAGTTGTAGATGTCCCGTTGATTCCAGTACCAGTACGAGTTGCTCCATTTCGTGGCGTCCCCGGTGGCCCGGAACACCCCGTTGATGAAGTGCGCGGGATAGTTGCCGTATCCGGCCGCCGCGATCATGTAGGTGGAGAGGTAGTAGACGTTCTCCATGTAGTCCGCTTCGCGGGACCCGTTGGAGTACTGGACGAACGACTTCTGCCAGAACGCGTGCCACCAGTTGAGGTAGGCGGTGTTGGTGGCGGCGTATCCGGTGGTCTTGACCGCCGCGAGGGCGCGCTTGGCCTCGGCGACCGAGTCGTGGCCCGGCGCGTTCAGCCGGGTGCTCGCGGTGAACCAGATGGTGTAGCTGGAGTCCGGTGTGATCGACAGCCGCACCTTGCGGCCGTCGACGACGCGCGCGGTGTACGCGGCGCCCTCCACGGTCGCGCCGAGGGTGTAGCCGAAGTTCTGCGGGTCGGCCTGCCCCCGGCTGAGTCCGGCGCCGGTGGAGTCCGCGTACGTGGACACCGTCCGCCAGGTCTCGATGTTCGGCACGTCGCCGCTGTTGCCGAGCCCGGAGACGTCCCACAGGCTCAGATCCAGGTTGACCGCGGAGACCCCGGAGCGGGTGTCCTCCACATGGATGCCCATGACCTCGGAGTTGGGCTTGCCCATCACCGTGACGGTGCGGTTGTTGTCGTACGTGGTGGTGAGGGTGCCGTCGTAGAGGTTGAGGCGCTGCTGGAAGGTGGAGTAGCCGCTGTCCATCGCGGGGGTGGTGGAGAGGTTGAGCAGCCCGGCGCCGAAGGCGGTCTGCTGCGAGGTGTCCACGCCGGACACCTGCATGTTGAGGCCGTTGTTCTGCCAGGCCATCGCGCCCGTACGGCCATTGCCGACCGTGAGGCCGTGTTTGGGCTCGGTGGTGGGGCGGTTGTAGACGATGTCGTGCTTGGACAGGTACTTCGCGTAGTCGACGTTGAGCGCGCCGGTCGACGAGTTGAAGGCGGCGTCGGTGGGCGAGGCCACGGCCGGTGACACGCCGGACACGCCCGACAGGCCCGTCACCATGCAGACGAGGACGAGGAACGCGCCGAGGAGGCGCGCTGTGCGCGTGCTGCCGCCGCTGCCGGTGGTCCCTCTTGCTGACGATCTCGCGGTGTTCACTGCGTATCACTCCCACGGCCGGTCAGGGTGGCGGGACGGCTGATGCCGGGCCCGGTGAAGGTGTAGCTGTCGAGGTCGAGAATGGCGCCGGAGCCGCCGGTGAAGACCACGAAGAGATCGCGCGGCTGCTCCACGGCGTTCGTGACGGGCACGTCGACCTCGGTGTACGTCTCCCAGCCACCGGTGTTGGGCACGGTCACCCGTGCGACCACCGGGCCGGTGACGGAGTCGTACCGGAAGGTCGCCACGTTCCCCGCCTTGTCGGAGGAGACGCGCGCCTTGATGCCGGTGACGCCCTTGAGGCTCACCGGGTGGTACTTGACCCATTCGTTGTTCTGCACATCACCCAGGCGTTTGCCGCCCTCCGCCCCGGCGGCGGTGATGATCTGGGGGCCGGACAGCTGCGCGTAATGCTCGGCCTGCCACTTCTTGGGCCACAGGCTGAGTTCCCTCTCGCCCGTCAGCGGTACGGTCCCGGGCGCGCCCTTGTCGGTGTAGCTCGCCCGCACCACGTAGAACTGGGTGGCGTCGAGGCCGGAGTGGATCGGTCCGGTGTTGAACGTCGTGCCGCAGCCGGTGCCCTGGGCGACCTCGTGCGCGTGCTCCTGGTGACCGAGGGCGATCCGGACGATCACCTTCGAGCAGTCGACCGGGCCGTCCTGCGGGTCCGTCGCGGAGGCGGTGACGGTGACGTTCTCGTTCCACTCGAAGACGCCGCCCGCCGGGGGCTGCGAGATCGTCAGCGTGGGGCGGTTGTTGCCGACGACGACCGGGATCGTGGCGGTGCCGGTGCGTCCGGTGCCGTCGCTGACGGTGAGTCTGGCCTGGAAGCTGCCGTTGGAGGGGTAGGTGAAGGACGGGTTGGCGGCGGTGGAGTCGGTGCTGCCGTTGTCGGTGAAGTCCCAGGCGTAGCTGAGCGGGTTGTTGTCGGGGTCGCTGCTGCCGGCGCTGGAGAACGTCACGGCCAGCGGGGCGAGTCCGCTGTCCTTGTTCACCGACGCCTTGGCGATCGGTGAGCGACCGCCCTGCACATAGTTGATCTTGTAGAGGCCGGCGTCCTCGGCGCCGGAGAAGTAGCCGCTGCCGTATTCGAGGAGATAGAGCGAGCCGTCGGGCCCGAACTCCATGTCGATCGGGTGGACGAACTTCATGCCGTCCAGGACCGGCTCGATCGCGGTGGGCGTACCGGTGGCGGCGTTGCCGTTGTTGAACTGCACCTCCTTGATCCAGTTGCGGCAGTACTCGGAGATCAGCAGCTTGTTGTCGTAGTACTGGGGCCACTTGACGTCGGAGTTGAGATTCGCGTCGTAGTGGTAGACCTCGGTGTGGTTGGGCGAACCGCAGCCGCCGGGGGTGTCGAGCTGCGGCCACTCCTTGCTGCCGCCGTGCTGCTCCCACACCAACGAGGGCTTGGTGGGCGGCAGTTGCTGGATGCCGGTGTTACGCGGGGAGTTGTTGACCGGGCCGGTCGCGCCGCCGCAGGGGAACCAGCCGCGCGGCTGGTTGGCGGCGAAGTCCCAGTCGTTGTAAGCCGTGTTGGGGCCGCCGCAGTACGGCCAGCCGTAGTTGCCGGGGCCGGTGGCGCGGTTGAACTCGTCGTACGCCGCAGGGCCCCGCGCCGGGATGGTGGCGCCCGCGTCGGGGCCGACCTCGCCCCAGTACAGGGTGTTGTTCGCCTTCTTGTCGACCCAGACGCGGTACGGGTTGCGTACGCCCATCACATAGACCTCGGGGCGGGTGCCCGCGGTGCCCTTGGCGAAGAGGTTGCCGTCGGGGACCGTGTACGTGCCGTTGTCCTCCGGGTGGATCCGGTTGATCTTGCCGCGCAGATCGTTCGCGTTGCCGGAGGTGCGCTGGGCGTCGAACTGCGCGTGCCGGGAGGGGCGTTCGTCGATCGGGGCCATGCCCTGCGCGTCGCCGCCGGAGTTGGTGTTGTCGCCGACCGCGAAGTACAGGTTGCCCGCGGTGTCCCAGGACATGGAGCCGGCCGAGTGGCAGCACATCTCCCGCTCGGTCGGCCACTCGATGATCATGTCTTCGCTGGAGGGGGCGATGGTGTTGCTGCTCTGGCTGAAGGTGAACCGGGAGATCCTGTTGACCAGCGGGGTGCTCTTGGGCGAGTAGAAGAGCATCACCCAGCCGGTGGTGGCGAACTTCGGGTGCAGGGTGATGCCGATCAGCCCGTCCTCGAAGCGCGCGTCCAGGGGGAGGGTCAGCGCGACGGTCGTGGACTTGGTCGCGGGGTTGTAGAGGCGGACCTGGCCGCCGGCGGCGCTGGTGCCGCGGTTGATGTAGAGGACCTTGCCGTCGGGCAGTACGGCCAGCTCGATCGGTTCGCCCATGCCGAGCCCGCCGTCGAGCTTGACCTTCTCGAAGCCGCTGGTGGGCGGCGGGGCGGCGGCTTTCGGGGCTGTTTGGGGTGCGGCTTTCGGGGCGGCTTTGGGTGCGGCGACCGACGGGTCGGCGGCCACGGCGGTGGGCGCGAGCAGGAGGGCGGACAGGGTCAGCAGTGCGGTGAGGTAGGCGACAGCGCGCGACAACACGGGACCTCCGGGGGCCGATCGCGGGTGTGGGGGCGCCCCGACGGCCCGGCGCGCGGCGCGGAGCCGCGTGCCAGGTCGTCCGGACGGGTCGGGCTACTGGCTGGTGGTGCCGAACACGTTGAGGTCCCAGAGGGAGTAGCCCCACTGCGTGGCGCGGGTGGTGCCCTCGACCCGTACATACCGCCCGGTGCCGCTCACGGCGATCTCGTCGAGACCTCCGTCTCCCGCCGTGACGGTGGCGGCCGTGCGCCAGGTGGCGTTGTCCGCCGACGTCCGGACCGTGTACGCCGTGGCGTGGGCGGTCTCCCAGTTGAGCCGGATCCGCTGGAGCGTACGGACGGCGCCCAGGTCGACGGTGATCGACTGCGGGTCGGAGTACGCGCTGCCCCAGCGGGTGGCGGAGTCGCCGTCGACCGCGTTGGCTCCCACATGCGTGCTGCCGGGCTCGACGCTGCTGACCGTGACGGGCCTGCCGCGCGCGAGATCGGTGGTCTGCGCCCCGTCCTGCTTGACGCGGACGTTGCGGTAGTTGATGTCCAGGCCCGCGCCGTCGTTCTGGAGACCTATGTGGCCGAGCGCGATGTCACGGCCGCTGGTGTAGTCGTTGATCTTCACGCCGTTGAGCCAGATCTCGACGTGCCGGCCGTGCACCGCGATCTCGTAACTGTTCCAGCTCCCGGGCGGGTTGAGCGCGGCGGCGCGGGCCGCCGGGTCGGGGGCCTGGAAGCTGTAGACGCTCCCGGTGGTACGGGTGGGGTCGCCGTCGGAGGCGTCGATCTGGATCTCGTGGCCGAGGTCGACCGGCTTCCACGGGTCGCCCTGCGGGTCGGGGAAGCCGATGAAGACGCCGCCGTTGTCGTCGCCGGGCATCATCCAGTCGGCCTTGAGCGAGTAGTTGGCGAACGGCGTCACCGGATACCAGAGCAGGCCCATGCCGCCGACCGAGGAGAGCGTGCCGTCGGCGAGGCTGAAGCTTCCGGCGCCCGCCTGCCGCCACTTGTCGAGGCTGGCCTGGCTGCCGTCGAAGAGCGCGGTGTAGCCGGTCTCGGGGCGGCAGTCGGCGGCCTTGGCGCGCGCGGCGGTCTGGATGCCGCCGAGGAGCATGGTGGTGAAGGCCGGGTCGGCGTACGACTCCTCGGTGTGGCCGAGGCCGGTGTACCAGGACCTGCCGCCCCGGTAGTCCTGGCACCAGGTGATCGGGTGGTCGCCCATGGTGCCGCCGCTGTACGACGTCTCGTCCAGGCTCGCGAGGACCTTCACCGCCGAGCGCGGATTGGCGCGGTAGTTGTACCACTCGTCGGTACGGGTCCAGCGCTGCGGCAGATGCGAGGTGGCGGGCGACGCGCGGTCCTCGACCTTGACGGTGGCCTGCTGGGTGGCGGGGTGGGAGGCGAAGTACGCCCCGACGAGACCGCCGTACCAGGGCCAGTCGTACTCGGTGTCGGACGCGGCGTGCACGCCGACGTAGCCGCCGCCGTTCGCGACGTACGACTCGAAGGCCGTCTGCTGCGCGGCGTTCAGGACGTCGCCGGTGGTGGAGAGCCAGACCACCGCCTGGTACTGCGCCAGGTTGCCGGTGGTGAACGCGCCGGCGTCCTCGGTGGCGGTGACGGTGAACCCGTTGGCGGCGCCGAGCCGTTGGACGGCGGCGATGCCCGCCGGGATCGAGGAGTGCCGGAATCCGGCGGTCCTGGAGAAGACCAGCACCTTGGTCAGCGGCGCGGCGGCCGGGGCAGGGGCGGGGGCCTGAGTCCGGGCCTGGGCGGGTGGTGCCTGCGGTACGGCGACGAGCGACATGGCCGCCAGGACGAGCGCGATCAGGGCGCGGGCCATCACAGTGCGCACTATCCGGTCCTCTCTCGGGGCGCCCTGGGGCGCTGGCTGAGCGAAGCGGGGATTGAAGCGGGGATTCACGACGAGGCGGCGGCGTCGTCAGGCGTAGTGAACATCGGAGGTATAGGGGGGTCAAGGGTCGGCGCTGAACTATCCGAAGATTAGTTTTCCTCCATGACAAAATGTCCCCCTTGACCTGCCTCCCGGCGCGGGCAGCCCTCAACAGGGGTGCGGGACAACAGAATCGGCCACCGTCGATTGATCGGATCTTCAAGCCGGACGGGAGGGTGCGCGCCGTTCAGCCGAGGTCGAGGACGGGGCGGACACCGAACTCGTCACCCATGTCCTCCCCCTCGGGTCCGTTGAGGAATTCGGCCATGCCGGGGTTGCGGTTCGCGGTCGCCAGCGGCAGCCACCCGACGAAGGCGCCGTAACCACCGCAGACCGCCTCGCCGCCGTCCCCTCCGTAGACGGATCCCGGATCGGACGTCGCCTCCGACTCGTAGACGTCACGGGCTATTCGCAGACCGAAGGCGTTCGGCCGGTGCCGGAGACCGGCCGGGTCGTCGTTCTCCCCGTACGGCGCCCGGTCCAGCGGGCAGTCGGAACCCCAGCGGAACAGCGTCTGCGCGCCCGCCCCGCAGGCGTGCTCCCACTCGTCCGGAGCCGGCAGCCGCAGCTCCCGCTCCCCGAGGAACTCCATGACGGAATCGGCCTCGTCGGGCAGCTCCCACGGCTCCACAGCCATCAGCACGGTGGGGACCGCTGCGGTGCGCCTCGGTGTCAGATACCGCGCGAGATGGGCCGCGAGGTCGTCGTCGAAGCCGAACCCGCCGGCCAGGCTCTCCGTCCGGTAGGAGTCGAGCTGCTCCGGCAGGGGCCGCCAGCTCTCCAGGTCGAATCCGACCGTCACCTCGCCGCCGGGTATCAGGGCGAACCGCTCTCCCCCGCGCTCGATCAGCGCGCGGTGCAGGACACCACCGAGGTGCGGCGCGCCGTCGAACTCCACCAGCCGGCCGTCCGCCGACCGCGCGGCTTCGAGCGCGAGGCGGTGCGCGGCGTCCCGGTCCAGGGCGCGCCAGCGGTCGAAAGTGAGGTCGGCGAGAGACATGATGGAAATTCTGGCACCTGCCACTGACAACCCCGTCTTCGGCGGGACAAGGAGGACATCGCTCGTGGAACAGGACGTCGACGCGGCGACCGCGCACGCCTGGAGCGCGCTCGGAGGCGCCCCGGAGTCGGCGGGGAGGGTGACGTACGTTCCCGCCCCCGGAGTGCTGCCGTCGCGGCTGCCCGTACGGCAGTTGGCGCGGGCAAGCGTGGGGGTGTGTTCCCTGGCCGCCGCCGAACTGGTGGCGCGGCGGTCCGGGTCCCGGACGCCGGGGGTGCGGGTTCGTGAGGCGGCCGTCGGGGCGGCGTTCGTCAGTGAGCGGCTGCTGCGGATCGACGGGCGTACCTGGTCCCCGTTCGCCCCGCTCTCCTCGTTCTGGCCCACGGCCGACGGCTGGGTGCGGACGCACGCCAACTACCCGCACCACCGGGCCCGGTTGCTGACCGCGCTGGGGATCCCCGACGAGGGCGACGACGACGCGCCGGTCGAGCGGCTGGCCGGGGAGCTGCGGGCGCGGCCCGCCCGGTGGGTCCAGGAGACGGTGTACGCGGCGGGCGGGCTGGCGGTGGCCGTGGCGGAGCCGGGGACGGACCGGTGGCCGCTGATCGAGATCCGGCGGGCGGCGGGCGGCGCGGCGGGGCGCCGGCTGCGACAGGGGGACGCGCCCCTGCCGGCGTACGGGGTGCGGGTCCTCGATCTGACGCGGGTCATCGCGGGGCCGGTGGCCACCCGCACGCTGGGGCTGCTGGGCGCCGACGTACTGCGCGTCGACCCGCCCCTGCTGCCCGAGGACCCGAAGGCACACGCGGACACCGGCTTCGGCAAGCGCTCCACCCGGCTGGACCTCGGGGCCCCGGCCGAACTGGCGGTCTTCGAGGGCCTTCTCGACTCGGCCGACGTCGTGGTGCTCGGCTACCGCGCCGACTCGCTGGACCGGTACGGGCTGACGCCGGACAGCCTGCTCGCGCGGCACCCCGGACTGATCGTCGCGCAGCTCGACGCCTGGGGCTGGACGGGGTCGTGGCGGGAACGGCGCGGGTTCGACTCCCTGGTGCAGGCGGCGAAAGGGATCGCCCACGTCGAGCGGGGAGCGGACGGCCGGCCCGGCGTACTTCCCGCGCAGGCCCTGGACCACAGCACCGGTTATCTCCTCGCCGCCGCGATCCTGCGCGCGCTCACCGAGCGTCAGGGCGACGGGGCGGGCCGGCATCTGCGGCTCTCGCTGGCGGGGACGGCGTCGTGGCTGATGCATGACATCGAGCCTGAGCCAGGGGTCGAAGGTGCGGCGGACGGTGACGGCGGGGAGGCGTGGATGGCGGAGACACCCTCGCCGTACGGCCTGCTGAGCTATGTCCTGTCACCGGTCGACTACGAGGGTGGGCCGGTGGATTGGACCGGTCCGCCGTCGCTCTGGGGTACCGATCCGGCGCGCTGGCTCTGACCCCCCTCCCCCGGACACCCGATCGATTGTCAGTGGTCGATGTCACTATGAGTCACATGGAGTTCCTGGGCTGGAGATCTTTTCTGGACCGGTGGAACGCGGAGTGGGCAGCCGCGCCGAGCACGCGCGAGGAGGCGGAGGAGGACGGGGAGAGTGGCAGCGGCTGGAGCTTCGCGTTCCGCAACGGCCTGGAGCCGGTCCGGCCGAAGCGGCTGCGTTCCCTGGGTGAGAAGGCTTCGCGAAGCGGCGGCCGGTCGGTGCTGGTGTGTTGCGTGATCAGGGGCGGCCCGTCGGAGGCGTCCTCCGACGTCTTTCACTTCTCCTACTGGGAGGACAGGCGGGAGCGCTACGGATTCACGGTGACCGGCGGAGTGACGGAACGGTCGGGGGACTTTCCGGAGACGCTCGACCCCGGACGCTTCTTCCCCGAAGTCCCCGACAGGGAAGCGGCGGACGAGCGGGTGGGTGAGCGGCGGGCGCTCGCGGCCGTGTCGGAGACGTTCGGGCTCTCGCTGCCGCGCTTCGCCATCCAGCACGGGCGGCTGCCCGCCGTCATGACCGAGCCGGTGGTCAGGCCGTCCGGTACGGGCGGCGGAATGCAGATAACGCTCGTGGCACGCACGGCCGGGACACCGCCGGGCGCACCATGACGCGCGTCTACGCGGTCCGCGCGAACCGCCAGGACCGCCCGGACCACTCAGACCAGAAGCCAGGTGATCAGCGACAGGGACACCATCGAACAGAGTGTGGACAGGATGACGGTGTCCCTGGCGAGGTCGGTGTCCAGGCGGTATTCGGAGGCGAAGATGAAGGCGTTCTGCGCGGTCGGCAGTCCCGCGCAGACCACGACGGCGAACAGGGTGTGTCCGGTCAGCCCGAACAGCCAGTGGCCGATCGCGTAGGCGAGCAGCGGCTGGGCCACGATCTTGAGTGCGACGAGGAGGCCGCGTTCGGCGCGCCCCGATGAGTCCGGCCTGACACGGGTGTTGAGGGACATGCCGAGCGCGAAGAGGGCGGCCGGGACGGCGGCGTCGCCGAGGAGTTGGAGAGGTGCGGTCGCCTCGGCCGGAAGGTCCCAGCCGAGCGCCGACACGGCCACTCCGGCGAGGGAGGCCGCGATGATCGGGTTGCGGAAGGGCAGTTGGAGCATCCGGGCGGCGCGCCCGCGCCGGTCGCGCCGTACGTCCAGATCGATGAGCACGAGCACCACCGGCGCGACGAAGAGCATCTGGAACAGGGCGACGGTGATGACGAAGGAGGTGTCGCCGAGGACGTGTACGGCGACGGGGATACCGAGGTTGGCGGAGTTGACGTAGCCCGCGGCCATCGCGCCGATGGCCTGTTCGGCCTGGCCGCGCCGGTACACCCAGCGGCTGACCAGCAGTCCGGCGGCGAAGACGACGAGCAGGCTGAGGGCGAAGACGAGCACTCCGACGTTCAGCAGGGCGGTCACGTCGGCGCCCGCCATCGCCAGGAACAGCAGGGCCGGCATGGCGAAGGTGAAGGCGAAGCGCCCGAGGACGTGCTGGGCCTGTGAGCCGAGGATGTCGTGACGTGCGGCCACCCAGCCGAGGCCGGTGATCACCCAGATGGGCAGGAAGCCGAAGAGGACGGCGTTCATCGGGGCCGCCGCGTGTGTATGTGCCCGGCTTCAGGAGAAGTCACCGGCCTCAGCATGCCGGACACACGGAGCGGCCCGGCACCCGGCCCCGCTCCCGGCCCCACCGGGCCACGGAGCGCGGAAATCCCTGTACGGAGCCGGTGCGTCGTCCGCTCCGCCGCCCCCGTACAGGGATTCCGTCTCTGTCAGCGCCCGTAGCGGATCAGGGCGCGCACCATGCGGCACGTCGTGTCCGACGGCGGATGGATGCCGATCAGGGCCGCCGTCGAACGGATCCTCCGGTTGTTCGCGTTCGCCGGGTGGTAAACGCCCGAGTCGAGCAGGGCGATGGCGAGGCGCATGGCCTTGAGGCGGCGGTTGTGGGTCTCGTACCACTCGCGGGGCTGTCCCGCGGGCAGTGGCTTGCGCTGCACGGACTTGGCGGCTGGCTGAGTGATGTCGAAGAGCTTCGTCGTGATAGTGGCAACGGCCATCGGCGACCTCCCGGCACGTGGTGGAACCCTCACGAACACTTACGATTCTACCGCCCCCCACTGACAATCGCCCCTGGCCAGACGGTGTTTGAGGGGTCGGCGAACCCTCGGCGGTCGCGCGTTGCTCAGGGGCGCCCCAGAGCCCCCAGCTGCCCCTCCGCCTCCGCGAGGATCTCCGTCAGCCGCAGACCGAACCGCACGTCGCACGCGTGCGGCCGGCCCGTGCGCGCGGCCGTCAGCAGCGCGTCGATCGCCAGGCCGAAGGTATCCGCAGGGTCGCCCCACTGCTCGGGAAGGACCACCGTCCCGTGCTCGCCCCGCAGTTCGAACCCCGCGCCCGCGCCCTTCACGGGAGCGCTCAGGCTCAGGACCGCCGAACTCGTCACGCCCGACGTGTGCGTGAGCACCAGATGCGTGAGGTCGGGCTCGGTCCGTACGGCCGTCACGGCCGTCACGTCGCCCAGCACCGGCAGCAGCGCGGAGAGCGCGTGCGGCCCCACGTCCCACAGGCCGCCCTTCTCGCGGCGCCAGGGCGAGTCCGCGTACGGGCTGCTCTCGCTGCCCACCCCGTACAGCGCGCCGAGCCAGTGGGCACGCGCCGTGAACCAGCCGCCCAGCGCCGCCTGTTCCTCGACCCACTCCGCCGTCCCGGCGGCGAAGCGCAGCGTGCAGAAGACCAGCGAGGCGACACCGGCCAGCTCGGCGGCGTCCGCCACGGCGCGCGCGCCGGGCACGGTCGTGGCGACCGGCTTGTCCATGAGGAGGTGGCAGCCGGCCGCCGCCGCGCGGGCGGCGAGCGGCGCCTGGATGTCGGGCGGCAGGGCGAAGGCGACGGCGTCGCTCACGGCGAGCAGCGCGTCGAGCCCGTCCAGACCACCCTCACCGGGGCCGCCCTCACCCCCGCCCGCGTACGCCGTGGTGTCGTGGGCGGCGGCGAGCGCGGCGGCTGCCTCGGGCCGCCTCCCCCAGACCCCGCTGAACACGACATCGGGGTGGGCGGCGATGGCGGGGGCGTGGGTGCGCCCGGCCCAGGGGCCGGTGCCGAGAAGGGCGATGCGTAGCTGACTCATATGGATCAGTGTGCCGTCCGCACCCCGCCCCGGCCCAGGGTGGGCCGGGACGGACGGGCGGGGAATTGGGTGGCGCCGTACGGGGCGCCCGGTGCTACGTTGCGTGGGCCGGCCGCGGGCCTCCGGTGCGACTTCCGGGACTTGCCTCTGAAGCAAAAATTTCGCTGTTCGCGCCCCCATGCCCCGGCCGGCTTCAGCATGTACGGGGACATGCGGGTATGAGGACACGCGGGTACGGGGACACGGGGGAAGCATGACGGAGACCTACGCCGACCTGATCGCGGCCGAGGACGTGCTCCTGTTCGTCAACGCCGCCGTCACGTCCACGGGACAGCGCGAGTTCCGCTCCCAGGCGTACCAGCAGCGGCTCTCGCTCGACTTCCTCCATGAGTACGTACGGGTCAACTACCGCACCGTGTACGCCGCTTCGCTCGCGCTCGACATCAACGACCACAACGCGGCCCGGGTCGTGGAGCAATTGCTGCGCACGGCCGGCGAGGCGAGCGGCGAGCAGAAGCGGACCGAGGGGCGGCTGATCGCGGCGCGGCTGGCGCGGCTGCCGCCGCAGCGCGTCTACCGGCTGTTCCGCGCGCTGCGCGCCGCGAAGGTCGGCAACCGCCGTACCCGCGCGATCCTGCGCGACTGGCTGGCGGCGCGGCCGGACCTGGGGCACGACGCGGTGAAGTACCGCGCAGGGCTGAAGACCGCCGCGCGCCACTTCCATCTGCCGCTGACGACGGCCGCGGGCACGGACACGGACACGGGCACGGGCACGGGCACCGCCACCGGCGGCGCCCCGCCCGCCGCCGGTGAGCTGGGCGACTTCCTCTTCAAGCCGGGCGTGCGCCCGCGCTACGAGCACCCGTTGCTCGACGCGTACCGCCGCGCCCACTACGAGCAGGGCGCGGTCTACGAGCTGCCGTTCACCGTCGCCGAGGGTTTCGCGGCCAGGCACGGCGTCGCGCGCGAGACGTTCGTGGAGCGGATCGCGCCCCGGATGACCCGGCTGGAGCGGCTGCGTACGCAGCGCGAGGCGGGCGCGGACGGGGCGGGCGCCGCCGTGCGGACCGATCTCTCCGTCATGCCGCTGACCAGGCTGGCCCTGTACGCGCTGTCGCTGACGACCGAGGAGCGGGTGCGGCGGCGCAGGGAGCTGACGGGCGCGCTGCGTTCGGCGGCGCGCCGGGCGGCGGGTCCGTACGCCGGGACGTGGGGGCGCGTCGCAGCCGTACTGGACGACAGCTACTCCGCGTCGGGCTCCGGCGTGAAGCGCCGTCGTCCGCTCGCGGTCGCGCTCGGGGGGCATTTCCTGCTGGAGGCGCTGGCGGCGCCGGGGGCGTACGGCGCGTGGTGGACATCGGGCCGTACGGATCCGCTTCTGGTGCGGCCGTACGGACCCACGCCGCTGGGCATGCGCGTCATCGACGCGCTGGAGTACGCCCCCGAGCGCCTCGTCGTCGTCTCGGACGGCTGGGACAACGCGCCTCCGGGGCTGGCGGGCGAGGTGCTGCGGGTGTGGCGTACGAGGCTGGACCGGGAGCGGCGTACGTCGGTCGTGCATCTGAATCCGGTGTACGACGCGGACGGCTTCGACGTGCGCCGGCTAGCGGCGAGTGTGCCGACGGCGGGCATCCGGGACGCGGAGGATCTGCCGGCGCTGGTGGAGATCGCGCAGTTCGCCGAGGGCCGGACGGGTCTGGCGGAGCTCCAGGCGTATCTGGACCGGCGGATCGAGAGCTTTCTGCGTACGTACGAGAGGAGCGGGGCGACATGAGCGGACTGGACTTCACCGGGCTTGACACGCGCCCGGCGCAGGTGTGGGGCGGGGTCCGGCTGGTGCCGCTGGTGCGCGAGGAGCCGGTGCCGGGGCTCCGGCTGCACCGGGAGGTGTACGACCGTTTCGGCGAGGTCCTGGTGTCGCCGGGCGTCAGTTATGTGTCGTACATCCCGCACGGGCTCGTCGCCGACTGGTCCGGCGAGCAGCCGGACACGCGGCCGGACACGCAATCGGCAGCGTACGGGACCCAGTTGGACACCGCGCGGCCCACCGCCATGGCCGTCGAACGGCACCACCGCATGGTCAAGCGCCGCCCGTCGAAGGGGAAGAAGGGGCAGCCGGCCGGCGCCGTGGCGCGCTGTCGGTTCCTGCCGCTCCATCTGGCCATGGAGGGCTATCTGGCGCTGCACTTCGGCGGGCCGGCGATCGCCTGGCAGGAGTGGTCGCGGGAGGCGGTACGGCAGGGGCTCTCGCCGCGTTCCGAGGCTGCCTATCGGGGGCTCGACGTGCCCGGACTGGCCGACGCGCTGCGGGTGTTCGAGATCCATCCGGACCAGTGCGGGGTGCTGGTGTACGTCGCGGACGCGCTCGCCGCCGCGTTCGTGGTGCCGCACCCAGACGACTACCGCGCCCTGCACCCGACGCTGCTCCAGGACATGTACGGGGAGTTGATCCACCAGTACGGCTACTTCGGCCGCCCCGTACCGGACTTCGAGGCGCGCCTCGGGGACGGGCGCCACATCACGACGCTCGCGGATCTGCGGGCGGCGGCGGGTGCGCGGGAGCGGGCGTGGAGCGAGTCGCACGACACGGTCATGGCGCGTGAGCTGCTCGGCACGTCGTACGCGTTCGAGCGCGTACGCCGGATGGCGTCGTTCGACATGTACCGCTTCCTGCCGCCGTTCCGCGTCGATTCCGACGGGCAGCACATCGGTGAGCTGATCACCGACCACAAGGGGCGGACGGCGTATCTGAAGACGTTCCGGCTGGCTCCGGCGCAGATCAGACGCGGCCATCTGCTGAACAGCCTGGCCGGCGACGACTGGCATCTGGGGCGTACGGCGGACCGGCTGGGCACGACGCCGGAGGAGATCGTGCGCCGGATCCGCGCGGCGGGCTTCGGCTCGCTCCTGCGCTGACGGGTGGGTCGGTCCCATGAACGGCCCATGAAATCGCCAATGGATCTTATTCACGTATCGCCCTTTGAAAGGGCCCTGCTGCTACGGCCCCGTATCTGCTTCAATGAGGCCATGGCCAGCCTTCAGCACGACGCGTCGGGTCGCATCGACCTTGAGCCGTTCTGGCCGTCCCGGCAGCACCACGACTTCGACCGGGTGTGTTGCCGCGCGAGGAACGCGCCGGCCCTCTAAAGCCTCTTCCCAGGCCTTCGGCCGTCGCGAATGACGTACGTCCCGTCCTGTCGACTCGACGACATCCTTCGCGCGAAAGAGCTGACCCCTCATGGCGAACTCCCGTCCTTTCTCCACCGTCACCGCGGCCACCGCCGCCGCGACGTCAACCGCCGCCGCCACCGCGGCGGCCTCCGGCCGGCACCGGCTGCGAGCCGTCGACCGTGACGAGGTCGTGCCCCTCGCGGCGGCCGACGCGGCCGGCCGGCTCGTGGACTTCCTGCCGCCCGGCTCCACCTGGCTGCCCGCCCCGGCGCACACCCTGCCGACGCTGCCGGGCAGGCCGCCGATGGTCGGCTACCTCGTCCTCGTACCGGCCGATCAGCACCCGGCAGCCGCTGCCGCCCCCGAGACCGGCGCCCACACCGGCGAGGGCCCGGTGCGGATCGACCCCACCGAGCGGACCGTCGAGGTGGACGGCCGCCCGCTGGATCTGACGTACCTCGAATTCGAGCTGCTCGCCCATCTCGTGGCGCACCCCCACCGGGTGCACACCCGCGACCAGTTGGTGACCACCGTCTGGGGTTACGGGCACGTGGGCGACGGCCGGACCGTGGACGTGCATGTGGCCAGGCTGCGCCGGAAGCTGGGCGCCGAGCACCGGCAGACGATCCGGACGATCCGGCGGGTCGGTTACAAGTACGTCCCGTAGCGGCGCCACGAGTGAGAGAGGCCCCCGCCGGTCCGCCCGGCGGGGGCCTCGCGCCTGCTACGTGCCGGCCTTCACGGCGCGGGCGCGCGCCACGGCGCCGAGCACCACGTCCAGGACCAGGAACGCCACCAGCGTGATGCCGAGCAGCGGTACGAACCAGCCGACCAGCGCCGCCGCCGCGATCAGCGGCAGCAGCACGGACAGCGGCACCTTGCGCCACGCCCCGCGCGCCATCGGTTTGCCCACGCCCAGCTTCCGGTCCTGGGTGGGCCTGCGCTGCCACCACATGCGGTAGCCCCACACGATGATCAGGATCAGCGAGAGGGCGAGTGCGGCGAGCAGCAACTGGTTGACGAGGCCGAACGTGAGCCCCATGTGGGCGTCGATACCGATGCGGGTGAGCTGGGCGAGCAGCGGGTAGTCGGCGAAGCGCAGTTCGTCGAGGATGAGCCCGGTGCCGGGGTCGACGGCGACCGAGTCCAGCCGGACCGGGAAGGTGTTGTCCCGCTGCGCGACGACGTACGCCGTGCCGTCGGCGGGCGGCTTCACGACGACCGGTCCGTCGAGCCCGGCCTGGCGCGCGGCGGTCAGGGCGTTGTCGATGCCGATGTCCATGCCCTCGTGGTCACCGCCGGGCCCGCTGTCGCCGCCGTGGCCCTCGTGCCCTTCGTGGCCCCCGGCCCCGGCCGCCGAGCCCTCGCCGCTCTTCAGGGTGGCCGAGACGACGGGCGTGGCGCCGCCCAACTGGTCCTGTACGGCGCCGATGTTGGCGCCCGCGTACGTCGACCAGGTCAGCCCGGTCGCGGACAGCAGCACGAATCCGGTGGCCGCCCACAGCCCGAGCGAACCGTGCCGGGAGAGCGTCCTGCGGCGTCCGGTGGCGCCGGGCTCGGGTCGCAGCAGGGCCCGCTTGGAGGTCCGTCTGCGGCCGATCCACAGCAGCAGCCCGCCGAGCGCGACGACCCACAGCCAGCTGGCGGCCAGTTCGCTGTAGATACGGCCGGGTTCGCCGAGGTGGAGGTGGCGGTGGAGTTCGGAGAGCCAGGTGCGCAGCGGGAGCGCTCCTGAGCTGCCGTAGCTGTCCAGTTCGCCGCGTATCTGGGCGGTGTGCGGGTCGACGAACACGGCCAGCGACTTGCTCTCCTCGCTGTCCGGCATCGTCATCAGGACCCGGGTGGACTCCTCGTCGTCGGACGAGGGCCAGACGGCGGTGACCTTGCCGTCGGGGTGCTCGGCGCGCGCCGCCTCGACCTGGTCGGTGAGCATGGCCGTACGGTCGCTGTCCGGGGAGCGCAGTTCCTGGCGGTAGACGATCTTCTCCGCCTGGTACGAGAGCGAGTAGAGCAGCCCCGTGGTGGCGGCGATCAGCAGGAGCGGGGCGACGAGCAGGCCGGCGTAGAAGTGCAGCCGCAGGACGAGCGGGCGCACCGCGCCCCACGTGGTGGTCGTTGGGGCGGGCGGCTTCTTGCCACCCGTCTTCTCGGCGCCCTTTACAGGGTCGTCAATGGCCATGACTGTCCTAGGAGTTGGCGTGGCACGGGGAAATGGACCCCCGGGCCCGCCGAGGCCGGATCAGACCATGGCGGCGGCGGCCCCGGAGGCCGTCGTACGGATCGCGGACGCGCCGTGGGCGGGCGGGCCGCGCCGGGACACGGCGTGGGCCAGTACGGTGCCGCGCGGCCGGTGCGGCGCGCGGGTACGGTGCCGGGGCCGTACGGGCGGCGGTACGGCGAGGGGCCGGGGCGCGGCGAGGAGCAGCCCGAGCGGGGTGAAGGCGAAGGCGGCGACGGTCTCGGCGAGCCGGAAGAAGGCGGCCTCGCCCCGGGCCAGCCAGAGCGCGCAGACGGCGCCGGCGAGCAGGTGGGCGGCGAGCATGCCCGGGGAGGTGTCGCCGACGGCCGTCAGGACGGCGCCGACGACGCCTTCCGCGCCCGTACCCGCACCCGTCTCCCCCATGTCCGCCGGCGCGTGACCGTGGCCGGCCGACGGCATCGCGCCGTGCGTCCCGGCGGCGGCGAACGTCACATGCAGCGCGGCCTGCGCGGTGAGCACGGCGGGCGCGATGAACCCGACGCCCCGGCGGCGCCCGCCCGCGAGCCACGACAGCCCGGCGATCACCCCGAAAGCCAACGCGAGCACACCAAGCGGAAGTTCATGGGTGGATGCGGACGAATGCCCCACCGCCGCCAATGTCACACACACCGCCGCGAGGATCGCGGCCCGCAAGGCGCGCATCGGCGACCGGGCATCTGTCATGGTGCGCTCATGCTGCCATCCCAGTGGCGTGTGCGGCAGATGGTGCGTACGGCGCTGACCTGCTATGCCCGCAGCAGAACGGATCCGGTAATCGGACAACCGCGTGGCAGGGTTCGTTCATGAGACTTCTGATTCTGGGTGGCACCGAGTTCGTGGGCCGTGCCGTGGCCGAGGCGGCGCTCGCACGGGACTGGCAGGTGACCGTCTTCCACCGGGGCCACCACGAGCCGCCGGAGGGCGTCCGCGTCCTGCACGGCGACCGCACCGCGCCGGACGGACTGGCGGCCCTCACGGGCACGGCCGACCTCCACACGTCCGACCCCGACGCGGCCCGATGGGACGTGGTCGTCGACACCTGGTCGGGCGCGCCGTCCGCCGTGCTGGCTGCGGCCCGGCTGCTGGCCGGCCGGGCGGAGCGCTACGCGTACGTCTCCAGCCGTTCCGTGTACGCGTACCCGACCCCCGCCGGTCTGACCGAGGACGGCCCGCTGGTGGACGGCGCGTCGGCCGACGCCGGGCAGCTGGACTACGCGCGCGACAAGCGCGGCGGCGAACTGGCCGCCGAGGCGGTCTTCGGCGACCGCGCGCTGCTGGTGCGCGCGGGCCTGATCCTCGGGCCGTGGGAGAACGTGGGGCGGCTGCCGTGGTGGCTGGGGCGGATCGCGCGCGGCGGCCCGGTGCTGGCACCGGGGCCGCACGACAACCCGCTCCAGTACATCGACGTACGCGACCTCGCCGAGTGGACCCTCGACGCGGCGGCGAACGGCCTCGGGGGCGCGTACAACCTGGTGAGTCCGCCGGGTCACAGCACGATGGGCGAGCTGCTGGATGCGTGCGTGCGGGCCACCGGGGCGCGGGCGGAGCTGCGCTGGACGGATCCGGACACGATCCTCGCCGCCGGGGTGGAGCCGTGGACTCAGCTGCCGATCTGGCTGCCGCGCGGTGAACTGCACGACATGATGCACGCCGGGGATGTCTCCAAGGCCCTCGCGGCGGGGCTGCGGTGCCGGCCGGTGGAGCGGACCGTCTCCGACACCTGGGCCTGGCTGACGTCGGTCGGCGGCGAGGCACCGCAGCGCCCGGACCGCCCGAGGCTCGGTCTGGCGCCGGAGGCGGAGGCGGCCCTGCTGAGTGGTTAGGGGCGCCCGCGCCGTGGCCGCGGGGGAAGCCGTCGGCGGGGGTGCCAGGGGTGCCCGAGTGGTGCTAGGTACACCCCCGGTTGGGGGCGGAAACCGCTCCCGCCGGCACCTCCCGCCCGGCAGACTGATGGTCGTGCCCGTCAGTCGGGCGGGCCGGTCGCCGATGGGGCACGGGCGACGAGGAAAGGGACGACCATGAGCGGAACGAAGAGCGTGGCGAAACGAGTAGTCGTGGGGTCGGCGACCACCGCCGGCCGGGGGCTGGTGCTGGGGCTCACCGCCATCGTCGGTTCGATCACACTGTTCGTCCTCTCGGTCGTCTCGATCGCCCTCATCCTCATCGGTATCGGTGTCTTCACCACGCCCTACGTCCTGACGGCCGTGCGGATGCACGCCAACCGGCGCCGGCTGCTGGCGGCCACCTGGTCGGACGTCAAGATCCCGATCCCGTACCGCCCGATGCCCGCCGACCTGCGGACCGGTGTCACCGGCCAGGTGGAGCGGACCACGCTGATGCTCAAGGACCCGGCGACCTGGCGGGACCTGGGCTGGCTGATGGTGGACATGACGGCGGGCGCGACGGTCGCGCTGCTGTCCATGGGGCTGTTCGTCTACCCGCTGGAGGGTCTGGTGCTGGCGGCCGGACTGTGGCGGGTGTTCGAGGACGACGCGTACTGGTACGGCTTCGTCCCGGTCGACAGCCAGCTGACCGGCCTGTTCGCCGCCGCGTTCGGCGCCGGGATGTTCGCGGTGGGCCTGCGGTACGCCAACGACATCCAGCGCGGCTACTTCCTGCTGGCCAGGGCCATGCTCGCCCCCGACCACGACCAGCAACTGGCCCAGCGCGTCGCCCATCTCACCGAGACCCGGCACGATGCCGTGGACACCTCCGCCGCCGAACTGCGCCGCATCGAGCGCGACCTGCACGACGGCGCGCAGGCCCGGCTGGTCGCCATGGGCATGGACCTGGGCACGATCGAGGCGCTGATCGAGAAGAACCCGGCGAAGGCGAAGGAGCTGATCGCCAACGCCCGCAAGTCCTCCGCCGAGGCGCTGACCGAACTGCGTGACCTCGTACGGGGCATCCACCCTCCGGTGCTGGCCGAGCGCGGACTGGGCGACGCGGTGAAGGCGCTGGCGCTGCGGCTGCCGGTGGAGACCGACGTGCAGGTGGATCTGCCGGGCCGCGCCGACGCGCCGGTGGAGTCGGCGGCGTACTTCGCGGTCAGCGAGATCCTGACCAACGCGATAAAGCACTCGAACGCCGACCGGGTCTGGATCGACATGACGTACGCGGAGTCCATGCTGCGCATCACCGTCGGTGACAACGGGGGCGGCGGCGCGACCATCGGCGGCGGTACCGGGCTGAGCGGACTGGAGCGCCGACTCGGTACATTCGACGGCATCCTGGCCGTCAGCAGCCCCGCGGGCGGCCCCACCATGGTCACCGTGGAGATCCCTTGCGAGTTGTCCTAGCCGAAGATCTCTTCCTGCTCCGTGACGGCCTCGTCCGGATGCTGGAGGCGTACGACTTCGAGGTCCTGGCCGCCGTGGAGACCGGGCCCGAACTGACAAAGGCATTCGCGGAGTTGAGGCCGGACGTCGCCGTCGTCGACGTCCGGCTGCCGCCGTCGCACACCGACGAGGGCCTCCAGTGCGCCCTCGCCGCACGCCGGGACCGGCCGGGGCTGCCGGTCCTCGTCCTGTCGCAGCACGTGGAGCAGTTGTACGCACGCGAGTTGCTGGCCGACGGCAACGGAGGCATCGGCTATCTGCTCAAGGACCGGGTCTTCGACGCCGACCAGTTCATCGACGCGGTACGCCGGGTCGCGGGCGGCGGTACGGCGATGGACCCCCAGGTCATCCAGCAACTGCTGTCTCGCAGAACGCAGGACAAGCCGATCGGGCAGCTGACGCCGCGTGAGCGGGAGGTCATGGAGCTGATGGCCCAGGGGCGGTCGAACGCGGCGATCGCGGCCCAACTCGTCGTCACGGAGCGGGCGGTGTCCAAGCACACGTCGAACATCTTCGGGAAGCTCGGCCTGCCGGTGTCGGACGACGACAACCGGCGTGTGCTCGCGGTGATCGCCTATCTGGACCGGGGCCAGCAGTGACGGGTTGAGGGCATCCGCCCGGTTTGTTGCTGGAGATTTCTATGAATTCTCGACGTGGCTGAACAGGCCGCGAATGACGTCCGTATGGAACGGAGCGCTTCCTCCCCACGCCGGAGATCCCCCTGAACCGGCACCGAAGCTTGAGGAGTTCCATGGGACGCACAAGAAAACGCTCGACCGTGGCGAACCGGGCCATCGCGGCCTCGGCCGCCTTGATTCTGGGCGGGGGTGGGCTGGTAGCGGTAAATGTCTACGCATCCGCGGGAGAAGGCCGCTCCGGTCAGGAGCAGCGGATCCAGAATGCCGGACGGCAGATGTCCACCATCGACTGTCCGGAGGTCGCGAATGAGCTGACCAAGGTGCCGAGGCGGGCCCGCGCGGCGGTCGACCGGGAACTGGCCCGGATGGATACGCAGATCACCGACGCGTACAAGCGGTTCGCCGACAACAAGGCGAAGCTGGAGAGGGATCCGAAACTTACCGAGAAGAAGATCCTCAAGCCGCTGAAGCAGAAGAGGCTCGCCAGTCTCAAGAAGATCCGTTCCGCGCTCAAGCGCGCGGGGCACTGGCAGAAGAGCCTGGACTCGCTCGCCCCCTGCACCATGCGGCCCGATGACGACAGCACCAACGAGGGCGACCCGGGCGGTGGCCAGAACGGTGGTCAGGGTCAGAACGGCGGTCAAGGCCAGAACGGTGGCCAGAACGGCGGTCAAGGCCAGAACGGCGGTCAGGGCCAGAACGCGGGCCAGGACGGCGGTCAGGGCGGCGGTGACGGCGGCCAGCCGCCCGGCAACGGCCCCGAAGCCTCCGACTTTGTCGACATCCAGTCCATCGAGCCGAACATCCAGCAGCCCCAGCCGGGTGAGCAGGCGTCGACCGGCAACTTCACCACCGAGTGCGGGCGTAACGAGAACGGTCTCTTCAACTCGGACAACGTCATCGCCGCGCCCGGTGTGAGCAACGGCGCCCATCACAAGCACGACTACATCGGCAACCAGGCCAACAACGCCTTCGCCAGCGACGACGACCTGGCCAACGGTGAGACGACCTGCAACGAGCAGGGTGACAAGTCCACGTACTACTGGCCGGTGATCCGCCTCCAGAACGGTCAGAACGAGGCCGACGCGAACGAGGACGGCGGCGGCAAGGACGGCAACGTCGGAGAGATCCAGACGCCGTCCGAGGTCACCCTCCAGTTCGTGGGCAGCGCGGTGTCGAAGGTCACGGCCATGCCCCGCTTCCTGCGCATCATCACCGGTGACGCGAAGGCGTTCGTCAACGGCGACGCCAACGCGAATGCCTCGTGGAGCTGCACCGGATTCGAGGACCGCCAGCTGAAGGACAAATACCCGATCTGCCCGGCGGGCAGCCAGGTGGTGCGTTCGTTCAATTTCCAGAGCTGCTGGGACGGGCAGAACACCGACAGCGCGAATCACCGCACCCATGTGGCGTTCGCCGATCAGAACGGTCAGTGCCAGGAGGGATTCCAGGCGATTCCACAGCTCAAGCAGCGGATCGTGTACGACATTCCGCCGGGGCCCGGATTCGCGGTGGACTCGTTCCCCGAGCAGTTGCACAAGCCCATCACCGACCACGGTGACTTCATCAATGTCTTCGACGAGAACGTGATGAACAAGATGGTCGACTGCATCAACACCGGCAAGGAATGCAATTAGCGGCGTGAAGTGATGTCGAAGGGCGCCGGCCGGGCTGTGTACGCAGCCCGGCCGGCGCCCTGTGACGTCAGCTCGGTTCGGGGTGGCCGGAGTGCCCCTCGGTGCCGTGGTCCTCGGTGCCGTGGTCCTCGCCGCCGTGGTCCTCGCCGCCCGAGCCGTGCTCCGGGGCCGTCTCGACCGTCCCGCCCAGCCTGCCGCGCAGCGACTCGACCACCTTCGCGTCGCCGCTGGCGACCCACCTCCTGCCGACGAGATACGAACCGCCGTAGTCGTTGGCCTCGTTGATCCACTCACGCAGGCCCCGGTCGGTCGCGAACGTGGTGAGGATGTATCTGCCGTAGCCCGTCTTGCAGTTGGCCTGACGCAGCTCCTCCGCGTCGGTCTGCACGTTCGGCTCGCATTCGGCCTTCTCGGCCAGTTGTTCGAGGCTCCCGGTCGCCGTCCTCGGCACCTCGGGAGCCTCGAAC
>NZ_MDCR01000357.1 GCF_001723055.1 Streptomyces niveus
CCTGGAGACGGTGCGCCGGGTACGGGCCGAGGGCGGCACCCCACGGCTGCTGCTGCTCTCGATCGCCGACGACCCGACCGGCACCGTGGCCCCGCCCGAACTGCTCAGGGAGGCGTGCGAGGCGGCGGTCGGCGAGGGCCTGCACATCATCAGCGACGAGACCTGGCGCGACACCCTGCACCGGCCGCGCGAGACGGTGCCGCTGAGCCCCGCCGAGATGTGGCCCGACGACGTCACCGTCTTCTTCGACCTCGCGGGCGCGCTGACCCCGGCGTCCTGGCCGGCCGCCGTCGCGCGCTTCCCCGCCACGCCCGGCGGCGCCGCCCGCCGGGCCAGAACGGTGGACCACCTCACCGCGCTGGGCGCGCTCGTCGCGGGACCGGTCGCCGCCGCTGCCGCCTACGCGCTGGACGAGCCGGCGGCCGTCTCGGCGCGGGTCACGGCCGCAGCCGCGCTGCACGCGCGCGTGGCCGCCGCCGTACACGACGCCGTCCTCGCCGCCGGGGCGCTGGCCAGGCCGCCTCGGGCGGGCCGTCATCTGTACGCGGATCTCGGTCCGTTGCGCCGGGAGCTCGGCGCGCGGGGCGTCGGCGACTCGATGGAACTCGAGGAGTTCCTGGGCGAACGGCTGGGCCTGCCGGTGCCCGGCGGGCACCGGTTCGGGGACGAACTGGGCGCGCTGAGGGTGCGGCTCGACACCGGACCACTGCTCGGGCCGCCCCCGGAGCTGCGGACGGAGTCCCTCACGGCGGCGGACCCGCTGGAGCTGCCGCAGGTCGCCGAGGCGCTCGACACGCTGACGTCGGCGCTGCGTGAGCTGCGCTGATACCGCGGACCGCCCGACCCGGGCATCGAGCGCGCGCTGCGGAAGTCACTGGAGCCGGGCCGCGCGGCGTCGGACGCCCACGCCCTCAGGCCCGTCGGCCGTCCGTCTCCGCCGGGCCCTCCGGCGTGCCTTTCCCGCGCGGCCCGGCCGGCTTGTCGCCCTTGCCGTGCCGTCGCAGCCGCCGCCAGAGCGCGGGGCCGCCGCTGATCAGCACCGTCAGCGCCACCGCCGCGACCACGCCCTCCCACGGCTCGGCGAAGAGCGAACCGCCCAGGATGCCGATGAGTTGGTACGTCGCCGCCCACGCCAGACAGGCCGGCAGCGCGCCCTTGACGAACCGCGACGTCGGCCACCTGGTCAGCAGGCACGCCAGCATCACCGGAATCCGCCCCGCCGGCACCAGCCTGGAGAGGACCAGCACCGTCACACCGTGCTCCCGCAGCTTGCGCTGCGTCTGTTCGAGCGTGTCCTCGGAGACCCGCTGCTCCAGCGCCGCCAGCCAGCGCGAGCCGTTCTTGGAGTTGACCCCCCGCCGCCCCAGCCAGTAGAGCGTGATGTCGCCGAGGAACGCCGCGAGCGACGCCACCACGAATATGTACAGCAGCGCGAGCGGCGCCGTCTGGTGGAAGGCGACCACGGCCGCCGAACTCACCACGGCGCCCGTCGGCACCACCGGCACCAGCGCACCCAACGCCACCAGCAGGAACAGCGAGGGATAGGTGACGGCCTGCTGCGCGGACTCCGACGGCAGCTGACTCATGAGCTGGTCGATCACAGGGCCGCCCCCGGCCGCACACTCTCGCCGTGCCGCAGCCGGTGCACGGCGACCGCGGGCGCGCGCCGGGCCGCCTGGCGGACGAACTCGTCGCCGGGCGAATGGAATTCGTGCGGTCTGACCCCGTCCAGACCGATCGGCCAGAACGTGCCGTAGTGCACCGGCACCGCGGCATCGGGGCCGAGCCGGGCCAGCGCCTCGGCCGCGCGGTCGGCGTTCAGATGACCGTGGCCCAGATGCGGCCCCCAGCCGCCGACCGGCAGCAGCGCCACATCGACCGGGCCCACGACGTCCGCCATCTCGTCGAACAGCCCGGTGTCCCCGGCGAAGTACGTCCGGCGCTCACCGGTGATCACATAGCCGAGCGCGGGGGAGCGCTGCGGGCCCACCGGCAGCCGTCGCCCGTCGTGGTGCGCGGGCACCGCCCGTACCCGCAGCGGCCCGATCGCCACCTCGTCGCCCGCGTCGACCTCGGTGATCCGCAGACCGCCCGCGCGTCTGACCGCGTCAAGGCGCCGCAGTCCGGGCACCGCCCGCACCGCGCCACGCGGCACGATCAGCCGGGTGCCCGGCGCGAGCTTGGCCAGCGACGGCAGATGCAGATGGTCGGAGTGCAGATGCGAGACCAGCACGGCGTCCGCGACCGCCGCCTCGGGCGGCGGTCGCGGACGCCGT
>NZ_MDCR01000358.1 GCF_001723055.1 Streptomyces niveus
TCGCGGATCAACACGGTGAGCGCCTGTGCCAGATGACGCCCCGAGGTTGCCTCGTTCATCGCCCGCCAGTCCCCCCAGCCGAGCACCGCGGGCCCGTCGACGAGCATGATGCGCTGGATCGCGGGGTCGGTCGACGCGCTGAGGAAGGCCTGGCAGCCGTACGTGAACTGGTCCCAGGGGTCCTCCTGGACATCCGCCTCCGCCGCTATGAGCGCGGCGACCTCCTGCTGTACCTGCTCCAGGACCGCCCGGAACAGTTCGGCCTTGCTGTCGAAGTGGTGGTACAGCGCGCCCTTGGTCACCCCGGCCGCCCCGACGATCTCCGACAGTCCCACGGACGCGTAACCCAGCTTCGAGAAGAGCCGTCTGCTCTCCCGTAGCAAGGTGTCCCGCGTCTGCTGCCGTTGCTGTGCGCGAACCCCGTTCGTCATCGTTGCGCCCCCCGTCTTCGGCCAGTTGACGGCCTGTTGAAGCCCTGCGCACACGGTACTTCGCCGTCGCGGGCCGGGCGAGACCCACGTGGGAGGCCCTGGATCACCTGGCCCAGGCCGCCCCATTGACCCACCCTGTTCATGGTTCTAGCCTGCATTCTCATACGTAGACATCCTTCAGGGGAAAGCAGGGCCGGACCAATGGCAGGGCTGAGCGTGGAGACCGAGGATCTGGCGCAGCGGCTGCGCGAAGCGATGAAGGGCGGGGTGCTGTCCTTCCCCGTCACAAGTTTCGCGCCGGACGGCGAACTCGA